>NZ_JBWLKN010000002.1:0-486408 GCF_059026195.1 Streptomyces sp. A01 | reverse complement strand
GGAAGGCGGGTAACCGCTGGAGTTGACTGGTACTAATAGGCCGAGGGCTTGTCCTCAGTTGCTCGCGTCCACTGTGTTAGTTCTGAAGTAACGAACGGCCGTGTTGTTTCCGGTGTTGGTTAACTTCATAGTGTTTCGGTGGTCATAGCGTTAGGGAAACGCCCGGTTACATTTCGAACCCGGAAGCTAAGCCTTTCAGCGCCGATGGTACTGCAGGGGGGACCCTGTGGGAGAGTAGGACGCCGCCGAACAATCATTGCAAAAGCCCTGTCGGGCAGCCCCTTTCGGGGTCCCCGACAGGGCTTTCTTGCGTTCACCACTCCTCCTGCGTTTACCGCTCCTTGTCTCTGCGGCTGGTTTCTGCGCGGCTTCTTGGCTCGTCTCAGCCAGGGAGCTCAGTCAATGAGTGGAATGAGTGGGTGGGTTTTCGGCCGCCTGAGACCGTGCGGGTGCTGCGGACGGCGGCCTCAGTGACAGCGGTTGTCGGACTTGGTGGCGTGTGGTTTCGGGCGCCTTCTTGGGTCTGCGTTGTGCTTGGTCTTCAATAGTCAGTGCGGTACGGGGCAGACTGGACGAATGGCTGATCAGTACGCGGAATCCCCGGACGGTATAACCCCTGAGGGCCCGGCCCCGTTGCGGTGGGAGGAACCCCCAGAAGGACCTGTGCTGGTGCTCCTCGACCAGCGCCGGTTGCCGGCCGAGGAAGTGGAGTTGGTGTGTACGGATGTGCCCGCGCTGGTCGAGGCGATTCGTACGCTCGCGGTGCGGGGCGCTCCTGTCCTCGGGATCGCCGGTGCTTACGGGATCGCGCTCGCCGCGGCCCGGGGCTATGACGTAGACGATGCCGCTGAGCTGCTGGCGTACGCGCGTCCGACGGCCGTCAACCTCGGGCACGGAGTGCGTCGGGCCGTAGCCGCCTATCACGAGGCGAGCAGGAGCGGCGCGAGTCCCCAGCGGGCGGCTGCGGTGACGCTTGCCGAGGCACGAGCCTTGCACCGGGAGGACGCGGAAGCCAGCGCGCGGATGGCCGGTCACGGACTGACGCTGCTTGAGGAACTGCTACCTGGCGGTGGCTACCGCATCCTGACGCACTGCAACACCGGCGCACTGGTCTCCGGTGGCGCCGGCACAGCCCTGGCCGTGGTGGGTGCGGCACACGAGGCTGGGCAGCTGCGGCGGCTGTGGGTGGACGAGACCCGGCCGCTGCTCCAGGGGGCCCGGCTGACGGCGTACGAGGCGGCGCGCGCGGGCATGCCGTACACCCTGCTGGCGGACAACGCGGCAGGTTCGCTGTTCGCCGCGGGTGAGGTGGACGCCGTGCTGATCGGCACGGACCGGATAGCCGCCGACGGCTCCGTGGCGAACAAGGTCGGCAGCTATCCGCTCGCCGTGCTGGCGCGATACCACCACGTGCCGTTCATCGTTGTCGCGCCGACGACCACGGTGGATCTGACGACACCCGACGGCGCTGCGATCGAGGTGGAGCAACGACCCGCACATGAGGTGACAGAAATCACTCTTCCGCGTGTTTCGGTAGGGGGAAGGGAACCGACGGTCACTGTCGCCATGGCGCCCCTTGGCGCACAGGCCTACAACCCGGCCTTCGACGTCACCCCACCCGACCTTGTGACGGCTATTGTCACGGAGGGCGGCGCGGTTTCGCCCATAACGGCAGCGGGTCTCGCTGAGCTGTGCACGAGGTCACGATCGGGTAATGGGATGATGTCGACATGAAGGGACGCGTCCTTGTCGTCGACGACGACACCGCACTGGCAGAGATGCTTGGCATCGTGCTGCGCGGCGAAGGCTTTGAACCGTCGTTCGTTTCCGATGGGGACAAGGCACTCGCTGCTTTTCGCGAGACCAAGCCAGATCTGGTGCTGCTCGATTTGATGCTGCCCGGACGGGATGGCATCGAAGTATGCCGACTGATCCGGGCTGAGTCCGGGGTGCCGATCGTGATGCTGACGGCCAAGAGCGACACCGTAGACGTGGTGGTCGGTCTTGAGTCCGGAGCGGACGATTACATCGTCAAGCCGTTCAAGCCAAAGGAGTTGGTCGCGCGGATAAGGGCGCGATTGCGGCGTTCCGAGGACCCGGTGCCCGAGCAGTTGACCATCGGGGATCTGATCATCGACGTGGCTGGGCACTCGGTGAAGCGCGAGGGGCAGTCCATCGCTCTGACGCCGCTGGAGTTCGACTTGCTGGTCGCGCTCGCCCGTAAGCCGTGGCAGGTGTTCACCCGTGAGGTGCTGCTGGAGCAGGTTTGGGGCTACCGGCACGCCGCGGACACGCGGCTGGTGAATGTGCACGTCCAGCGGCTGCGGTCGAAGGTGGAGAAGGACCCCGAGCGGCCGGAGATCGTCGTGACCGTACGCGGGGTGGGTTACAAGGCCGGGCCTGGCTGACATGTCTGAGAACGGTGCTGCTCCGGAGGCCACGGGGCTGGGGGACTCCCCTGCGGGGAGTTCAACGGAGAGCCGTGGCGCGGGGCGGCCCGTGGATGCCGGCGGCGACATATCGCTGTTCGGGCGTATCTGGCGGGGCGGCCACCTGCTGCCCGATGGTGCGTCGGGCGCGCCGGTGCACCCGGTGCTCCGGCTGTTCGTGCGCTGGGTCCGGCGTCCGCTGCTGCCCGCCGCACGGCTGTGGCGCCGCAACATTCAGCTGCGGGTCGTCGCGAGCACTCTGCTGATGTCCCTCGGCGTGGTGCTTCTCCTTGGGGTCGTCGTCATCGGGCAGGTCCGCAACGGTCTGCTCGACGCCAAGCGGCACGCTGCGCAGAGCCAGGCGGTCGGCGGGTTCAACGTGGCCGACGACATGGCCGAGGCCGGTAGTGACTCCCGCGCCGATGACGGGGCGGGAAGCGCCCGCGGAAACCGCGACGCCGGTGCCTGGCTGACCGCCCTGGTGCAGCAGCTCGCGAGCGGCGGCCAGGGCGTGTACTCGGTGGTGGCACTGAGCTCGGACGCCGACGGTGAGCCGTTCGTCAGCACGCGTGGGCCGCGTGCCTCGGGCGACATCCGCCCTGAGGAGAGCGTCGCCAGCGACCTGCGCCAGCGTGTGGACCAGGGCACGGGCCCGTACGAGCAGTACACGAGCATCGTGCACAACGGGTCCTCCGAGGAGGAGCCCGCGCTGGTGATCGGCAAGCGGCTCAACGACATCAACGGCGACGCGTACCAGCTCTACTACCTCTTCCCGTACACGCAGGAAGAGAAGACGCTGAGCCTGGTCAAGGGCACGCTCGCGACGGCTGGGGTGTTCGTCGTGGTGCTGCTCGGCGCCATCGCCTGGCTGGTGGTGCGGCAGGTCGTCACGCCCGTACGGATGGCCGCGGGGATTTCCGAGCGGCTCGCCGCTGGGCGGCTCCAGGAGCGGATGAAGGTCACCGGGGAAGACGACATCGCACGCCTCGGGGAGGCGTTCAACAAGATGGCGCACAACCTCCAGGTCAAAATCCAGCAGATGGAGGACCTGTCGAGGATGCAGCGCCGGTTCGTCTCGGATGTGTCGCATGAGCTGCGTACTCCGCTCACGACCGTGCGGATGGCGGCCGACCTGATCTATGAGGCGCGGGACGACTTCGACCCGGCGACGGCTCGCTCGGCGGAGCTGCTCGCAGGTCAGCTGGACCGCTTCGAGTCGCTGCTCGCCGACCTGCTGGAGATCAGCCGGTTCGACGCGGGCGCGGCCGCGCTGGAAGCGGAACCGATCGACCTGCGTGACGTGGTCAACCGGGTGGTCGAAGGCGCCGAGCCGCTGGCGGAGCGCAAGGGGACCCGGATCATCATTCGCGGCGCCTCGCGGCCAGTGATCGCCGAGGCTGACGCCAGGCGGGTCGAGCGGGTGCTGCGGAACCTCGTCGTCAACGCGGTCGAGCACGGCGAGGGCCACGACGTGGTGGTGCGGCTCGCCGCGAAGAGGGGCGCGGTCGCCGTCGCGGTCCGTGACTACGGTGTCGGCCTGAAACCAGGCGAGGCGACGCGTGTGTTCAACCGCTTCTGGCGGGCGGACCCGGCGCGGGCCCGCACCACCGGTGGCACCGGCCTCGGCCTGTCCATCGCCGAGGAGGACGCCCGGCTGCACGGAGGCTGGCTTCAGGCGTGGGGAGAGCCCGGTGGCGGCTCCCAGTTCCGGTTGACCCTGCCGAGTACGTCGGGCGACGCGCTGCGTGGCTCGCCGATACCGCTGGAGCCCGAGGACTCGCGGCGCAAGCGGGCGCAGCGCAAGGCGAAGGCGGCGCGGGCCGGTGCGGCTGGCGGTTCCGGTTCGGGTTCTGGTTCTGGCTCATCGTCGAGTTCGAGCGTTGGTGTGACGGGGGCTGGTGCGGCTGGTGGTGCTGGGGCCAGCCGGATCACGGGGGAGGTACGCGGCGCAGGCGGTTCGGGCGGCGGGGAAGACGCGGGTGGTGTGGGCGGTGCCAGTGCCAGTCGGACGTCGGCACGTATCGCATCGGTGGTCGCCCCGGCACGGCGCGAGCACCCGCCCACCGTCGATCCCACGGCGCTGCCGGGCAGCGGCGCCCGCGTCGTGCAACGCGCCGATACGCCCGAGGGCGGCGGAGGCCGGTACGGCGGCGTCGGTCGTGGTGGTGAGGGCGTTCAGGATGGCGCTGGTGACGCTGGTCGCGATGCGAGTGATGGCCACGACGCGGATGAGGCTGCCGATGTGCAGGTCAGTGCGGAGGCGGACGAGGGCGCCGAGCTGGGTGTGAGTGGGGAGCGCAATGGTGCGGGTGGTGGTGGGGAGCGGGTTGATGAGGGCGTGGAGAATGCCGACCGGAGCGAGGAGTCCGGCGTGACCGAGACCGATCGAGAGGGCCGTGCCCGTGGGCGCTGACCATGACAGCCTCCGCCGCCGACCGCTGACCCTGGGGCTGTCCGCCCTGCTGACCTGCGGCGCGCTGCTGCTGTCCGGATGCGCGTCGATGCCGGACAGCGGCGACGTACGCCAGGTCGGGTCGTCGCCGCGCGCTGACGTGGATTCGCAGGTCCGGGTGTACGGAGTGCGCCCGGTCACCGGGGAGCAGCCGACGGAGCTCGTGCTCGGCTTCCTGGAGGCGACCACGAGCGATGAGGCCAACTTCGACACGGCGCGCCAGTACCTCACGAAGACCGCGAGCGATGAGTGGAATCCGTTCGCCGAGACCACGGTGCTCTCCGATGCGCCCAAGGTGCGGGTGGAGAGCGGCGCCGACCGGGGCGACAACGGCTATGACATCGTGCTGTCCGGCAGACAGCTCGCCACGGTGGACGCCAATCACGCGTACGCACCTGACGAGAAGCCGTACGAACGGCGGCTGCACGTGGCGAAGTCCGGGTCGGAGTGGCGGATCGACTTCCTCCCCGCGGGACTGGTGCTCGGGCAGTCCGACTTCCAGCGCATCTACCGCTCCGTGAACAAGTACTTCTTCGCCGAGCTGGGCCCGGACGGCCAGAAGTCGGCGGTGGGCAAGGACGTCCTGGTCGCCGACCCGGTGTATCTGCGTCGGCGGATAGACGCCGTCACCGCGACGGTCAAGGCCCTGCTCGCCGGTCCGACAAGCTGGATCGACCCGGTGGTCCGCACGTCGTTCCCCAGCGGTACGCAGCTGGACGGCGAGCATCTGTCGCTCGATGACTCCAACGGGCTGCGCATCCGGCTGACCAATGCCGCTTCCGGCGTCGATCAGCTGCGCTGCCACGAGATGGCGGCCCAGGTGCTGTTCACCGTGCAGGACCTGGCACCTTCGAAGATCAGCAGCGTGACACTGGACCGGTCCAGTGGCTCTGAGCTGTGCGGTCTGAACAGGGAGCAGGCTGAGGGGTATGCGCCGGACCGCATCAACGGTGACGCTGACAACCAGTACTTCATCGACGCCGACCACCGGATGGTCCAGCTCGACGACACCGGCGATCAGCCGGAGGGCGTCCCCGGCCCGTTCGGCGAAGCGGGGGCCCAGCTCGGCTCCGTAGCCGTGGCACGGGATGAGCGGACTGGGGCGGGAGTGTCGCGTGATGGGCGTGAGCTGTACGTGGCGGACCTGAAGCCCGGTGTGGAGCGTGGCGAAGCGAAGCTGCGCAGTGCTACGGGGGGCGAGAAGGGCGGCCTCACCGCGCCCAGCTGGGACGGGCTGGGCGACTTGTGGGTGGCCGACCGGAGTCTTAAGAAGCCTCGGTTGTTGCGGGTGCCTGGTGGTAACGGCGAGCCGGAAGAGGTTCAGATTCCCGGGCTGGACGGCGGGCGGATCACCGCCTTGCGGGTGGCCGCGGACAGCACACGGATCGTGATGCTGATCGAGCGGGACGGGCATACGACCCTGTGGCTCGGACGGCTTGAGCGGATGGGGAAGTCGGGGCGACCGGAACTGTCGGTGCAGGGGTTGCGTTCCCTCGCTCCGCAGTTGGCGGACGTTGACGCCGTCGCGTGGGCCGGTGGCAGCCGTCTGGTGGTGGCGGGGACCGAGTCGGGCGGTGTGCAGGAGCTGCGGTACATGGAGACGGACGGTTCGCCCGGTAACAGCCCGACGCTGCCTGGCCCGGGCAAGGTCAAGCAGCTGGCCGCCTCGGAGAACGAGAACCGGCCGTTGGTCGCCGAGGCCACGGACGGGATTGTCAGGCTGCCGCCGGACGCCAACTGGAAGACGGTGGTCAAGGAGGGCACGGCGCCGGTCTATCCCGGGTAGCTGGGACGGGGCGGGCTGGGGAGCCGGTCTTCGGCCTGGCTGACCTGGGGCCGGGGCCGGTCTGGTGGGCTGGGAGCTGGGAATCGGGAGCTGGGCTGGCCGGGTGTGGCGTGGTCGGGCTCTGGCGGTTGGCGGAGCCGACTCCGCAGCCCCATGGGCGCGCATAGGCCCCTAGTAGGCCCTGGAGCCCCCTGAGCGCTCAGCGGCACCTTCTGCACCTTCCGGGTCCTACGGCCTCGCCGCCGGGTCTCAGCGTGGCCTCTACAGCCGGGGTGGGGCCTTCGCGGCTTGCTCTCGGTTGCTCGCTTGCTCCGGCTTTCTCTTGCTGATGGCCGCTGTGCGGCCATCGCTGCGCGGCGGAGCGCGCGGGGCTTTTGGATTGCCCCTCTCCACGCTGACCTGCGGACTCTACGGGCGCGAGGCTCCGTTGGAGGCAATGGCCGAGCGTTATCCACAGGGGTGGCGGGCTCGGATGCGTGGCGGGACAGTGGAGGCATGAGGGGATGGTGGCGGGAGGTCGTCGGCCTGGTGTTGCCGGTCGACTGTGCGGGGTGCGGTTCACCCCGGACGGTGCTGTGTGCCAGGTGCCACGCGGCGCTGCTCGGCGCTGGGGTGCGTCGCGTACGACCGAGCCCGGCGCCGGTGGGGTTGCCCGCTGTGTATGCGGCGTCGGCGTACGCGGGCGAGCCGAGAGCGGTGCTGCTGTCCCACAAGGAGCGCGGGTCGCTCCGCCTCGCTGAGCCGTTGGGAGCGGCGTTGGCCCATGCGGTGCGGTCGCTGGTGGAAGGGCGGGGCGGTGTGCTGCGGCGGGGGGCAGCGGTGGCGGCAGCGCCTGGCGTCGGCGGTGTGGGTGGGCGCGGAGGCACGGAGAGCGGTGGTGGGGTGGTTGAGGTGCCACGACGGGGTGTGTGGGCACGTGGGGGCGTAGGCGGCGAGGCGCGGGAGCTTTCGGGTGCGGAGGGTGGCGCTGGTGCGGGAGTGGGGCGGACAGGCGCGCGGGAGATGGTGGGGGCCGGGATTGAGCCAGGTGTGGCGCGGTGTGGCGGTGGGCCGCTGCTGCTTGTGCCGGTGCCCTCGGCGCGGCGGGTCGTGGCCGCACGAGGGCATGATCCGACGCGCCGCATCGCGCTCGCGGCGGCGCGGGCTCTCCGTGGTGAGGGCATCTCCGCGCGGGTGGCGCCGGTGTTGCGGCAGCGGCGTGTGGTGTCCGATCAGGCGGGTCTCGGGGCGGCTGACCGGCTGGCGAACCTCGCGGGGGCGTTGCGGGTCGCGGGTGGTGGCGGGCGGCTGCTGGCGCGCGGCTCCGTGGTGCTGGTGGACGACCTCATGACCACGGGCGCGTCGCTGGCGGAGGCGGCACGAGCGGTGCGAGCGGCGACTGGCGGCGGTGGCGGGGTGCGTCGCGACCATCGAACAGCGGGCGCCCAAGGCAGTGATCGACGAACGCGCCATCGAGGCGGGGGTGCAGGGCCAGGCGGGTGTCAGGTCAGGGAGTGTGTTGTCGGGGCCGCTGTGGTCGCTGCGTCGTCTAGCGCCTATGCCGTGAACCGGAACTGAGAGGGAGGTCGCGTCGTTGCAGGTAGTAACGATGGAAAAGCGCCTGAACGGAGGTACGTACCGGTAGGGGGTGCCGAGTTCAGGCCAAGCGAGCTATGTTCGGTTGTGAGGAATGGCATGCGCTATGACTCATTTATCCGCTTGGTGCGCTTCCTGCTTTTCCGAGTTCTGGAAACGTGAAGCCAACGGGGTGCAAAGCCCCGATGGCGGGGGAGGAGGAGGTGAAAGCCGCCGAGTCGGGGGTTCTGGAGATCTCCGGAACCCAGTGCGAAACGGATGCGCTTCGGATTTGCAACGGAGCGATCCGGGAACGGAGTTCTGCGTGGACATCGTCGTGAAGGGCCGCAAGACAGAGGTGCCCGAGCGGTTCCGCAAGCACGTGGCCGAGAAGCTGAAGCTGGAGAAGATCCAGAAGCTCGACGGCAAGGTCATCAGCCTCGACGTCGAGGTGTCCAAGGAACACAACCCGCGTCAGGCCGACCGTTCCGATCGGGTGGAGATCACACTCCGCTCCCGGGGGCCGGTGATCCGGGCCGAGGCCGCCGCCGCCGACCCGTATGCGGCGCTTGACCTGGCTACGGGCAAGCTCGAAGCACGACTGCGCAAGCAGCACGACAAGCGCCACACACGCCGTGGCAACGGCCGCATTCCGGCGAGTGATGTCGCCGGAGCCGTGCCGGACGCGGCGCCGATCAACGGCACGGCGCGCACGACCGACGTCAAGCCGGAGGACAGCGTGCCCACCACGCGTATGGGTCCTCTCGAAGTGCGCGGTGAAGGCCCGCTGGTGGTTCGCGAGAAGACGCACGCCGCAGCGCCCATGACGCTCGACCAGGCTCTCTACGAGATGGAGTTGGTCGGTCACGACTTCTACCTGTTCGTCGACAGCGAGACCAACCACCCGAGTGTCGTCTACCGGCGGCACGGCTACGACTACGGCGTCATCCACCTCAAGACCGAGGCATTCGTCGGCGAGGAGCCCGGCGGTGCCGGGGGTGCGCTCGGCGGCTGACCCGGAGCTGCTGACCGCAGCCGACGCGGTACCGGGCCCCAGAAGTGACCAGAACAGACCAGAAGTGATGGGAGAGGCGCGGTAAGGGCCGTGTCTCGTACGACGCCGTAGGTAGTGCCCCGCGAGGGCCGCGCGCGCCCTCCGGGGCACTACCGTGCAGCTAGTGGGAGCACCGACGCACCGCTCGGGCATGGAATCATGGCTGAGCGGTCAATCGGCGCTCGGTGGGGACTGGTTGGCACGCGGAGCTAGGTGCAACCGCAAGAGGCCATGGCCTTCATGGGGGAGGAACGATGGCGGACAGCTTCGGGCCCGTGCCCGACGGTGTCGACGGTGTCGGTGTTGGTAGGGACAGGGGAGAGTCACGCAAGGAGCCGATCCGGGTCCTCGTGGTGGACGATCACGCCCTGTTCCGTCGGGGGCTGGAGATCGTCCTCGCACAGGAGGAGGACATCCAGGTCGTCGGTGAGGCCGGAGATGGTGCGGAGGCCGTGGACAAGGCGGCGGATCTGCTGCCTGACATCGTGCTGATGGACGTGAGAATGCCCAAGCGCGGTGGGATCGAGGCGTGCACCTCCATCAAGGAGGTGGCCCCCAGTGCCAAGATCATCATGTTGACGATCAGCGACGAAGAGGCGGATCTCTACGACGCGATCAAGGCTGGGGCGACCGGCTATCTGCTGAAGGAGATCTCCACCGACGAGGTGGCGACCGCGATCAGGGCCGTCGCCGATGGGCAGTCCCAGATCAGCCCGTCGATGGCGTCGAAGCTGCTGACCGAGTTCAAGTCGATGATTCAGCGCACCGACGAGCGGCGGCTGGTGCCCGCGCCCCGGCTCACCGATCGCGAGCTGGAAGTGCTCAAGCTCGTCGCCACCGGCATGAACAACCGGGACATCGCCAAAGAGCTGTTCATCAGTGAGAACACCGTGAAGAACCACGTCCGCAACATCCTGGAGAAGCTCCAGCTCCACTCGCGGATGGAAGCAGTGGTGTACGCGATGCGGGAGAAGATCCTCGAAATCAGGTGAGCGCGGGCCCAGGCCCGGGGGACCCGCTTCCGCCGCCCTGGCACCTTCGGCCGCGCCCGTGCGGCTGCGGCGGCCCCTGTTCGGCTTCGGCGGCGCCCCGGAGGGTGCTCCTCAGGCCAGGGCCGCTGCGAGGTCGGCGGCGAGCTCCGGAGGATCGACGCGTTCGACCCGGACCGTGTCGCAGCCCACCCACCCGGCGGCCTCGCGCAGCGCCCGCGCCATTGGGGCGACGGCCTTGGGGCTCAGCAGCGACAGCTGCCGTGCGACGAGCGTCGTCCCCTCGCGGGCCGGGTCCACGCGGCCGACGAGTCGGCCGCCCGCCAGCAGCGGCATCGCGAAATAGCCGTGTATCCGCCGGGGCTTGGGCACGTACGCCTCAAGCCGGTGGGTGAAGCCGAAGATCCGCTCGGTGCGCGGCCGGTCCCAGATGAGGGAGTCGAACGGGGAAAGCAGCGTCGTGCGGTGCCGCTCCCGGTTGGCTGAGGACTCCGCCGCCAGCGCCTGGGGGTCCGCCCACGCGGGCTTGTCCCAGCCCTCGACCTCGACAGGCGTCAGGCCGGTGTCCGCTATCACGGCGTCCACCTGGTCTTTCCTGAGCCGGTGGTAGTCGGCGAGGTCGGCCCGGGTGGCCACGCCCATCGCCGTGCCCGCCTGCGCGACGAGGCGGCGCAGGCACTCCGCTTCCGCCAGGTCGTCATGCAGCAGAGCATCGGGGATGGCGCGCTCCGCGAGGTCGTAGACCCGCTTCCAGCTGCGCCGCTCGGTGCAGACCACCTCGCCGTACATCAGGGCTCGCTCGACGGCGATCTTCGCCTCCGACCAGTCCCACCACGGCCCCCCGTTCTTCGCGCCGCCCAGCTCCGTCGCGGTCATCGGCCCCTCGTCGCGCAGCTGCTTGATGACGCGGTCGTACGCGCCGTCAGTCAGCTCGTGGTGCCACTGCGGGCGGGCGCGGTAGGCCCGGCGCCGGAACGCGAAGTGCGGCCACTCCTCGACCGGGAGGATGCACGCCGCATGCGACCAGTACTCGAAGCTGTGCGTCTCCGTCCAGTACGCCGCCTCGACGGCCGGGCGGCCCACCGCGCCGAGACGGGCGTACGGCACGAGCTCGTGCGAGCGGGCCAGCACCGAGATCGTGTCCAGCTGCACCGCGCCGAGCGACCGCAGCACTCCACGCACCCCCGCTCGCCTGTCCGGCGCGCCCAGCAGCCCTTGGGCGCGCAGCGCGATGCGCCGGGCCTCGTCGGCGGACAAGGTGACCCCGGGCCCGACACGGGGCGCTGACATGGCAGTTGTCATGCGGGACACAGTAAACGGCGGCACTGACATTCAGCCTTGGTGCTGGACCTCCGGGCCTCCGCGACCTTCGGGCCTCAGCGATCTCCCGGCCTCAGCGATCCGCAGGACCTCCGCGACCCTCGGAGCAGCGCGGGGTGTCTCGGGTCCGGCTCCCGGGCCGGGGCCCGGTCCCTTCGGCACGGCTGTACCGATGCCCGGCACGTCCGGCACGTCCGGCACGTCCGGCACGTCCGGCGCGCTCCCGTCCGAGCTGCGGCCACGCTGATCGCGCTCCTAGTGCTGCTCGTGGTGCCGGTGGTGCTGGTGGTGCGCGGCGGCCCCGGCGGTGCGTGGCGTCAGGAGGTGATCGCGGCCGGGACGTACGGCGTGGGCGTGGCCAGGCCGAGGTCGGTGGGGAGCAGCGAGCCGATCCAGGCGTCGCGTCGCGTGCCCTGGTACGGGATGCGGGCGCGCAGCGTCCCCTCCATGTGGAAGCCGACGGAGCGGGCGACGGCCCGGGAGCCCTCGTTGCCGACCTCGGCGTACCACTCCATGCGCTCCACGCCCAGCTCCCCGAACCCCCAGCCGGTGACGCGCCGGGCGGCTTCGGCCGTGTAGCCGTGGCCGCGTTGTTCCTTCGCCGTCCAGTAACCGAGTTCGGCCTGCCGCTCCGGGGCGCGCAGGTATTCGAGGCGTACCAGGGCCATGGCTCCCACGAGCACGCCCTCGTCGCGGGTGACCACGGCGAAGTTGTACGTCGTGTCGTCCCGCCAGCCGTCCGGGCAGATCTGCCCGACGAAACCCAGTGCGTGATCACGTGTGTACGGGTAGGGGACGTTCGTCCAGCGCGGAATGTCCGGGTCCTGGCAGGCGGCGAGCACGGCGTCGGCGTCCGACAGCTCGAACGGTCGCAGCACGAGACGCGGAGTGGTGAGAGTGACGGGCTCCATGGCCCGAGTGTGAGCGGTCGTTCCGTTTGAGGCCAGGGTTTTCTGTGGTGACACCATCTGTCCGGTGTACGGTCCAGGGCGGCGGAACGCACGGCGTCAACGGCTTCACACGCGGAGCCGGAGCGTCTTTCGGGTGCCTTCTGGGGCACCTTCGGGGCGTCTCGGGCGTTGACACAGAGGGTGACAGCGGGCCTTCGTACTGACGGACCTCCCAGGGTGGCCGGGTCCTGACTTACGATGGCCGCTGCGGCGGGCCCTGCGGCCCTTGATAATGCCGCGCTAGCGCACCCAACCGTGCCAGGCCCGACCGGCAAGGAGCCAGCCTACGTGTCCGTCCTCAACAAGCTCATGCGTGCAGGCGAAGGCAAGATCCTGCGCAAGCTGCACCGCATCGCGGACCAGGTCAATTCCATCGAAGAGGAGATCCAAAGCCTCTCCGACGCCGAGCTGCGCGCCCTCACGGACGAGTACAAGGAGCGGTACGCCGACGGCGAGACGCTGGACGACCTCATGGCCGAGGCGTTCGCGACGGTCCGTGAAGCGGCCAGGCGTGTCCTCGGTCAGCGTCATTACGACGTACAGATCATGGGCGGTGCGGCGCTGCACCTCGGTTACGTCGCCGAGATGAAGACCGGTGAGGGAAAGACCCTGGTCGGCACGCTGCCCGCTTACCTCAACGCACTGTCCGGCAAGGGCGTCCACCTGATCACGGTGAACGATTACCTGGCCGAGCGCGACTCCGAGATGATGGGCCGGGTGCACAAGTTCCTCGGCCTCCGGGTCGGCTGCATCATCGCGAACATGACGCCCGCGCAGCGTCGCGAGCAGTACGCCTGTGACATCACTTACGGCACGAACAACGAGTTCGGTTTCGACTACCTGCGCGACAACATGGCGTGGTCGAAGGACGAGCTGGTACAGCGCGGGCACAACTTCGCGATCGTCGACGAGGTCGACTCGATCCTCGTCGATGAGGCGCGCACGCCGCTGATCATCTCCGGCCCGGCCGACCAGGCGACCAAGTGGTACGGCGACTTCGCCAAGCTGGTGACCCGGCTGACCAGGGGCGAGGCGGCCAACCTGGCCAAGCGGGACGAGGACGGCAATCCGCAGCAGGAGACCGGCGACTACGAGGTCGACGAGAAGAAGCGGACCGTCGCCATCCATGAGTCCGGTGTCACCAAGGTCGAGAACTGGCTGGGCATCGACAACCTCTACGAGTCGGTCAACACGCCGCTCGTCGGTTATCTGAACAACGCCATCAAGGCGAAGGAACTGTTCAAGAAGGACAAGGACTACGTCGTCATTGACGGCGAGGTCATGATCGTTGACGAGCACACCGGCCGTATCCTCGCCGGCCGCCGCTACAACGAGGGCATGCACCAGGCGATCGAGGCGAAGGAAGGGGTGGACATCAAGGACGAGAACCAGACGCTCGCCACGATCACCCTGCAGAACTTCTTCCGCCTCTACGGCACGCTCTCCGGAATGACCGGTACGGCGATGACCGAGGCCGCCGAGTTCCACCAGATCTACAAGCTCGGCGTCGTCCCGATCCCGACGAACCGCCCGATGATCCGGGTGGACCAGGCCGACCTGATCTACCGCACCGAGCCCGCGAAGTTCGACGCGGTCGTCGAGGACATCGCCGAGAAGCACAAGAAGGGCCAGCCGGTCCTCGTCGGCACCACCTCGGTTGAGAAGTCCGAGTACCTGTCGCAGCAGCTGAGCAAGCGCGGCGTGCCGCACGAGGTGCTGAACGCCAAGCAGCACGACCGGGAGGCGACGATCGTCGCCCAGGCCGGGCGCAAGGGTTCCGTGACCGTCGCGACGAACATGGCCGGCCGTGGCACCGACATCCAGCTCGGTGGCAACCCGGAGGACCTCGCCGAGGCGGAGCTGCGCCAGAAGGGTCTCGACCCCGTCGAGCACGTCGAGGAGTGGGCCGCCGCGCTGCCCGCCGCGCTGGAGCGTGCGAAGGCCGCGGTGAAGGCGGAGCACGACGAGGTCACCGATCTCGGCGGGCTCTACGTTCTGGGCACCGAGCGCCACGAGTCGCGACGCATCGACAACCAGCTCCGAGGCCGTTCCGGCCGTCAGGGCGACCCGGGCGAGTCCCGCTTCTACCTGTCGCTCGGCGACGACCTGATGCGGCTCTTCAAGGCGCAGATGGTCGAGCGCGTGATGGCCATGGCCAACGTGCCCGACGACGTGCCGATCGAGAACAAGATGGTCACCCGCGCCATCGCCTCCGCCCAGTCGCAGGTCGAGCAGCAGAACTTCGAGACGCGTAAGAACGTCCTGAAGTACGACGAGGTCCTGAACCGGCAGCGCGAGGTCATCTACGGTGAGCGCCGCCGCGTCCTGGAGGGCGAGGACCTGCACGAGCAGGTGCGGCACTTCATGGACGACACGATCGACGCCTACGTCCAGGCCGAGACCGTCGAGGGCTTCGCCGAGGACTGGGACCTGGACCGGCTGTGGAGCGCCTTCAAGCAGCTCTACCCGGTGAAGGTCACCATCGAGGAGCTTGAGGAGGCGACGGGCGACCGGGCGGGGATCACCGCTGAGTTCATCGCCGAGTCCGTCAGGGACGACATCCACGAGCAGTACGAGGCGCGCGAGAAGCAGCTCGGCTCGGACATCATGCGGGAGCTGGAGCGCCGCGTGGTGCTGTCCGTCCTGGACCGCAAGTGGCGTGAGCACCTGTACGAGATGGACTACCTCCAGGAGGGCATCGGCCTGCGGGCGATGGCCCAGAAGGACCCGCTCGTGGAGTACCAGCGCGAGGGCTACGACATGTTCACCGCGATGATGGACGGCATCAAGGAGGAGTCCGTCGGCTACCTGTTCAACCTGGAGGTCCAGGTTGAGGAGCAGGTCGAGGAGGTCCCGGTGGCGGACGAGGCCAGGCCCTCGCTGGACAAGGGCGAGCGGGAAGCCGTTCCCGCGGGCGCCCGGCCCGAGATCCACGCCAAGGGCCTCGACGCCCCGCAGCGCCCGGACCGGCTGCACTTCTCCGCGCCCACGGTGGACGGTGAAGGCGGCGTCATCGAAGGTGACTTCGCCAACGACGACGGGACCGATGGGGCCGCCACCGCCACTGCCGCGACAGGCGGCACGACCCGCGCCGAGCGCCGCAAGGCGAGCAAGGGCGGCCGTCGCCGCAAGAAGTAGACCCGCTCCGGCTGTCCCCTGATCATCAGGGGTCGCCGACGAGCCGACGGCCGGGGCCCGGCACCCACAGCGGTGCCGGGCCCCGGCCGTTGTGCGTGGCCCCGGCCCAGCCCCCGGCCTCCGGGGCCTGGCCGCCGTGTGAGCGGCGCGCACGGCATCGCGTACGGGGGACGGGAGCGGGGTGCGTCGCGTACGGGCGGCTATGCGGGTGTCCCCGGTCCCAGCTCGACAGCGGCGCAGCGCCAGCGCTGGTCCGCGCCGAGTTCGAGCCGGAAGGCCAGCGCCCGCAGCCGGTCGCCGGTCGCGATGCGCGCGAACGCCTCGATGATCCACGGCTCCGGCCTGAACTCATCGCAGTGGCGTACGACAGGAAGCCGGGCCCTGCCGGGCCCGCTCCCGCTGCCGGCGCTTCCTCTGTGCGCGGCGCCCGCGCCGATTCCGCTGATGCGGGCGGCCGCGCTCGCACCGGTCGGGACGCGGGCGCTGGTGGGGCACAGCGTCGGGTGCGGGGCGAGCTGGGTCAGCTGGTCGTACGCGGGGCCCTGGGTGTGGCCGAGCATCCAGTGCACGGGCCGCTGGCCGCTGAGGGTGAGCAGCAGCCGGTTGGCGAACCAGTAGCGCGGCAGCCGCTCGCGGGCGTGCCGCCGCGCGGCCGGGTTCGGGTCGGCGCCGGGCCGCCGCTGGTCGCGCCGCCTGGGCGGGCCGGCTTGCCGTGGCACCCTGTGTCCGCTCGTCGCCGTATGGAGCCTGGTCATGTGCTGATCGCCCCCGCCGTCTCCACGCCCGGCTGGGATACCGGGCAGTAGCTTTCGTGGTGAGTCTTCTACCGGCCTGTTCAGCGCCCCGGCAAGGGCGTGCACCGGCCTGGGGAGCGGCCGGGCAACATCACCTATCCGGGTGACGAACGGCGTGACGCCGCACCTGGCGGCGGTGGCGGAAGAGCGGTGGTGCGGCACGTGGTGCCGCACCACCGCTACCCCGAAGGGGGACGAGCGCCCGTATGCTTGCCGCGTATTCGGAGCCTTCACGAAAGCGGCAACCATGCGCGTCTACGTCCCCCTGACCCTCCCCGGCCTCGCGGAGGCGCACAAGGCGGGCGAGTTGGGCCCGGCCCCTGTGGACGCCTACGCCGTGACTCCCGCGCTGCGCGAGTGGTACGTGTCCGACGACATCGAGGAACTGGAGTACGCGGCGCTCAACCGGGCCGCGGCGGCGTCGCTGCGCCGGATCGCCGCCGATCCCGCGGCTCCGCGCCGCCGGGTGGTCGTCGCCGTGGATGTGGCGGACGGCCAGGCCGTCGCCGACCCGGATCGCGGGCTGGACCCGTCGGCGCTGGGCGAGGTGCGGATCGCGACCGCCGTGCCGCTGGCCAAGGCCGCCGCCGTCCACGTGGACTCCCGCGACGCCGAGGCGGACGTCGCCGCCGCTGCCGCCGCGTTGGGGGCGGCGGACCTGGGTGACGACGACGCCCAGTTCACGGTGGACGGTGCCGAGGACCACGAACTGCTCTGGTACGCGACGCAGGAGATCGCCAACCTGATCGGCTGACCCGGGACCGGCGGGGCGCTCCCGGTCCGCAGGGCGTTCCAGCGTTCCGCGGGCGTTCCCGCGTTCCAAGGGCGTTCCCGGGTCCCGGGTTCGGAGGCCGTTCCTCGGACTTCGGGGGCCTTGGACCAGGTCTCCGAGGGCCGCCGGGCGTGCGCGTCGCTGGGGCCGTCGGCCGCCGGAAGTCCAGCGTCCGGCGGGGCTCGGCGCGACGGTGCGGCTGCGGTGGCCGTGGTGTCCCAGCACGGTTGTCGTAGCCGGTGGGTACCGTCTCGGGTATGGGGAAGCACGCGACGCACATCGTCTGGGACTGGAACGGCACGCTCTTTCACGATATCGACGCCGTGATCGCGGCCACGAACGCCGCTTTCGCCGAGATCGGCCTTGAGGCCATCACCCTCGACCGTTACCGCGAGTTGTACTGCGTGCCGGTCCCGAAGTTCTACGAGCGCCTGATGGGCCGCCTCCCGACGCAGGACGAGTGGGACCACATGGACGTGGTGTTCCAGCGCCAGTACGCCAGCAGGCACGCCGCCTGCGAGCTGGCCGCTGGTGCCGAGCTGCTGCTTGAGCGCTGGCAGGCGGCCGGCCGGACGCAGTCGATCCTGTCGTTGTTCGGGCATGAGGACCTGGTGCCCTTGGTGCGCGGCTTCGGCATAGAGCCGCGCTTCGTGCGGGTGCAGGGCCGGACAGGCCCCTCCGGGGGTGGCAAGGCGGAGCACATGGTCCGGCATCTCGCGGAGCTTGAGGGGGTCCAGGCGCGGCAGACCGTGGTGATCGGTGATGCCGTGGACGATGCTCTGGCGGCCCAGCACGCCGGAGCGCACGCCGTGCTCTACTCCGGGGGCTCGCACAGCCATGCCAGTCTGGCGGCGGCGGGTGTGCCGATCGCCGACACCCTCGCCGAGGCGGTCGAGCTGGCCGAGGCCCTGACTGGTTGACCGGGCAACGAAGTCGCCCTACTGTCCGGTAACACGGAAGTGGCGGAAGTGGCATGCGGGACCCTTGGGGGAAACGATGGGCGGGCTGGTTTCGGCACATGGCGAGGTGTCCACGGGGTCGGTCCTGACCTGGTCCCGGCAGTACACGCCGGAGGAGGTTCGCGCCTTCGACGCGATATCGGGCCGGACGCCGTCCGCCGACGCCGGTGTGCTGCCCGACCTGCTTGTCATAGCGCCGCTCACCAAGCTGGGCGGCGACTTGAACTACCTCGCCCGCAAGATGGTGTGGACGCATGCCAGGCCGGTGGCCCGCACGGAGCGGCTGACCGCCGAGCTGGAGGTCATACGGCTCGAAGAGGACGAGGGCTTTCACCGGATCGCCTTCGAGGCGCGGGTGCGCGCGGGGGACGAGTTGATCCTCAAGGGCGACAGCAAGGGCATCATCCTGCCCGGCGGCGACGGCGGCGACGGCAGTGGCAGCAGTGACGGCAGCAGTCGCAGCAGCGGCAGCGGTGATGGCGTGGGCGCCGCCGGCGCGCCCAGTGGCGTGGAGGGCGTGAGCGGCGCCCGGCCCGTGGTGCGACCGGCCGACCCCGTGCTGTCACCGGCCCTGCTGAAGTCCCTCACGCCGGGTGCCGTACTGCGGCGTACGCACACCATCACCAGCGACGACATCGCCCGCTGCGCCGACCTCACGGGCGACCGAGGCGCGCACCACACGCTCGGGCTCGGGGGACGCCAGGTGGCCCAGGGGCTGCTGACCGCGACGACGGCGCCGTTGCTGCGGGGCGACGGCGGCTTCCAGTACCAGTCGTCGTCCATCGTGTTTCTGCGGCCCGTCTACGCGGGCGAGGCAGTCGAGGCAGAGGTCCGGATCGTCCGGGTGGAGGCGACGGGGGCGGGGAACGCGCGGGACGCCGGGACCCGTGGGCGACTGCTGACGCTCGCGGCGACCGTGCGGAACGAGGCGGGCGAGGACGTCCTGGTGAGCGAGTGCACCGGCCGCCTGGTGCGGTGAGCGCGTCGCCGGGCGGGGCGCCGGCGGGGCCAGCGCGGGGCGCCGACGGGGGTCGGCGGGGGCGGGTCAGGTCGCCGGGGCCTTGGCGCGCAGCACCGTGAGGAACTCGCGCATCCAGCCCGAGTGGTCCGGCCAGGCGCGGGAGGAGACCAGCATGCCGTCGACGACGACCTCCGCGTCCTGGTAGGACGCCCCGGCGCTCTGCATATCGGGCTCCAGGGCCGGATAGGCGGTGACGCGCCTGCCGCTGAGCACGCCGACGGCGGCCGTCAGCAGCGGGCCGTGGCAGATCTGGGCGACCGGCTTGTCCGCGTCGAAGAACGCCTTGATGACCTTGCGCAGCTCGCTGTCGTTACGGAGGTACTCGGGGGCCCGGCCGCCCGGGATCACCAGGGCGGCGTACTGCCCCGCGTCGATTTCCGAGAACGCCAGGTCGGCCGGCCAGGTGTAGCCGGGCTTCTCGGTGTAGGTGTCGAAGCCGTCCTCGAAGTCGTGCACGACGAACCGCAACTGCTTGCGGGCCGGGGCCGCGATATGGACGTCGTACCCTTCTTCGCGTAGTCGCTGGAAGGGGTAGAGCACCTCCAGTGACTCGGCCGCGTCGCCCGTGACGATGAGGATCTTCGCCGCCATGCCGTCCTCCTCCGCGTAGGCGTCGCGCGGGGGTCAGCCCGCGTCGCGCCGGCTCTGGACTGTCCGTTTTGTTCACCGTGCACCGCGGATGCCGGTTTGCCAAGGGGGTAGGCCGTCTTCGGGCAGCTTCCGGCGCCCATTTCCCCACTGTCCACATCGTCAAACTTCTGAGCCTGGTTTTGTGCATATCCGGCTCATGACGGCGACCCCGTAAAGGGCGATAGCCTTACAGCGTGATCAGCGCGATATCCCATGAGGGCGACGCTGCCCTCTCCTCTGGCTTCCGCCAGGCGGGACCCCGGAGCCCGGAGCACCACAGTGCCCGGGCCGACGCTGACTTTCTCCGCCAGGGTCGTTGGCCGCACGTGGTCAAGACGCACCCGGCTATCGCTCATTCCGGCATACCGTCGACCCTGACCGGCGACCCCGCGTCCCGACGTCATGCCACCGTTATCGATGTCACGCAACGGCGCGCGACAGGAGTCAGAGGACATGCAGAACAAGCTGGACGAAGCCAAGGCCGAGCTGCTCGAACGAGCCGCCCGGGTCGCTGAGCACAGCCCTGCCGGGGCGCACCATCCGGTACAGGGCCTCGACCCGGAGACTCTTACCGCATACCTCCAGCGCTACTACCTGCACACGGCCCCCGAGGACCTCAATGGCCGCGACCCGGTGGATGTCTTCGGCGCCGCACTCTCGCACTACCGGCTCGCGCAGACGCGCCCGCAGGGAACCGCGAACGTCCGGGTGCACACCCCGACGATCGAGGAGAACGGCTGGACGTGCAGCCATTCGGTCGTTGAAGTCGTAACGGACGATATGCCGTTTCTGGTGGACTCTGTAACGAATGAGCTGTCTCGCCAGGGGCGTGGCATCCATGTCGTCATCCACCCGCAGATCGTGGTCCGCCGTGATGTGACCGGCAAGCTGCTGGAGGTGCTCGGCTCCCAGCAGGAGGCGCAGACCGGAGCGGGCGGCACCGCCGCCGGCCTTCCGCACGACGCCGTCACCGAGTCGTGGATTCACGTGGAGATCGACCGCGAGACCGACCGCGGCGACCTCAAGCAGATGACCACCGACCTGCTGCGGGTGCTCTCCGACGTACGCGAGGCCGTCGAGGACTGGACCAAGATGCGCGACGCGGCGCTGCGCATCGCCGACGAGCTGCCCGACGAGCCGACCGCCGACGACCTGCCCGAGCAGGAGGTGGAGGAGGCGCGAGAGCTGCTGCGCTGGCTCTCGGCCGACCACTTCACCTTCCTCGGCTACCGCGAGTACGAGCTGGTGGCCGCGACCGGCGAGGGCGGCGTCGAGGAGGACGTGCTCAACGCCATCCCCGGCACCGGCCTCGGCATCCTCCGCTCCGACCCGGCGCACCACGGCGACGGGAACCACGCGCGGCCCGGCCACGGCCGCGCCAGCTCCCCCTCCTTCAACCGGCTGCCCACCGACGCCCGCGCCAAGGCCCGTGAGCACAAGCTGCTCATCCTGACGAAGGCCAACAGCCGCGCGACCGTGCACCGGCCGTCCTACCTCGACTACGTGGGCGTGAAGAAGTTCGACGCCGACGGCAATGTCATCGGTGAGCGCCGCTTCCTCGGCCTGTTCTCGTCCGCCGCCTACACCGAGTCGGTGCGCCGGGTCCCCGTCGTCCGCCGCAAGGTCGCCGAGGTGCTGTCCGGCGCGGGCTTCACGCCGCACAGCCACGACGGCCGCGACCTGCTCCAGATCCTGGAGACCTACCCGCGCGACGAGCTGTTCCAGACCCCCGCCGACCAGCTGCGGTCCATCGCGACCTCCGTGCTCTACCTGCAAGAGCGCCGCAGGCTGCGGCTGTTCCTGCGGCAGGACGAGTACGGCCGCTACTACTCCGCCCTCGTCTACCTGCCGCGCGACCGCTACACCACCGGCGTGCGGCTGAGGCTGATCGACATCCTCAAGGAGGAGCTGGGCGGGATCAGCGTCGACTTCACGGCGTGGAACACCGAATCGGTACTCTCCCGGTTGCACTTCGTCGTCCGCGTCGAGCCGGGCGCGGCGCTGCCCGACCTCACCGACGCCGACGTCGACCGCATCGAGGCCCGCCTGGTGGAGGCCGCCCGCTCCTGGGCCGACGGCTTCGCCGAGGCACTGAGCGCCGAGCTCGGCGAGGAGCACGCCGCCGAGCTGCTGCGCCGCTACGGCAACGCCTTCCCCGAGGGATACAAGGCCGACCACACCCCCCGCAGCGCCGTGTCCGACCTCCAGCACCTGGAGCGGCTGACAGCGGCGGGCGGCGAGGGAGAGTTCGCGCTGAGCCTGTACGAGCCGGTGGGCGCGGCCCCCGGTGAGCGCCGGTTCAAGATCTACCGCAGCGGCGGCCAGGTCTCGCTGTCGGCCGTGCTCCCCGTGCTCCAGCGGCTCGGTGTCGAGGTCGTCGACGAGCGCCCGTACGAGCTGCGCTGCGCGGACCGGACCACCGCCTGGATCTACGACTTCGGGCTGCGGATGCCGGAGCGGGTCGAGGGCGACGACGCCCGCGAGCGGTTCCAGAACGCGTTCGCCGCGGTGTGGACCGGCCAGGCCGAGAACGACAAGTTCAACGAGCTGGTGCTCAGCGCCGGGCTCGACTGGCGGCAGGCGATGGTGCTGCGCGCGTACGCGAAGTACCTGCGGCAGGCCGGTTCGACCTTCAGCCAGGCGTACATGGAGGACACCCTCCGCAACAACGTGCACACCACCCGGCTGCTGGTGAACCTCTTCGAGGCGCGGATGTCACCGGAGCGGCAGCGCGCCGGGACCGAGCTGACCGATGCCCTGCTCGAAGAGCTGGACGCGGCGCTCGACCAGGTCGCGAGCCTCGACGAGGACCGCATCCTGCGCTCCTTCCTCACCGTCATCAAGGCGACGCTGCGGACGAATCACTTCCAGAGCGCCAGCGGTGGAAGCGACAGGGGAAGTCAGAGCGCCAGCGGTGGAAGCGACAGGGGAAGTCAGCGCGCAAGCGGTGGAAGCGAAAGGGGAAGTCAGCGCGCAAGCGGTGGAAGCCCGAAGGGGCTCGCGGCAGCGAGTGGAAGCCCGAAGGGTCTCGCGGCGGCGGGGAAGCGCGTCGGCGGCGAAGACGACGAGAAGAGCCGGCGCACCAGCGTGGCGGTCCAGGCGCGGCAGCGCGCCGCCGGGCGCAGCCCCGGCGGCGGCCAGCGCGTCGGCGCCGAAGGCAACGGGACGGGCCAGGACAGCGCGGGCCAGCCGCACGACTACCTGTCCATCAAGCTCGACCCGCAGGCCATCCCCGACCTGCCCGCGCCGCGCCCCGCGTACGAGGTGTGGGTGTACTCCCCGCGTGTGGAAGGCGTGCACCTGCGCTTCGGCAAGGTCGCCCGCGGCGGACTGCGCTGGTCCGACCGCCGTGAGGACTTCCGTACGGAGATCCTCGGCCTGGTCAAGGCGCAGATGGTGAAGAACACCGTCATCGTGCCGGTCGGTGCCAAGGGCGGCTTCGTCGGCAAGCGGCTGCCCGACCCGTCCGTGGACCGCGACGCGTGGCTGGCCGAGGGCATCGCCTGCTACAAGACCTTCATCTCCGGCCTGCTCGACATCACCGACAACCTCGTCGGCGGCCAGGTCGTCCACCCGGAGAGCGTCGTCCGGCACGACGAGGACGACACCTACCTCGTCGTCGCCGCGGACAAGGGCACCGCGACCTTCTCCGACATCGCCAACGAGGTCGCCGTCGCGTACGGCTACTGGCTGGGTGACGCCTTCGCCTCCGGTGGCTCCGCCGGTTACGACCACAAGGGCATGGGCATCACCGCCCGCGGCGCCTGGGAGTCCGTCAAGCGGCACTTCCGCGAGCTGGGCCACGACACCCAGACCGAGGACTTCTCGGTCGTCGGCGTCGGCGACATGTCCGGTGACGTCTTCGGCAACGGCATGCTGCTCAGCGAGCACATCCGGCTGATCGCCGCCTTCGACCACCGGCACATCTTCCTCGACCCGAACCCGGACGCGGCCGTCTCCTACGCGGAGCGCCGCAGGCTGTTCGAGCTGCCCCGCTCCTCGTGGGAGGACTACGACGCCTCGCTGCTCTCGCAGGGCGGCGGCATCCACTCGCGCAGCGCCAAGTCGATCGCGGTCAACGCGCAGGTGCGGGCGGCCCTCGGCATCGCGCCGGGTGTCACCAAGCTGACCCCGGCCGAGCTGATGAAGGCCATCCTCCAGGCGCCCGTCGACCTGCTGTGGAACGGCGGCATCGGCACGTATGTGAAGTCCGCCGCCGAGACGCACACGGACGTCGGCGACAAGGCGAACGACGCGATCCGCGTCGACGGCCGGGACCTGCGGGTCAAGGTCGTCGGCGAGGGCGGCAACCTGGGGCTCACCCAGCTCGGCCGCATCGAGTTCGCCACGTCCGGCGGCCCCCGCGACGAGGAGGGACAGGCCACCGGCGGGCGGATCAACACCGACGCGATCGACAACAGCGCGGGCGTGGACACCTCGGACCACGAGGTGAACATCAAGATCCTGCTCAACGCGGTGGTCGCCAATGGCGACATGACCGTCAAGCAGCGCAACAAGCTGCTCGCCGAGATGACCGACGAGGTCGGCGCGCTGGTACTGCGGAACAACTACGCGCAGAACACCGCGCTCGCCAACGCCATCGCCCAGGCGCCCAGCCTGCTCCACGCCCACCAGCGGTTCATGCGCCGCCTCTCCCGCGAGGGCCGCCTCGACCGGCAGCTGGAGTTCCTGCCGACCGACCGGCAGATCCGCGAACGGCTGTCTGCCGGGCGCGGCCTCAGCCAGCCGGAACTGGCCGTGATCCTCGCGTACATCAAGATCACGGTGGCGGACGAGCTGGTCTCCACAGGACTGCCCGACGACCCGTACCTCCAGCGCCTGCTGCACGCGTACTTCCCGCAGCCGCTGCGGGAACGGTTCGCTGACCAGATCGACGCGCACGCGCTGAGCCGCGAGATCATCACCACGGTCCTGGTCAACGACACCGTCAACACCGGCGGCTCGACCTTCCTGCACCGGATGCGGGAGGAGACCGGAGCGTCGACCGAGGAGGTCGTACGCGCGCAGACCGCGGCCCGCGAGATCTTCGGGCTCGCCGGGGTGTGGGACGAGGTCGAGGCCCTGGACAACGTGGTCGACGCCGCGGTCCAGACGCGCGTCCGGCTGCACTCCCGCCGCCTTGTCGAGCGCGGCACGCGCTGGCTGCTCAACAACCGGCCGCAGCCGTTGCAGCTCGCGGAGAACATCGACTTCTTCAGCGAGCGGGTCGCCACGGTCTGGACGGCGCTGCCGAAGCTGCTGCGCGGCGCGGACCTGGAGTGGTACCAGGGCATCAACAAGGAGCTGACCGCGGCCGGTGTGCCGGAGGAACTGGCGTCACGGGTGGCGAGCTTCTCGTCCGCCTTCCCGACGCTGGACATCGTCGCCATCGCCGACCGCGTCGGCAAGGACCCGCTCGCCGTCGCCGAGGTCTACTACGACCTCGGTGACCGGCTGCGGATCAGCCAGCTGATGGACCGCATCATCGAACTGCCGCGCGCCGACCGGTGGCAGTCGATGGCCCGCGCCTCCATCCGCGAGGACCTGTACGCGGCGCACGCCGCCCTCACCTCCGATGTCCTGTCGGTCGGCAACGGCGAGTCGACGCCGGAGGAGCGCTTCGCGGCGTGGGAGGAGAAGAACGCCGCGATCCTGGTCCGCGCCCGCACCACCCTGGAAGAGATCTACAGCTCGGACGCCTTCGACCTGGCGAACCTGTCGGTGGCCATGCGGACCATGCGGACGCTGCTGCGGTCGCACGCGTGAGGCGGCGACCGGACGGCTCACCAGCCGACCGCGTCACGGTGTGACGGCGCGGACGTGATCGTGTGAGTGCGTGATCGTTTGAGGGGCGGTACGGGTCTCCGTACCGCCCCCTCACGCGTTCCGCCCGCTCCCGCTCCGGCTCACCGGGGCGGAGAGCACGGCTGCCGGTCCTCCGGCTCGGCGGGGGGCGTGGATCTCGGGTACGCGTGCGGGCCGCCCACCGGCCGCTCCAGCGGCCCGGGGACGGGGAAATAGGCTTCCAGGAAGGGCTGGAGGAGGGCGAGCTGCCCCTCCAGCTCCGCCGCCGTGCCGGAGGACACCGTGTCGTTGAGGCAGAACGCCTGGCGGTTACGGGACCGCAGCAGCCGCGCGAGCCGGGCCGGAATGCCCGGCTGCGCCAGGTCGAAGTAGTCGTAGCGCAGCTTCCCGGGCACCGCGCGGCCGGTGGCGAACGCGTAGTAGTGGTGCAGCGACGACGGGATGGAGATGTCCGACGCGCTCCGCAACCGGCTGGTCATGGTGGTCTGGTACGGGCCGGGGAACTCCCGCTCGATCTCGGCGAGGACGCTGCGCCGCACCGGGTGCGGGGTGTGCTTCAGCTTCTGGGTGAGGGTCACCCCGAACCGGGCGGCGAGCAGCGCCCGGTTGTTCTTCCCGGCGGCCTCCACGGGGACGTCCGAAGCGCCGCCATCGCCGCCCTCGGGGCTGTCCGCGTCCGCGACGCTGTTGGCCTCGCGCGCGGTGAGCGGCACCTGGGCGCGCGAGGTGAAGAACTTCGTGAGCCCGTTGGGCAGGAAGAAGTCCTGCGGTGCGACGGGGGAACCGAGGAACACATCGTCGTTGAAGTACAGGAAGTGCTCGGCGAGCCCGTCGATGTGGTGCAGCCGGGTCTCGATCGCATGCGAGTTGAAGGTGGGCAGAGCCTGCGGGTCGGCGAAGATCTCCCTGTGGTCGACGACGGTGAGGCCCGGGTGGGAGTCCGCCAGCCACCTGGGCACTTGGCGGTCGGTCACCAGGTACACGTGCCGCACCCACGGGGCGTACATGTGCAGCGACCGCAGCGAGTACCGCAGCTCGTCGCGGTTGAGGTAGCGCGCCTCGTTGGCCGCCTGCTCGTGGTACGCCACACCGCGCACGGTGGCGCGGCGCGCCTGCCAGGCGGGGTCGGCGCCGTCGACCCACGTGTAGACGGCGTCGATGGGGAAGCGGATCTCGTCGGGCAGCCGGGCGGTGAACTCGGCGCGGGTCCGCACCGGCGGCAGCGGCGTCCTGTCCCCGTCGGCGGCGGCCAGCCGGGTGAAGAGCGCGCCCGGCGCCCGCACTGACGCGCTGCCGGGGCCCGAAGCCGGTACCGACTCGGTGGACCGGTTGAAGCGCGGCGCGAGCAGCCTGCCGCCCGCCCCGGCGACCGCACCGATCTGGGAACCCGGCCGAGACTCCATGTCGGCTTCCGCGTCGGCGTCGGTGTCCGTACCGGTGTCGTCGGTGTCGGTGTCGGAGGCGCCGGGAGGGAGGGGGTGGGTTCCGGTCTCGCCCATGCTCTCCGGGCCTCCCCGCGCGGCCCGCGCCTCGGGAGCCCCCTCCCGCCTCCAGAACTCGATCTCGCAGCCGTGCGCCGGTCCGAGCACCAGGGTCCCGCGGGGGCTCGCCTGGTACTGGGTGAACTTGATGACCTGGGCGTCCGCGAGCGCCCGCCGCCACGCGCGGCGCCCGGCGCCCGGCTGGACCACAGAGCCGGAGCGGTGCCGCGTGTCGGCGGCCGACGCGTATCCGGCGCTGCGGGTGCACAGCTCGGCGAGTGCGGCGATGGCCGCCGCACGGTCGTCCGCGCTGACCCCGACGGCGGAGGAGACGTTGTGGTAGCCGCGTACGACGAAGTAGTCCACTCCCGCCCGCTCCAGGGCCTCACACACCAGGCGCAGGTTCTCCCCGCGCGCGTACAGCGGATTCGGCGCGGGCGAGACGGTCGCTACGCGCACTCCGCCCCGGGTGGCGACGACCAGCCTGTCGGAGGCGGCGAGCCAGCCCCTGCGGCGCAGCCGCGCGCTCGCGCGCCGGTGCCGCAGCCCGCTGACGGCGGCGGCCAGTCCGTCGAGGGCGAGCTTGACCCGGGTCCGGGTGTTCGCCCCGGTCACATGGACGATCTTGCGGCGCAGCCGCAGCGGGAGGGCCCGCCGGTAGGCGCGTACGAGGGACGGCGACTCGGCGCGCAGGGGCTCACCCACGGGAGGCGGGGCGGGGCGCGGGGGGCGCGGGGTGGGGGGAGCTGAGGCGGTCATGAGGCGTCGTCCTCGGTCATGACGGGGTGTTGTCCAACGTCCCGGTCGGCGGCCCGGTCCGTGCCCTGGTCTTCGCTCGCGGGCGCCCTGGTCGCCAGCAGCGCGGCCTGTTCGGCGGTGGGCGCGGGCCGCCGTTCGGCCAGCGGGACGACTGGCGGGAGCGGATACGGGCACGGGGGCGGGGCCTGCGGCGCGGCCTCCGGCTCGGCCCCGGCACGTCCGGTCTCTGCCTCGGCGCCTTGTCCGAGGAAGACGCGGCGTACGGTGCGCTCGGCCGCGTTCCCGTCGTCGTACGGGCAGAAGCGGGCCCGGAACGCGGCACGCAGCTCGGCCGAGCGCGGGCCTCGCCAGGCCGCGGTCGCGAAGAGGTCGATCAACTCGTCCTCGGTGCGGGAGACCAGGCCGGGCGGGGTGGCGGTGATGTCGAAGTAGGTGCCGCGAGCCGCCTGGTAGGCGCTCCAGTCGTCGGCGTGGATGACGATCGGCCGGTCGAGGTTGGCGTAGTCGAACATGATCGACGAGTAGTCCGTCAGCAGCGCGTCCGCCGCCAGGCACAGCTCCTCGACGCTCGGGTGCGCCGAGACGTCGTACACCCGGTCCCAGCCGCCACCGCCACCGCCACCGCCACCGGTGCCGTCCCGGAGACCGTCACCCGGGGTGTCGCCGTGGCCCGCTGGACTGGTGCCGAGGCCGGTGTGGGCACTGGGGCCGGGGGCGCCGTGGTGCGGGACGACTCGCGCGACGGCGCTGCCCGGTGGCGCGAGGTAGTGGCCTCGGACGAGGAGGACGAACCCGGGACCCAGCTCCCTGGCCACCCGCCCGAGGTCGATCCGGGGCGGGTGATCGCGCTCGTAGTCGCGGTGGGTCGGGGCGTAGAGGATGGTGGTCGCGCCGACCGGCACGCCCAGCTCGGCGCGGACGCGCAGCACGTCCTCGGCGGTGGCGCGCTGGAAGATGTCGTCGCGCGGATAGCCGTACGGGAGCGTGACGTAGTCGGAGGGGTAGACGCGCTCCCAGACGACGGTGGAGTGCGGGTTGGCCGAGAGGCTGTAGTCCCAGCGGTCCACGCAGCGGAGCAGCCGCTCGAAGTCCATGTCGCGCGCTGCGGCGGGATGTTCCTGAAGGTCGAGGCCCATGTGCTTCAGCGGTGTGCCGTGGTGGGTCTGGAGATGGATCTGGCCGGGGCGTTTGCGCAGTCGCCGGGTGAAGTTGACGTTGTTGACGAGGTACGTGGCGCGCGCGAGGGCGCTCCAGTACGCGGCGGAGCCTGGCTGGAGCCGTCGTACGCCTGGTGGGAGCGTGTGGGCGTGCTCCTGAGTGGTGATCCACGCGGTACGGATGTGGGGGGCGAGTTCGCGGACCTTCGCCTCGATGGCCGCCGGGTTGCACGCGTACTCCCGGTGCCAGTAGGCGGCGAAGACGGCGAGGCCGGGGTCGAGCGGGCGGAGCCGCTGCAGGCGGTAGTGGGCGCGCAGGGCCGCCGACCGCAGGGCCCGGTAGGCGGCGGCGCAGCCGGTGCCGGAGCAGTGGCGCAGCCGCTCCAGGTGCCACAGCAGTTGGAAGACGCGGCGGGTGCCGAGACCTATGAGCTGGTGGCGGGCTCTGGTGCGGCCGCCGGCCGCCGATGGCAGCGCGGGTACCGGGCCTGAACCGGCGCGGTACCGCCGGTAGTACGCGCGGGCCTGGCGGAAGAACTCGGCGCGGGAACCGCGCGGCAGCCGGTCCGGCGAGGTGAAGATCGTGGTGAAGTGATCGAGCATCCGCTGGAAGACCACGGGCCGCCAGTGATCGAGTCCGGGCCGCGCGTCCAGAAAGGCGAACACCCGGTCGTACTGGTCGAAGATGTCGAAGTGCCCCCGGCTCCTGGTGCCGAGGATGCTGCCGTGCCGCCGCTGCCGGTAGAGCACACACACCTGGTCCAGCGTCGCGATCCGTGAGGCGGACAGCAGCACCGGGAAGGTCCAGGGGGTGTCCTCGTAGTAGCCGGGTGGGAAGGTGAACCCCTCGCGGTCGATGAAGTCCCTGCGGTACGCCTTGTTCCAGGCGACCATCAGCAGCCGGACGAGCGCGGGGCGCTCAGCCAGCCGGAAGACGGCGGGCTCCTGTTCGGCGAGCAGGGCGGCGCGCGCGTTGCGCTCGGTGTCGCCGGTCCAGTACTGCCGTGCGTAGTCGTAGACGAGCACGTCCGGGTCGTGCGTCTCGCGCAGCCGGTCGGCGATGGCCTGGAGCGACCCGGGCATGAGGGTGTCGTCGGCGTCCAGGAACAGCACGTACTCACCGGTGGCTCGCTGGAGTCCGGCGTTGCGCGCACGGCCGAGGCCGACGTTCTCGGTGAGGTGGAGGGCCTTGACCCGGCTGTCGCTCGCGGCGACCTCGTCGATCAGCGTGCCGCAGGCGTCCGGTGAGCAGTCATCGACGACGATCAGCTCCAGGTCGGTGAACTCCTGGAGCAGCACGGAGCGCAGGCACTCGTCGATGTATGCCTGGACCTTGTGCGCGGGGACGATGACGCTGAACCGTGGCAAGACGCATCCCAAGGGGCAGTCGAGCGCGCACCCAGGCAGGGCCAAAATGCGGCCTTTGTGGGGTTACGCCCGAAAAGGCACTGGAAAACTCACGGTAGTCATGAGATGACAATCTGTCGAACGCAGCGCCTTCGGACTCGTCCGCACCGGGCGGACTCGTCCGCACCGGGGGTTGGGCGGCGGATGGCGGATGACGGGTGGGGGATGGCGCGAGTCGGGTGGCGGGCGGCTCCGGCAGTCCCGCCTCGGTCGTCGTGCGGGTGTTCCTTGCCGGCGGGCGGGGCCGAATGTGCCACAGGAGGGCCCGCGCGGCGCCATCATGCGGCGGGCTGGGCTGGGCTGGGCTGGGCTGGGCTGGGCTGGGCTGGGCTCGGCGGGGCTGGCGCGATGCGGGCGCCCCCCGGCGGGGCGCCCGCCTGTCCCGTGCCCGGGACGGGTCAAGGCTCGTGTCCTGCTGATTCCAGCGCGGACGCGCCTGACCTGATTCCAGCGCGGAATTCCCGTGCGGACGCGAGTGCCGATGCTGTGGGTGCCGCCGAGGTCTGGGGATGGCTTGCCGCACGACGACCAAGGGCGCGTGAGGCAACCCGTATCGGTTGCCTCACGCGCCCTTGGCCATCGTTCCCCGACCGCCCGTCAGTCAGGGTCCCCCGGTCATCTTCTTGCCGCTCCTGCGTCCGGAGACGTCGTTCAGCAGGTGGCCGGAAAGGCGTTTTCTCTAGCCAGAACCTCTTTGACGTGGGGTTCCCTTGATCGGAGATGCTGGCCTTGGTGGTGGTCACCGAGGCGGCGAGGGGCGGAATTGAGCCGTCGGCGCCAGCCCCCCCCGGCCCTCGCTTGGCCACTTGGCCGTGGATCGTGGTCCGCGTTCGCAGTGACGGGGGGGCGGGCCACGCCTTCCAGTCACCGGCGAGCCCGACGACGAGGAGCCCGGCCCCGGAGAGCCGGACTCCTCGTCGTCGTTGGGTAGCGAGAGCCGTTGAGCAGAGAGAGCCGTCGGGTGCGGAGCGAGCCGGTACCGGACCGCTGCCGGATGAGAGCCCCGGCCCGGCTACCAGCCCGTGCGCCGCACCGTTACTTGACCGCTCCCGCCATCACGCCCGACACGAACTGCCGCTGGAAGGCGAAGAAGACGGCGAGCGGAATCACCATCGACACGAAGGCCCCAGGGCCCAGCACGTCGATGTTGTTGCTGAACTGCCGGGCCTGCTGCTGGAGCGCCACCGTGATGGGTGGGTTGCCGCTGTCGGCGAAGATCAGCGCGACGAGCATGTCGTTCCATACCCACAGGAACTGGAAGATGGCCAGGGAGGCGATGGCCGGGCCCGCCAGTGGCATCACGACGCGAAAGAAGAGGCGCAGTTCGCCCGCACCGTCCAGCCGGGCCGCTTCCAGCAGCTCCCGGGGGATCTGCGAGAAGAAGTTGTGCAGCAGGAAGACGGCGAAGGGCAGGCCGAACGCCGTATGGAAGAGCACCACACCCAGAGTGGTCTGGAAGATGCCGAGTTCGCCGAAGAGCTTGGAGACCGGGATCAGCGCGACCTGCACGGGGACCACGAGAAGGCCGACGACGAGCAGGAACCACCAGTCACGCCCGGGGAACTCCATGCAGGCGAACGCGTAGCCGGCGAGTGACCCGATGAGCACCACGAGGACCGTGGCAGGCACGGTGATCATGACGGTGGTGAACAGCGAGTCGGTGATCACCTCGTTGTTCAGCAGCTGGTCGTAGCCGTCGACGGTGAGCTGCGACGGGTTGGTGAAGACCTCCCACCACCCGGTGAGGTCGGCCTCCGCCGGGTCGCGCAGCGACGACAGCAGCAGCCCGGCGGTGGGGGTCAGCCAGAACAGCGCGATGAGGATGAGGAAGATCCGCATCCCGGCGCCTCCGGCGCGTGCCGCGATCCGGGCAGCGAGCGGCTGCTTGGCCCGTACGACGGTGTCCGTACTGGTCATCGACGGCGCTCCCTACGAATCCGGCGGACATTGACGTACATCAGCGGCAGCACGAGCAGCAGCAGGAACACCGCGATGGCGCTGCCGACACCCTGGTTGACGTCGGTGCCGAACGACGACTTGTAGAGCTGGAGGGCCAGCACGTTCGCCTCGTCCTGGCTGGCACCCGGCGCGATGATGTACACGAGGTCGAAGATCTTCAGCACATTGATCATCAGCGTGACGAGGACGACGCCGAGCACTGGTGCGAGCAGCGGGACCGTCACACGCCGGAAGACCTGCCACTCGTTGGCGCCGTCCACCCGTGCCGCTTCCAGCAGTTCGCGTGGCAGCCCCGCGAGACCCGCGGCGATCAGCACCATCGCGAAGCCCGCCCACATCCACACGTACGACCCGATGATGGCCGGGGTGACGAGCGACGGGCCGAGCCAGTCGACCCCGTTGTACGGGGCCTCGAAGTTCGACGAGGGGAGCCGGAGTGTGGCACCTTCTGCCGCGCCCGGCATGGTGTAGGTGCCGTCGCCTCGCGTGGTCGCCTTCGCCACCACCTTGCCGTCCTTGACGGCCTCGACCTTGACGTCGGCGAGCGCTTCCTCGCCCTTGTCGATCTTGTTCGGCTCGCCCTTGCCGCCCCGCGTGAAGTCACGCCAGACGGTGCCGGTGATCTTGCCTTCCTCGGGCTTGGCGGCGACCGCGTCGTCGGCGCCCTCGATCTGGTCGCGCGGGATGCCGACCAGCGGAACGTTGAACGGTGACCCGGAGCGCAGCGTCCTCGGGTCGCTGATGGCACCGCCCGCCGACTCGGTCAGACCGGACTGGCGGCCCGGGTTGGCCCGCTCGAACGGTGCGGGCTCCACGAACGTGTCATGCACGGTCACCCACATCGCGTTGGCGACGCCACGGTCCGGGTCCTGCTCGTAGACCAGCCGGAAGATGATGCCCGCCGCGAGCATGGAGATCGCCATCGGCATGAAGACCACCAGCTTGAAGGCGGTGCCCCAGCGGATGCGCTCGGTCAGCACAGCGAAGATCAACCCGAGGGCGGTGGCGACGGTCGGCGCGACGACGATCCAGATGACGTTGTTCCGGACGGCCTTCTGTATGGCGTCGTCGGTGAACATCTCCTGGTAGTTGTCCAGACCGACGAACCCGTTGTTGGCAGCGTCAAAGAAGCTGCGCCACAGCGAATAGCCGATCGGATAGACGACGAGCGCTCCCAGGAGCAGCAGGGCGGGCAGCAGGAACAGCGCCGCGAGCCAGGGCTTTGTGCCCATCAGGCTCTTGCGTTTGCCGTCGCCGCGCTTTCCCGTACGGAGGCTCGCGCCGCCGCCCGCGCTGGGAGTGGGTGAGGGGGGCGGGCCCGGCTGGGCAGCGCCACCCGCTGTCGGTGTCGACATGGTGTGAGTCCCTTGGCCGGATCAGTTCTTGAACGCCTTGTCGGCGTCCTTCTCCAACTGGCGTTGAATTCCCGCCACGTTCTTCGGGTTCTTCAGGAAGTCCTGGAGGGCCTTCCACTCGCCCTGGGCGGGCTTGCCGCCGAACGAGGCGGGTGCCTGGTCGGACATGTCGAAGCGGAAGTCGTCCCCCGCGTCGATCAGCGCCTTGGCGATCGCCCGCAGCTCGGGATTCGGGTACGCGTCGAGGCTGAGCTTGGTGTTCGCCGAGATGAGACCGCCCTGCGAGGCCCAGATGTGCGCCGCGTCGGGCGAGGCGAGGAAGGTCAGCAGGGCCTGCGCCGCCTTGTTGTTCTTCAGCGCCACGGCGACGTCGCCACCCGTCACCACCGGCGGCTTCTCGCCGACGGCCGGGAACGGGAAGACCTTCGCGTCGTCACCGAGGTCGGCCCCGGCGTCCGCGATGTTGGCGGCGACGAAGTCCGCCTCGAAGACCATCGCCGCTTTCGGCTCGCCGCCCGCGAACGTCTTGGCGACCGACTTCGGGAACTCCGTCCGCAGCGCCCCCTCGTTGCCGTCCGTCAGCAGATCGTTGTCGCCGAACAGCTCGCCGAGCGTCGTCAGAGCCCGCTTCACCGAGTCGTCGGTCCACTCGATCTCATGGGTGGACAGCTTGTCGTACATCTCGGGACCGGCCTGCGAGAGATAGATGTTCTCGAACCAGTCGGTCAGCGTCCAGCCGTCGGCACCGCCGACCGCGACCGGCTCGACGCCCGAGTCGGCCACCAGCCGGGCCTGCTCGATCATCTGCTTCCACGTCTTGGGCTCCTTGGCCCCCGCGTAGTCGAAGGCCCGCGTGTTGTACCAGACCAGCGACTTGTTGCTGGCCTTGAAGTAGACGCCGTACGGCTTGCCCTTGTGTGAGCCCAGGTCCTGCCAGCCCTTGGAGAAGTTCCGCTTGAGCTCCGCCGCCGCGGCCTCGTCCAGCGGTTTGATCCAGCCCTTGTCGGCGAACTCCCTGAGCACACCGACCTGCTGGAGCATGGCGACGTCCGGCGGCTGACCGCCCGCGATCTTCGAGCCGACGAAGGCGGACATGTCATCACCGCTTGGCACGAAGGAGACGTCCGCTCCGGTGCGCTTCTCGAACTCGTCGAGGACCTTCGTGAAGTTCTCCTGCTCGGTGCCCGTCCACACGGCGGCCACCCGCACACTCTGCCCGTCGAGCCGAGGCAGCTTCACGGTGTTCGGTATCGGTGTCGCGTTCTTGTCCTCGGAGTCGTCACCGCCGCAGCCGGTGGCCGCGAGAGCCACCACCCCCGCGGTGACGAATGTCAGCACTGTGCGTGCCGTACGCGTGCCCCGCCCTGTTGTGCGCGGCCTGCCCGTCTTGGCGCGCGTTCCGCGAATTGGTGCGTCAAGCGGTATGCGCATTCTTGCCGTCCCTCCCCGTACCCGGCTTGTCCGGTCTGCCCGGCCCCGGCGGACGGCCGCGCCGTACGTCATGTCACCCCGGTCGTACGGCCGTGCCCCGTGGGCACAGTCCTACGCCGGGTAACCGTGAGCCGCAATACCGGAATCAGCGCCAAGGAGCTGATCGTGATGGTGCCGTGATCTTCAGTGCCCGCCGTGCCCCTTAAGCCCAACTCGCGTGCTGACCAGGAGAATTCGTATGCCTGGTGGCACTGGTGAGGTCCTGGTGGGCCCCTGGTGCGGAGGTGGGGCGAGCGCCGCCTGGGGCATCCACCGATGCCATGCCTCCGGGGCAGATGGGGCAGTTTCGCGTCCCGCCCACGGCCGAGTCCCACCCCGCTCGCGCCCCCCGCCCGCGGGGCGTGCCTGGCGCCCGGTCGGCGTGCCCGGTGCGCGACCGGCATCGGCCTGCACATAGGGCCTCCACCGCCAGGCCCAGTCCAGAGGAAGCAGCGCTGCCCCTGCCAGGGGTGCGCCCTTGTCAGGGACGCGGGGAGCTGCGCGACCAACCACGGCGCACCCCGGTCCGCGACGCACGGCCAGGGCTCCCCCTCCCCAGCACGATCCGCCGGACACGGCCCAGCCATCCGGACACGGCCCAGCCATGGGGGTTGGCTAGGGGGCCGGTCGTCGGCTCCTGGTGCCCGGCCGGCGCCCGGGCGCGGGGCATGGGCATACGCGCAGGCGCAGGCGTACGGGCGGGGTCAGAGGAGAGGGGGCGGCGCGGGGGTGCCGGATGACTGCGCGGCGCGTTGCAGGGCGCTGGCGAGCAGGGCCAGGTCCGTGGGCCCGTTGCCCAGCTCGCGCAGGGGGCGGCGGGTCGGTGGGTCGCCCATGCGCTGCCAGTCCAACGGCACGACGGTGGGCCGCGCCGTCGCCGTACGGGGGATGCGGCCGGTGACCCGCCCCGCCTGGAACGGTGTCACCGCGCCGTCGTCGGGCCGCTTCAGCCGTCCTCTGCCGGGCGAGGGTGTACCGTCCGCGGCCGACTCCCGGGCCGCGCCGGGCGACGGCTGTTCCAGGATGACGCGCAGCCCGGCGCGCTCCACGGCCGCCGTGTCCGCCGTACGGTCCGGACGGCCGGACGCGGCTATGAGGTGCACGCCGAGCCGGGCGCCGTCGCGGGCGACCGCTTCGAGCGCGCGGACCACCGAACCGGCCGAGGGGCGGCCCGTGCTGCCGAGAGCGGGCGCCACGAGCGCGTCGAAGTCGTCCACGAGGACGACAAGCCGGGGCAGGTGCGTGGGGCCCGGCATACCCAGCGCCGCACCGTTCGCCGCCGCCGCGTGCGCGCCCCCCTGCGGTCCGCCGTGGCTGCCGCTCCCGGTGCCGGGGACGCGGAGCTTCAGCGTGCCGCTCGGGGCGCTGTCCAGGTCACCGTTGGCGGCGTGGGCCGCGCCCGGAGAGCCGCCGTGCGCCGCCGCTGCCGCTGCCGGTGCCGCTGTGGCTTCCGATGGCCGACGCGGCGCGACGACCTGGGAGGATCTGCTGTTCCTGGCATGCCACGCGAGGAAGTCACCGGCCCCGAGCAGTTCGGCGCGGCGCTTGAGCTCGGAGCTGAGCGCCTGTGCGAACTCCCGCATCCGCACCGGGTCGGACGCCGCCAGATACGTCGAGACATGCGGCAGGTCCGTGCACGGCCGCAGGCCCTCGCCGCGCTCGGTGCCGCCGCCGTCAACGAGGACGAGGGACATCCGCTCCGGCCGTTCCGCGGCGGCGAGCGAGGCTGCCAGCGAGCGCAGCAGCTCGGTCTTGCCGGTGCCGGGAGCGCCGTCGATGAGCAGGTGGGGGCCGTCGGCCGCCAGGTCGATGGCGAGCGGGCCGCGCGGGCCCGCGCCGAGCACGGCCAGCGTCCGGCCGCCGAACGCGACCTCGTCGGCCGCCGCCGCCCAGCGCGCCAGCAGTGAGGCGGGCGTGGCGCGGGCCAGGCCCAGCTCGTCGAGCAGGCGCGCGCTGTCCGGGAGGGGGACGGCGGCGCGCGCCGGACCCTGGCCGCCGTCGCCGCCGGCGGTCGCGTCGGTGGGCAGCAGCGGGGCGAGCGCCCGGGCGAACCGCTCCGCCCACGCCGCCGATACGGCGTCCACGGTCGCGCTGCTGACGACACCACCGCCACCGGCGGGGAATCCGGCCCCGTGGGGTGTCCCGTGCGCCGCTCCGTGCATCGTCCCGAAGGCCGTCCCGTACGCCCCCGCTGCCGCTGTCCCCGGGGGAGACTCGTACGCCGATCCGTACCTCGGGCCGCCGACCGGCTCGGGCACCGCCGACCCGAGCCCCGCTCGGGCAGCCGCCTCGGGGGAGGCCGCGCCACCCGCGGCGGTCGCCACTCCCTGACCGGCCGGGCCGCCGGGGGCGGACAAGGCGCTCGGGGCGGGGGGCTCAGCCGAGGGCATGAACTGCGCTTCGAACCGTCCTACGTGACGGTCGTCCGGCGGCGCCGGACAGTCCTGGCCCGGTGGGGTGTGACCGCGTCCCGGGTCGCCGTCCCAGCCCCGGTAGAGAATCTTCAACTCGGTGGCGACGTCGCCGCTGAGGAGCGCGACGGCCCCGCACTCGTCGATCAGCGCGGAAGCGGAGCGAGCCGCCTCGTAGCCGACGGACAGCGGGGAGGCGGGCGCGGCCGGCGGCGCCTCGGCCAGGCACAGCAGATGGACCCCGGCGGCCGGGCCGACCGACGCCAACTGGGCCATGGTCTCCCGGAGCGCGGCCGAACCGGGGTCGCCGTCCACGACCACGACCGTGAGCGGGCCCTTGTGCCGCTCGGCCGCCGTGGCCACGGCGGCGGGGGAGGAGGTCGCCCAGCCCGGGCCGAGCGGCCCGTCGTCAAGACGTCGTACGAGTTCGCCGGCGCGCGCCGTGGCCTGGTCCCTGTCGTAAGCCAGCAGCAGGCGGCAGTCCTGGCCGTGCGCGGGCCGCACCTGCGGCAGCCAGCCGAGCCACGACCAGTCGGCGAGCCGGTCCTCGACGGGGCGCGCGTGGTCCGCGCTGATCAGCACGATCTCCAGCGCGGTGGGCGGGTGCGCCGCCGCCAGCTGCGCGATCACGGACCGGGCGAGACCGGCCAGCCGGGGCCTCGGACCGGCCAGCCCCAGCGCTCCGGCCTGCCGCAGGCTGACGACGACCGGGGCGAAGACGACGGGCGGGGCGGCGGGCGCCGTCCCGGGCGCGGCGGCGCGCGGCGCGCCCGGCTGCGCGGACGGCGGGAAACCGGGCGCCGCGCCGAGGGCGGACGCACCGATGACACCGGCCAGCGGCTGATCGGCGGTGCCGAGCCGGACCACGAGCGCGTCAGGGTGCCTCGCGGAGCGCTCCCACAGCCGGGCGTCGGGGCCGAGCGCGGTCAGCAGCACGGCGGCCGGGTCCGGCCATCTCTGGTCCAGCGCCGTGGCCGCCTCGGCGGCCGCCCGCTCCGCCTCGGCCGGGCTCACGGCCCACTCGGCCCCGGGCATGGCGCGGTCGGTGGCGCGGCTGCCGCCGGCGAGCCGCCTGGCCCAGGCGCCGAGCCCGCGCCGCCGCTCACCGCGCGCGGGGCCCGCGTCCCCTGGCCGCGCACCGTCCTGGTGGTACACGAAGGGGCCGGCCTCCTCGCTCCCCGGGGCGGGGCGAGCCGCGCCGTTGGCACCCGTCTGGCGGGTCCCGAGCCGGGTGGCGTCCTGGCCACCGGGGCCTGCGTACGGGGCATGGCCGAACCCGCCGCCGTCCGCCCCTGAGGGCTGGCCCGCACGGGGGCCGCCCTCCTGCCAACCGCTTCTCTGCCAGCCGTCCACCCGTGTTGTCTGGCCGCGCGCGGGCATGCCCTGGTCGCCGGAGGAGTCACCGGCACCGGCCCAGGTGCCGTGCGTCCTGGCCGTCGCGCCCGCGCCCGGCGGGACCGGCGCGGTGTGCGCGGCGGCCGGGGCCGCGCCGCCCTGAGGGGCGCCGAGGCCGCCACCACCCGGTGCGACGCGCAGATAGCCCTCGCCGTCGGGGTGGATGGCCAGCGGCGCCGGGCCACACCCGTCGCCGCGCGTGCCACCCGCGCCGCTCTCCCCGGCTGTCGGCGCGCCGTGGCCGGCCGTGGCCCCGCCATGGCTGTCGCCATGCCCCGAGTTCTTACTGTGCCTGGGTCCCTCGCTGTGGCCGTTGGGACCGGCGTTGCCGCCATGACCGTTGAGACTGGCGTTGCCGCCGCGCTCCCCGTGTCCGTTCTGCGCGGCGGGTTGGCCGTGCTCGGCGTACGGCGTCGCGTACGCACTGGCCGGGGCCGCGTACGGATCGTGGGGCGGGGGGCTGTCCGGCGCGGGCCGACGCGGCGGGGCGTGCAGCCGCAGCGCGGACTCGCCGACGCGCACCAGTGCGCCCGGGGGAAGCGGCACCGGCTGGCCGCCCACTGGCGCGCCGTCCAGCGCGGTGCCGTTCGTCGAGCCGAGGTCGGCGAGGGTGACGCGGCCGTCGGCCGTGACGGTCACCGCGCAGTGCGTCCTGGAGACGTCGGGGTCGTCGAGCGGCACGTCGGCGTCGGCGGAGCGGCCCACGCGCGCCTGCCCGCCGTGCAGCAGGTGGACGCCGCCCGCGTCGGGACCGGCGACCACATGCAGCCGGGCCGGGGCGTCGGAGCACAGCGTGGGGTACGGATGCGGCTGCTCGGCGGGGGCCGCCGGGGCCTGGAGGGAGAGCACCGCGCCATCTATGAGCGGCGGTTCGCCGAGGGCGCAGCGCCGCGCGTCAAGCCGCTCCGCTCCCGCGTACACCACGACGGAGCCGCTGCCCATGTCGGAACCGGTCGCGGCCACGGCGGCTGCGAGGCCGCTCGTCACCGAGGCGAGGGCCGTGCCCACGGGCGCCGTCACGAGCACATCGCAGGCGTGCGCGGCGGGGTGGCCGGGAAGGCCGCTGGGCGGCCCGAGGACGGTCAGCCGGATCTGCATCGCCGTCAGCGGTCCCTTCTGCCCCGGAACCCGGCAGGGATGCCGTTCCCCCTACCGCCCCCAGGCGCGTCGGCACGTACAGGACACACAGCGCGGGCCCCTCCTCCCGCTGCACATGTGCTGCGTGCATCCTCGCACCCGCCACTGACAACGCGCCCGGTGAGTGCGGATACGTGATCTTGATTGGTCGCGTAGATGGCCAAAACTGCCTGCTTGGGTTCGGCGATGACGTCGGCGTAGGCCCTTCTCTTGTTCTTATGACGCCGTTATGGCGAAGAAGGTGGCCGGAGTGTGCCCAGAGCGTGCGCGAAAGGTTGCGTGAAACGTGCGCGAAAGACCGGGCACCGTGGGCACTCTGCTCCTTCCCGCACGGCGCGCGCTCCCGGCATGAGCCGCCGGGCGCACTCGTGGCGTATCGACGCCGGCTCCTTCCGGTGACTGGCTCGCCAGCCCCCACCAGTTGCTCACCGGCCAGATGTCAACTCCTCCCCGGCGGCCCGCCGCTCCCGCGTACGTCCATCCGCAGAGGGCCCGGCATAAGCCACCGGCACCTGACGGACAACCGCCCCGGTCGTGGGGGACTCGGCCGGCGCTCACACCCCGCCGCCGCGCCCCCACCACGCCCTGCGAGCCGCGCACTGCCCGCCTTCCCAGCCGCTGGTCCGCTCCAGTCCGGGGAGCAGGCTGAGCGAGCGGCGCAAGCGCGGCGGGCGCGGGTCCCGTGGCGCACGCCGTGCGCCTCCCGTACGTGCCATGCACCGGGCGCACACATCCGGTCGCAGCCGGTCGCACGCATGCCGGGCGGGCCGTACGCGGCGGGTGGCAGGCCCGCGTTCCGTACAGGGCAGCCGGAAGCCGCATGGCTGGTTCTCGCGGTCCACCGGCCGCGCTGGGCCGGGGGAAGGCGTGCCTCATGGGCCGGGCCGAGCACCGTGGCGGGGGGTGTGATTTCCGCCGAATCTCGCCACTTCCGGGGACGCCGGAGCAGCCCCGGTCCGCACACCTGGACAGCGGAGGGTGGACAGTGGGCACAGGACAGCGGGCGTGGCGATGTGGACGCGGAGGTCATCAGCGGACGCTCGCAAACGGTGCCCGCCTTCACCGCAACCATCCGGCCAGATCCTGCGTCTTCCCTCCAAGCCCCGTGGGTCTTTCACGGGAAGCGGCTCATCGGCGGCCTGTGCTACGGCACTAGAGTGGGCGGACGGGGCCGAGCACAGGCCATAGCGAGGAATTGAGCACGATCAGGTTGACCACGATCAGGGAGCGCATGACGTGCGGCCGGTAGGCAGCAAGTACCTGCTAGAGGAGCCGCTCGGACGCGGAGCCACTGGCACCGTCTGGCGGGCGCGCCAGCGGGAGACGGCGGGCGCCGAGGCCGCCGTGGCCGGGCAGCCCGGCGAGACCGTCGCGATCAAGGTCCTCAAGGAGGAGCTGGCGCACGACGCCGAGATCGTCATGCGCTTCCTGCGCGAACGGTCCGTGCTGCTCCGACTCACCCACCCGAACATCGTCCGCACCCGCGACCTCGTCGTCGAGGGCGACATGCTCGCGCTGGTCATGGACCTGATCGAGGGTCCGGACCTGCACCGCTACCTGCGGGACAACGGCCCGTTGACACCGGTCGCCGCAGCGCTGCTCACCGCCCAGATCGCCGACGCGCTCGCCGCCAGCCACGCTGACGGCGTCGTCCACCGCGACCTGAAGCCCGCCAACGTCCTCGTCGCCGTCGGCCAGGACGGCGAGCAGATGCACCCGATGCTCACCGACTTCGGCATCGCGCGCCTCGCCGACTCCCCGGGCCTGACCCGCACCCACGAATTCGTCGGCACCCCCAACTATGTGGCGCCGGAGTCCGCCGAGGGCCGCCCGCAGACCTCAGCGGTGGACATCTACGGCGCGGGCATCCTGCTGTACGAGCTCGTCACAGGGCGACCCCCGTTCGCGGGCAACACCGCCCTTGAGGTGCTGCACCGGCACCTCAGCGAGGAGCCCCGCCGTCCCACGACCATCCCCGAGCCGCTGTGGACGTGCATAGAGCGCTGCCTGCGCAAGCGGCCCGAGGAGCGGCCGAGCGCGGAGAACCTCGCCCGTGCGCTGCGTACCGTCGCCGCCGGCGTCGGCGTGCACGCGTCCGCCGCCCAGGCGGAAGCCGCGCTCGGGGTCGCCGCGCTGCTCGCCCCCGACCCGGCCCCCGCGACGGTCCCCGATACCGGTGGGGACGCCGATCCGACCCAGGTGCTGCCGTCGGGCGCGGGCTCCTACGACCCGGCCGCGGCGACGAGCGTGCTGCCCTCCACGGGCGGCCCCGGCGCCGGTCCCGGCGCGGACCCCACGCAGGTGCTGCCCGCGGGTTCAGGGCCGGGCAACGCGGCCGGCGCCACCCGCGCCATGCCGCCGGTGCCCCCCGGGCCCGGCGGACCGCAGGGCGGGCAGGACCCAGACGGCCCGCATCCCTGGCAGAACCAGATGCGCGCGGCCCGCGACCGCAACGACCAGACCCAGGTCCAGTACCTCGACCCGAACCAGGACCCGCTGCGCCGTCGCCCGCCGCGCCGAGCCGCCCCTCCGCAGCCGCCGCAGCAGCAGCGGCCGCCCCAGCGGCAGCAGCAGCCGCCGCAGCAGCCGTACGGGCAGCAGCAGTACCCGCAGCGGCAGCCCCAGCAGCGCGGCCCCGCGCCCGCCCCGTACGCGCCGCCGCAGCAACCCCAGCGGCAGCCGCGCCGTCAGCAGCCGCAACCCCAGCGGTACGCGCCTCCGGCGGCACCGGAGCCCGCCGCCCCGCGCCGGGAGCCCCGCGCGCCCAGCCCCAACCGGACGCGGATTCCGGGCCTGGGCTGCCTCAAGGGCTGCCTGTTCATGATCATCATCCTGGTCGTGGGCGCCTGGCTGGTCTGGGAACTCACACCGCTCCAGGACTGGATCGCCGACGGCAAGGGCTTCTGGCAGGCCACCTCGGACTGGATCTCCGACGTGAAGGGCTGGGTCTCCGACCTCGGCGGCCCGAGTTGACGCCCGTGACCGGCGCCGTCGGCCACGGCCGCCGCAGCGGTCGCCCGTAAGCGCCCGGACGGGCTGCCTGCCCCGCGTCGCCCGCGGGGCAGGCAGTCTTGTTTCCCGCCCGCCCGCTCGCGCTCGTCGACCGCGACCCCGGGTGGATCGGTGAGGCCGCGTCCCTCAGCGGTGGCTTTCGCCGAGCCCGCGCGACCGTCCGAGCCGTGGCCTCGCGACGTCTCCTGGTGCCCGGCTGGGCGCTCGCGTACGAGGGCACGGAGCCAGGTGGCGTACGAGGTGACGTAGGAGGTGGCGTACGAACGCGATCGTTCTCCGCCTCGCGCGGCGATCATGATGCGCGACTCTGGAGATTTGTCGACACCCGAAGGGTGCATTCCGGTCCAGAACGGACAGCGAGTAGGCTCTGGCCCCCTCAATCGGCCGTGAGCCGCGTAACTTTGTTGCGGACGCCAGCCTTCTGGCGCCGAGACGCGGGTGACGCCGCGTAAGACGTTGGACACCCTCAGACGACAAGTCGGAGCAGTCTTGGCACGGAAGATCGGTAGCCGGTACACCGCAGGCCAGGTCCTTGGACGTGGCAGCGTCGGCACGGTGTGGCTGGGCGAGGGGCCCGATGGCCCGGTCGCCATCAAGCTCTTGCGCGAGGAACTCGCCTCTGACCAGGATCTCGTCGGCCGGTTCGTCCAGGAGCGCGCGGCGCTGCTGAGCCTGAACCATCCGCATGTGGTCGGTGTACGTGACCTCGTGGTCGACGGCAACGACCTGGCGCTGGTCATGGACCTGATCCGGGGCACCGACCTGCGTACCCGGCTCGACCACGAACGCCGCCTCGCCCCCGAGGCCGCCGTCGCGATCGTCGCCGACATCGCCGACGCGCTCGCCGCCGCGCACGCGGCCCAGATCGTGCACCGCGACGTGAAGCCCGAGAACGTCCTCCTGGACATGCAGGGGCCGCTCGGCCCCGGTGGCGCGCACTCCGCGCTGCTCACGGACTTCAGCGTGGCCCGCCTCGTGGACTCGCCCGGCCGCGCCCGCGCCCAGCAGGGCTCAAGCGGCCGCTCGCCGACCGCCCGCAGTGTCATCGGCACCCCCGACTACCTGGCGCCCGAGATCATCGAGGGCCTGCCGCCCCGCGCGAGCGTCGATGTCTACGCGCTCACCACCGTGCTCTACGAGCTGCTCGCCGGGTTCACCCCGTTCGGCGGCGGGCATCCCGGCGCCGTGCTGCGGCGGCACGTCACCGAGACCGTCGCGCCGCTGCCCGGCATCCCCGACGAGCTGTGGCAGCTGATGGTGCAGTGCCTCGCCAAGGCGCCCGCCTCCCGGCTGCGCGCAGCCGAGCTGGCCGCCCGGCTGCGGGAACTGCTGCCCAGCCTGGCGGGCATGCCGCCGCTGGACATCGACGAGCCGGACGACGAGGCGGAGGACGGCTTCGCCGCGGGGTACGAGGACGGCGCGCCGACCGTGGTGGGCGGAGCGCCCGGGCTGCCCGGAGCCGCGGGGGAGCCCCGACGGCGTGGCGCTGTGCCCCTGGTGCCCGGCGCTGTCGCCGACTCCAGCCGTGACACCCACACCAGCATGCGGGCGCCCAGTACGGACGAGCTGGCGGGAGGGGCGCACGGCACGGCGCGCGCCCCACGCGCGGCCGGCCAGCGTCGCGCGGGTTCCGCACGCCACCGGTCGGGGCCCGAGGCGCTGCGCCGCCGCCGCGTCAAGCTGGGGGCCGCGGCCGCCGCCGCGCTGCTCGCCGCGGGTGTGGGCGGCTGGCTCGCGGTCGGCAATGGTGACGACGGCGACTCGGACGCCCCCGGCGTCCACCAGTCGGAACCCACCCCGTAGCGCCTGCTCCCTCACGCGCGCCTCACCCGGCATCCCCGCTCGCTGCCCGCTCCATGGCCCGCTCCATGGGCCGCTCCCATCGGCCGGGGCGTGCGGCGCGGCGGGCTGGGTTCGTGGCTGTGCCTGTGGGCTGTGCTCTGCGCCACCCTCAGCCCGCCTGGCTGCCGGTACGGGTTCTCGCGCCGATGGGCGCCGATGGGCGTGGTGCGATGCGTCACCCCTTGGTGTGCGGTGTCCGGGCTCGCGATCTCGCGCCCGCCCCCGTGTGACCGGGGCGGGGGCGTCTCCCCGGTCACACGGGGCCGGGCCCCGGCCGGTCTCCTCCAGCTCTCCTTCAGCGGCCGCGCCGGTCGGATACCAGGCTGCCCCTGGCTCGCCGGGACGCCCGCCGGTCAGGCACTTCGGCCCGCTCCCCGGGCAGGCGGGGAGCGGCGGGACGCCGGTCCGGTCAGGCGCACGGGTCGGGTTGCGGCGTGTAGCCGTTAGGCTGGGGGCGTGGCAGTCGTCGATGTATCCGAAGAGCTGAAGTCCCTCTCCTCCACCATGGGGTCGATCGAGGCGGTCCTCGACCTGGACAAGATGAGGGCCGACATCGCCGTGCTTGAGGAGGAGGCCGCGGCCCCCTCCCTCTGGGATGACCCGGACAACGCGCAGAAGGTGACCAGCAAGCTGTCCTACCTTCAGGGGCAGCTGCGCAGGACCGAGGAGCTGCGCGGCCGGATCGACGACGTCGAGGTGCTCTTCGAGCTCGCCGAGGCGGAGGACGACGCGGACGCCCGTGCCGAGGCCGAGGCCGAGCTGACCTCGGTCCGCAAGGCGCTCGACGAGATGGAGGTCCGCACCCTCCTGTCCGGTGAGTACGACGCCCGTGAGGCCCTTGTCAACATCCGCGCCGAGGCCGGTGGAGTCGACGCCGCCGACTTCGCCGAGCAGCTGCAGCGGATGTATCTGCGCTGGGCCGAGCGCCATGGCTACAAGGCCGAGATCTACGACACCTCGTACGCGGAAGAGGCGGGCATCAAGTCCTCCACCTTCGCCGTCAAGATCCCGTACGCCTACGGCACCCTCTCGGTCGAGCAGGGCACCCACCGCCTTGTGCGGATCTCGCCGTTCGACAACCAGGGCCGCCGTCAGACGTCCTTCGCGGGCGTCGAGGTGCTGCCGGTCGTCGAGCAGACCGACCATGTCGAGATCGACGAGTCCGACCTGCGCATCGACGTCTACCGTTCCTCGGGGCCCGGCGGCCAGGGCGTCAACACCACGGACTCCGCCGTGCGGTTGACCCACCTCCCGACCGGCATCGTCGTCTCCTGCCAGAACGAGCGCTCGCAGATCCAGAACAAGGCGTCCGCGATGAACGTCCTCCAGGCGAAGCTGCTTGAGCGCCGCCGCCAGGAGGAGCAGGAGAAGATGAACGCGCTCAAGGGCGACGGCGGCAACTCCTGGGGCAACCAGATGCGTTCGTACGTCCTCCACCCGTACCAGATGGTCAAGGACCTGCGCACGGGCCACGAGGTCGGCAACCCGCAGGCCGTCCTCGACGGTGAGATCGACGGCTTCCTGGAAGCGGGCATCCGCTGGCGCAAGCAGCAGGAGCAGCAGGCGTAGTAAGAACGACCAGTTCGCGTGGAGAGCCGGGCCCCGCGGTCCTCAACGGACCGTTCGCCCGGCTCTTTTGCGTGTGAGTGGCCGTCCTGGCCCGCTTTTAGGTCACAGTTACACCCTCCTGTGACCGTCAACTGACTGCATTGCGGACATCCCGTACGGAATGACCTTGACGGTGATGTGAAAAATGGGAAAGCTGGCGCGCGGCATGCGTATGAACTGGGGCGCGTGCGAACGGGGGCGGGCAAGAAGCCTGTTGAGGCTGGTGCCGAGAAGTCGGACCCCGGGCCGTAGCCCCGTACATAGCTGCTCCATTGACGAGTACAGCTACTGGGGGTAGCAGGCAGATGACCAAAAAGACGCGGTTGCGCGTTGCGCGGATCGTCGCCGGCGCGGTGATCGCCGCTGGCGCGTCCCTCACCGCCGCGGGCGCCGCTTCAGCGGTCGGTATCGACGTCAACGTCGGCGGGGTGGGTGTCAAGGCCGACGCCGACGAGACCGGTGTGGGTGTGGGTGTCGCCGTCGGCAAGCCCGACCCCACCGACGACCCGACCACGATCCCCACCGCCCCGACGGACAAGCCGACGACGCCGACGGACCCGCCGACGGACAAGCCGACGGACCCGCCCACCGACAAGCCGACCGATCCGCCCACCGACAAGCCCACGGACCCGCCGACGGACAAGCCGACGGACCCGCCCACCGACAAGCCGACGGACCCGCCGACCGGCGAGCCCACGGACCCGCCCACCGGTGAGCCGACGGACCCGCCGACCGGTGAGCCGACGGACCCGCCGACCGGTGAGCCGACGGACCCGCCGACCGGTGAGCCCACGGACCCGCCCACCGGCGAGCCGACCGACCCGTCTCAGCCCAGTGACCAGCCGACGACTGGTCCCGGTACCGACGACGGCGACTCCGACACCTGCCCGGTCGACCTCGACGGTGCGAACTGCGAGGACAACACCGACACGGACAGCGCCGGCAGCAAGCCGGTGGAGCAGGACAAGCCGAAGGAGGAGCTGGCCGAGACCGGTGCTTCTGAGACGACGTTCCTGCTCATCGGCGCCGCGACCATGATCGCGGGTGGCATCGGCTTCCGCTTCGTGCCGCGCCTGGTCAGCCGCAACACCGTCGCCTGACCCAGCCCGTAGAAGCGGCTGAGCGGATCTGACGAAACGAGCATGACGAGGGGCCCGGAGCGCTGCAGAGCTCCGGGCCCCTCGCGCTGCGCCCGGCGTGCCGCGCTCAGCATGAGGCAGGGGCGAGGCAGGGCACCGCGGCTCGGCCATCGGCCGCACCGTCCGGGCGGTGGAGCGGGGAGGGCATGCGGACATGCGGCATGGGCGACGGTGTGTAACGCGGCGAACGCGCTAGGCAAGTGACGGGCGGACGGGCGGGCGCAGAGACACGCGCAAGCGCGGCACACTCACACCCGGTGGGTACACGCACACAGGCTCACCAGCGACGACGTTCTGTGCGGCCGTTCTACAGCGGCGCGCTCTCGGCCGCGTACCCCTCGCGGGTGTACGCGTGCTGACAGCTGGGCGTGCCGCGATGGCGCGCCCAGTGACGAGCGCCTTATGCGGCCACTTCGTGGGCGAGGGCCGCCACGGCTATCAGGGCCATCAGCAGCACGATCAGCGCCGCGGGCGTCAATCCGGCGAACGGGCCGTCCTGCTCCGTACGTCGCAGGGCCCGGCAGACTCGGCACCGGCCTTCGCTGACGGGACTGGCGCAGTTGGCGCAGACGAGCCTGTCGTACGTCATGCGCTCTCCTCACTCCCGTGCGGCGGAGCCGCTGTCGTCTTCCATGGGGCAAACGCACCGGGACGGGTGGTTGTTCCCGCTTCGGTTTCCACCGTCTGTTCTGTTCTGTCTCCCGCGTCTGTCTACCGCGCTTGCACGTGTCTCCGTGTCCAAGCGTTTCCGTGTCTGCGCGTCTACGCTCCTCTCCTCTCCTCTCTACTCTGCCAGTTTGCGTCGGGTTCAGCCCGCTCCATGCTCATCGCTCCGGCGTGCGAGCCGCGCGGCGCCCAGGTTGTCGTCCTTTTGTCCGGGTGATGCCGTGAATAACGGCACCAACCCCGGACGCCGACTGCGCGGCCGCACGCGGTTCGCGTAGGGTCACGCTCACCGACGGGAGCCGCGCCAGTGGCAGCCCGTGCCCCCTATTCAGGTCGACCGTGGTGCATTCGTGATCCGATTCGACAACGTCTCCAAGACCTACCCCAAACAGAGCCGCCCCGCGCTGCGCGATGTCTCGCTAGAGATCGAGAAGGGCGAGTTCGTCTTCCTGGTGGGCTCCTCGGGTTCGGGTAAGTCCACCTTTCTGCGCCTGTTGCTCCGTGAGGAGCGGGCCAGTCACGGTGCCGTACACGTGCTGGGCAAGGACCTCGCGCGGCTGTCCAACTGGAAGGTGCCGCAGATGCGCCGCCAGTTGGGCACCGTCTTCCAGGACTTCCGGCTGCTCCCCAACAAGACAGTGGGAGAGAATGTCGCCTTCGCGCTTGAAGTGATCGGCAAGCCGCGTGGCGCCATTCGCAAGACCGTCCCCGAAGTCCTCGACCTGGTCGGGCTCGGCGGCAAGCAGGACCGCATGCCTGGTGAGCTGTCCGGCGGTGAGCAGCAGCGGGTGGCCATCGCCCGCGCGTTCGTCAACCGCCCGATGCTCCTGATCGCGGACGAGCCGACCGGCAACCTGGACCCGCAGACCTCCGTCGGCATCATGAAGCTGCTGGACCGGATCAACAGGACCGGGACCACCGTGGTCATGGCGACCCACGACCAGCAGATCGTCGACCAGATGCGCAAGCGCGTGATTGAACTTGAGAAGGGCCGTCTCGTACGCGACCAGTCGCGCGGCGTCTACGGCTACCAGCACTGAAAGGACGCCATGCGCGCCCAGTTCGTCCTGTCGGAGATCGGCGTCGGTCTCCGCCGTAATCTCACCATGACCTTCGCGGTGATCGTCTCTGTCGCCCTTTCACTCGCCCTGTTCGGCGGGTCCCTACTCATGCGCGAGCAGGTCGACACGATGAAGGGCTACTGGTACGACAAGGTCAACGTCTCGATCTTCCTCTGCAACAAGAACGACAAGGAAGCCTCGTCCAACTGCGACAGGGGTGCGGCTTCCGCCGAGCAGAAGAAGGAGATCCGCGCCGAGCTGGAGCGGATGAACGTCGTCGAATCGGTGGTGTTCGAGACGAGTGAAGAGGCTTACAAGCACTACAAGGAGCAGTTCGGCGACTCTCCGCTGGCCAGCTCGCTGACGCCGGATCAGATGCAGGAGTCGTTCCGGATCAAGCTGGAGGACCCGGAGAAGTACCGGGTGATCAAAACAGCCTTCTCGGCACGGCCTGGAGTTCAGGCCGTGGAAGACCAGAGAGATGTCGTCGATAACCTCTTCAACCTTCTCAACGGTATGAACTACGCCGCTCTCGGCGTGATGGCGCTCATGCTCGTCGTGGCCTTGCTGCTCATCGTCAACACCGTGCGGGTGTCGGCATTCAGCCGTCGGAGAGAGACCGGCATCATGCGGCTGGTGGGCGCGTCCAGCTTCTATATTCAGCTGCCATTCATCATGGAAGCCGCCATCGCCGGTCTGATCGGCGCCGTCTTCGCCTGCGTGCTGCTGATCTCCGGTCAGCAGTTCCTCGTGGACGGCTGGCTGGTGGACCGCATCGACGTGATCAACTTCATCGGCTGGGACGCCGTGATCGCCAAGCTCCCCCTGGTGCTCGCGATCGGCTTGCTGATGCCCGCGTTGGCCGCGTTCTTCGCGTTGCGCAAGTATCTCAAGGTGTGACATACGCCTAGGGCGTCGTACGGCCAACACCCCGTGCGGCGCCCTGGCGTGGCCTAGACTCACCGACATGTCGGGCCTGTGGATGAACAATCCGCTCCGCTCCGCTCTGGCTCTGACGCAGCCCGTGGACGCCGAGCCCCGGCCCCGTCGCACTTGCCGCGGGGCTGCCCTGACAGTGGTCTTCGTCAGCGTGCTCGCGGCCGGTGCCGTCACCGGCTCCTGGGGTGACCAGGCGCAGCGCGACCAGCGGTCGACAACAACGCGGATACCGTCCGGGACCGTTGCCAGCACCTTCGCCGCCGCCGGAGCCGACGCGGCGCCCGGCGCGGCGGGCGAAGTCCCCGGCTACGGCCCGGCCGCCGACGAGGTGAGCCGCAGCGGCGACCGGTGGAGCGCCGTGTACTCGCCGCACGAGTACGAGGGCTTCCGCCGCAACCTGGACGGCCAGTACGTCGGCGTCGGGTTGTGGGCCAGGCTCGCGTCCGACGGCACCATCGAAGTGGACCGGGTGCAGCCCGGCAGCCCGGCCGCGCGGGCGAACATCCGCGTCGGCGACCGACTGAGATCCATCGACGGGGTAGCGGTGACGGGCCGGCCCATCACCGAGGTCGTCTCGCGGCTGCGAGGCGACGCCGCTGACGTGTCGGCGGGGGAGCAGGACGCGACGGACACCAAGGCCCCGGCCGCCCCATCGCAGGGCGACGGCGAGGCCAGTGCGGGCGACAAGCCCAAGGGAAACAGCGAGACTCCAGGCCGCCGAGCCGTGGCGGACTCGGGCGCGGAGCCGGAGACGGGCGCGGGCGAGGACGCGGGCGAGAGTTCGGGCGTCGACGCCAAGAACGGCTCGGGAAGTGGGCCCGCCGGCGGGCCGGAGCGGGACCCGGCGGACGGCTCGGCCGGTGACGCCGCCCGGGACAGCGGCCCCGAGGGAGCTCCCGGCAGCGAGGTGGTACTCGGTCTGGAGCGCGACGGCCGGAAGTGGCGGGAGACCCTGCGGCGCTCGCGGCTGGAGACGGAGACGGTGAGCGTGGACCGGCTGACCGGCCGGCTCCCCAGCGCCACCCGTATCAAGGTCGAGGCATTCACCAAGGGCTCAGGCGACCAGGTGCGCCGGGCGGTGCGCGCCGCCCCGGAAGGTGACGCGGTCCTGCTCGATCTGCGCGGCAACTCCGGCGGTCTTGTCACCGAGGCGGTCACCGCGGCGTCCGCCTTCCTCGACGGCGGCCTCGTCGCCACCTATGACGAGCACGGCCGCCAGCGCGTACTCAACGCCGAGTCCGGTGGCGACACCCAGACGCCCCTGGTGGTGCTGGTCGACGGTGGCACGATGAGCGCCGCCGAACTGCTGACCGGCGCGTTGCAGGACCGTGGCCGCGCGGTCGTGGTCGGCACGCGGACGTTCGGGAAGGGCTCGGTGCAGATGCCCAGCGAACTGCCGGACGGCTCGGTCGCCGAGCTGACCGTGGGCCACTACCGCACCCCCCTGGGCCGCAGCGTGGACGGCGTGGGCATCACCCCGGATCTGACGGCCGCTGACGACGCCGAGGACCGGGCCCGCTCAGTATTGACTGGCACGGGGGGCGGGGCCTAGTGCGAGAATGGCGGCGCTATGGCTAAAGATAAAGAGACGGGACAACGCAAACTCGTCGCGCAGCACAAGAAGGCGCGGCACGATTATCACATTCTGGACACGTACGAGTGCGGCTTGGTGCTGACCGGGACCGAGGTCAAGTCGCTGCGCCAGGGACGGGCGTCACTGGCGGACGGCTTCGTTCAGATCGACGGGCACGAGGCGTGGCTGCACAACGTGCACATTCCCGAGTACGCCCAGGGGACGTGGACGAACCACTCCGCCCGCCGCAGGCGCAAGCTGCTGCTGCACCGGGTCGAGATCGACAAGCTTGAGTCGAAGTCGCAGGAGACCGGCCACACGATCGTGCCGCTGGTGCTGTACTTCACCAACGGCCGAGCCAAGATCGAGATCGCGCTGGCCAAGGGTAAGAAGGAGTACGACAAGCGGCAGACGCTGCGGGAGAAGCAGGACCAGCGCGAGACGGAGCGGGCGATCTCCGCCGTACGCCGACGGCAGCGGGCCTGAGTCGTATGTCTGGGCCGTGAGCCTGAGCCACTGGCTCGGGGCCTGAGCCGCGGGCCGCGGCGGCGGGCCCGGTCCGGGCCTCCCGGAGGACTTCCCGGAGCGGGCAGCCGGTTCCGGATGCCCCCGGCAGGAATAAGCTGGCACCCGCCGACGCTGTTCACGTAGGATGGCAACCGCACCCCGCGAGGGTGTGTGCACGACCTTGATAAATCAACATGGGGATGATCGGTTTCGACAGCGGATGTCGAAGCAGGGGAAGCGAGCCGAGGAAGCGGCAATGATCTCGTAAACCATATGTCGCAACCAATAATCGCCGATTCCAAGCGCGATTCCTTCGCCCTCGCTGCCTAAGTAGCGACTTGCGAAGTGTCAGCCCAGGGGTGTTCCCGACCTGGACCCTGGCATCATTTAGGGAACTAAACCACTAGGTCCGGTCACGGGATCTAGTGGGAAATCAAACAGTGACTGAGCCCGTCGGAGACTTGTCCGCGTGATCTCCGGGGCCGAGAAAATCGCAGCGGACTGCGCTCGGAGAAGCCCTGTTTTTGCACCGTTGGACGCGGGTTCGATTCCCGCCATCTCCACGAAAGCGATGGGCGAGGTGTGTCTGCGGAAAGCGCAGACGGCCTCGCCTTTCGTCGTTTTCGCACGGGCTCCGCCCGTGCGCGGCGGGGGCTCCGCCACCCGCGGCCCCCCTGGGCGGGGCTGGGCCGAGGCGTTGAGTTTCGCCGCTCCTGGGTGGGCCTGGCGGGGGCTGCGCCCCCTGCCGCATGTGATGAGCCGCAGGCCCCACCGTTATGTCGTTCTCGGCGGTGCGGCCTGCGGCGTTGTCGTGTCTGGGGCGGTGCCGTGCGGTCAGCTCGTGGCCTTCCAGTACACCGGCTCCTTCTCGTAGTCGCCCGTGTACAGCACCACGGACGGCTTCTGGCCCTTGGGCAGCAGGTAGACCTTGCACAGGGTCGCCGAGGTGCCGGGGGTGAACTTGTCGGGGTCGTCGCTGACGCACTTCTTCACGTCGTTCCCGGTGTAAGGGGACTTCGCGTCCTCGCCGCGGTCGTCCCGCAGCCGGGAGGGGGAGAGCAGGGACGGGTATTCCAGCGTGCTCTTGCCCGTGTTCTTGACGGTCATCGTGACGTAGTACGGCTGCATGGCGCGTTCGTCGGCGTCCTGCCGCACCGAGCCCAGGTCGGCCTGCGAGCCCTTGACGATGCTCTTCGCCGTGACGTCCAGGATGGCCTGCTTGTCGGAGGTCCGCTGGTAGCCGATCCGGGCCGTCTCGCCGAAGGCGAGCGTCTTGCCCGAGTCCCTGTCCACCTTCTTCTCCTTGGGCCCCGCCGTCGGAGACTCCTGCTTCGGCTTCTTCGACGGGGAATCGCCGCCCGCTGCGGCGTCCTCGCGGCAGCCGGTGGTGAGCAGGGTCAGCGCGGCCAGGCCGACGATGGCGGTGACATGTCGCGTACGCATGGTGTGTGGCCCCCGTGGTGTGAACGTGTGCGGTGTGGATTGCCGGAACATCATGGCCCGGTGAAAAGCCCAGGTCAGGACCGATGGCATAGCCGGAACGAGCTTGAGACGGCGCCGTTGCAATGCAACGGGCGGGACGAATGTGGTCATGGAGGGACTAGTTTCCGGCCACGCCCAGACGTCGCCTCCCGGCCGCCGCGATCAGCAGAGCGAGCGCGGCAGCCAGTACGGGCGTCAGATACGAACCGGCCGCGCCCACTTGCTCGACGGTCCAGCCGCCCAGCGCCGCGCCCGCCGAGATGCCGATGAGAAGGCCGGTGTACGTGGTCGTCATGCCCTCGTTGAGCTGGGCGGGCGGAATCAGGCGCTGCACCAGCGACATGCCGGTGATCATCGTCGGCGCGGTGGCCACGCCCGCCACGAACAGCAGGACCGCCAGCACCCCGAGGCTCTCGACCGCCAGCAGCGGCAGTACGCACACCGCCATCCCGGCGACCCCGGCCACGAACCGCGCCGAGCCGGAGCCACGCACCGGCAGCGCGCCGAACACCAGCCCCGCCACACACGACCCGGCCGCCTGGAGTGCCAGCACGGCGCTGCTCGCCGAGCCGCCACCCCACGCGTCCACGGTGGCCACGGTGGCGACCTCCATGGAGCCGAACACGGCGCCGGTCGCGAGGAACGTGCCGAGCAGCACCTTCAGCCCGGGTACGCGCAGCGGTGAACGAGCGGGCGTGCCGCTTCGCGGGTGGGGTGGCGGTTCCGTACGGCGCTGGGCCGCGAACAGCGCGGTCCCCACGGCGAGCAGCGACGCCGAGGTGAGCAGCCCCGCCTCCGGGAAGGCGGCCGTGCACAGCACCATCGCGAGCGCCGGGCCGAGCATGAAGCAGAACTCGTCGACGACCTGCTCGAAGGAGGTGGCGGTGTGCCTGGCGGCCGCGTCGTCCCGGTACAGGGCCGCCCACCGGGCGCGGGTCATCGAACCGAGGCTCGGCACACCCGAGGAGCCCACCGCGCACACGAACAGTGCCCAGGCGGGGGCGTCGTAGCGGACGCACAGCAGCATCGCCGCCGCGCCCGCCACGAACACCCCGGCGGCGGGTAGCGCCACCCGCGCCTGCCCATGCCGGTCAACGAGCCGTCCCAGCAGCGGTCCCGCGACCGCGGTGACGGCGACGCCCGTCGCTGACACCGCCCCGGCCAGGGCGTACGAGTCGCGCACCGTGGCGATCATGAGGACGTTGCTCACGCCGAGCATGGACATCGGCAGGCGGCCGATGAGTGCGGCCAGGGTGAAGGCGAGCGCGCCGGGCGCGGTGAACAGCCGCCCGTACGGGCCGAACAGCCGCCGCGGTGGGCCGGGCTCCGGTGGCGGATGCGCGTCGGCTTCCGGTCTGCGTGTGCCGGTCGGCTCGGCCCGCGCGCCAGGGCCCTCGGGCGCGCCGGGTCGGGGCACGGCGGCCTGGCGCGGGACGGACCCGGGCGTGGCCTGCCGGGGGAGGGAGGCCGGGCGCGGGGCGGGGCGGCGGACGACCGGGCGGGAAGCGAGGAAGAGGATCATGGGACTACGGTCGCCGCTGCACCCCAGCGCGGTCCAACACCTGATCAGTAGCCATTAACGCACTTTTGTTGTCAGCCGGTGGGCGGCAGACTGTGCGGGTGCCACGAGACCTGGACCCACGCCTGCTGCGCGCCTTCGTCGCCGCCGCCGACGAACTCCACTTCACCAGGGCCGCCGCCCGGCTGTATGTGGCGCAGCAGGCCCTCAGCCGCGACATCCGCCGCCTGGAGCGCGAGCTGCGCGCCGATCTCTTCGTACGGATCACACGGCAGGTGTCGCTCACCGCCACCGGCGAGCGGCTGCTGCCGTACGCCCGGCGGGTGCTCGCCGCGCAGGACGAGCTGGCCGCCGCCTTCGGGCGGCGGGAGGAGCCGGGGCGTCCGCTGCTCGTCGATGTCAGCGCGCCGGTCAGCACGGGGCAGCGGGTGCTGGTCGAAGCCAGGGAACTGGCACCAGAAGCGGAGCTGGTGGCCCGCTTCCACAGCGGGCTCACCGGTGCGGCGGCGGGTCTCCTCGCGGGCACCCTCGATGTGTCCTTCGGCCGGGTCGGCGGGCTGGCGCCGGGCGTGCGCGCCCGGCTTGAGCACCTGCCGGTGCGCTATGAGCCGCTGGCGGTCGTGCTCCGTGCCGACCACCCGCTCGCCCGCCTGCCGCGGATACCGCTCGACGCGCTCACGGGCGAGACCCTGTACGCCGGAGCGGGCAACGCGAGCACCGCCGAGTGGACGGACCTCGCCGAGAGGCTGTTCGCCGGGCGGGGCATCGCGATGGCCGAGCCGTTCCCGGAGATCGAAGGCAGCGCGGAGTTCACCAGGGTGGTGGCGAAACACCGCTGGTCGGTGCTGGCCAGCGTGGAGTTCATCGACATGCCGGACACGGTGCTGCGGCCCCTGGTGGACCCGGTGCCGCTCTCGCCCATCTCCATGGTCTGGCGCCGTGGGCTGCGCCATCCCGGCCTGGACGCCCTCCACGCCGCCGCCCGCAGCCTCGCGGACGCGCGGCGCTGGCTGGAGCGGCCCGCCGGGTCCTGGCTTCCGGAAACGGACGCCGAGCTGATGGCCACCGGACGCTGATCTACCGCTGGCGGCCGGCCTCGGGATGGTCCCCTATCCATCCCTGGAGCGACCGCGCCGCCGACAGGGCCGGTTCGCGGGCGAGGTTGTCCACCCCGGCGGTCTCGTCCCCGGGGATCTCCTCCTCCATGGCCTTGATGGTCTTCAGCGGCTGGGTGTAGGTGCCGTCGCCGTCCGGGGCCGCCCGCATGGCCTTGCCCAGCGCCCGGATGTCGCCGACCAGGCGGCGCAGCTGCTCGGTGCAGTCGGCCTTCCCGCACTTTGTGTCCTGGGTGGACTGAGCGGCCTGGAACGCGGCGATGGCGTTGGGCACGGTCCGCTCGGTGAGACTCGCGGCCTTGTCGCCGTCGGCCGAGGAGTCGGAGCAGGCGCCTGTCAGGGCGAGCGCCAGGGAAACGGTCAGGGCGGCTACGCCCCGGCGTAAGTCCCGGCGTAAGCGGATTCGAGAGTTCTGCACTGGATTACCCCCGTGAAAGAGCTTTCGGCGTTGATCGTCGATCAGTGTTGCTCACCGCCCTCCGCGCTCGCAGGTGAGTGCAAGGTTTCGTCTGTGTCACGTCACGCCATCGGCTTGAAACGCACGGTCCCTACCGTCGAACGGACCCGGACACCCCCGAACAGGAAGGCAGGGCGTGCGATGGCAGCCCCGACCAAGGCCCGTACGGGCAAGCGCTGGATCGAACACTGGAACCCGGAAGACACGAGCTTCTGGGAGCGCGACGGGGAGCGGATCGCGAAGCGCAATCTGATCCTGTCGATCCTGTCCGAGCACATCGGCTTCTCCATCTGGAGCCTGTGGTCGGTGATGGTCCTGTTCATGGGCCCCGAGTACGGGGTCGATCCGGCGGGGAAGTTCTTCCTGGTCGCCATGCCCACCCTGGTCGGCGCGGTGCTGCGGGTGCCGTACACCTTCGCTGTCGCCCGGTTCGGTGGCCGTAACTGGACGGTGTTCAGCGCGCTGCTGCTGCTCCTGCCGACGACGGCCGCCGCCCTCGTGATGGAGCCGGGTACCTCGTACACCACGTTCATGGTGGTCGCGGCCCTCACCGGAGTCGGCGGTGGCAACTTCGCCTCCTCCATGACCAACATCAACTCCTTCTACCCGCTGCGGAAGAAGGGCTGGGCCCTGGGCCTGAACGCGGGTGGCGGCAACATCGGCGTGCCCGTCATCCAGCTGATCGGCCTGCTCGTGATCGGCACGGCGGGCGCCGCGCACCCGCGCCTCGTGCTCGCCGTCTACGTCCCGCTCATCGTGCTCGCCTCGGTGCTCTCGGCGCTGTACATGGACAATCTCGCGCCGGTACGCAACGACACCGGGGCGGCGAAGGACGCCGCGCGCGACGGCCACACGTGGATCATGGCGCTGCTGTACGTGGGGACCTTCGGCTCCTTCATCGGCTTCAGCTTCGCCTTCGGCCTCGTGCTGCAGAACCAGTTCGACCGGACCCCGCTCCAGGCCGCCTCGCTGACGTTCATCGGGCCGCTGCTCGGGTCCCTGATCCGCCCGGTCGGTGGCCGTCTCGCCGACCGCTACGGCGGTGCCCGCATCACCCTGTGGAACTTCGCCGCCATGTCCGCTGCCACCCTCGTGGTGGTCTACGCGTCCAACCAGAAGTCGCTGGCGGTCTTCCTCGTCGGCTTCGTGTCGCTGTTCGTCCTGACCGGGCTCGGCAACGGCTCCACGTACAAGATGATCCCCGGCATCTTCCAGACGAAGGCCGTCGCGCTCGGCATGACGGGGGAGGACGCCGCCGGGTACGGACGGCGGCTCTCGGGCGCGGCGATGGGCCTGATCGGTGCGGTCGGCGCACTGGGCGGCCTCGCCATCAACCTGGTATTCCGCCAGGCTTTCCTCACTGGGCACAGCGGTACGCCTGCCTTTGTCTCCTTCCTCGCTTTCTACGCTCTGTGTTTCATGGTCACCTGGTTCGTATACCTGCGGGAGCCGGCGGCCGGTCCCGTACCGGCGCGGACGCCGGAACCGAGGCCGGATTACGCCAAGGTGTGAGCCTGGGGTGACGGGGGAGGGTGCGGATGCGTAACAGCCGGGAAATACTGACGAACCGATTCCGTCACCAGCCGCTGGCAGGCTCGAACGACCGCGGACCGGACCAGCACTGCGGGGCGGCGCGGGACGAGGACCACGAGCGGGGCGACACTCATGCACGGAGAGCGGTACCAGTCAGGGCGAGACCGGACACGGCGCGGTGACGGGCAGGACGACAGCGGTCAGCAGCGGGAGACATCCCCCGACCAGGGCCCCGACCAGGGCCCCGACCAGGGCCAGGGCGAGAGCCCGGACCGGGGCCGGGCCCGGATGCCCGGTCTTGAGCCGGGCCCGGCGCCGGAGCAGTCGGACCAGCAGGAGCAGCCGGCGCGGCAGGAACCCGCGCCCGGCGCCGTTCGCGACGCGGGGCGGGAGCGGATGGCCGCGCGTGGGACCACCCCGCTCGCCGGATTCACCGTGGGCGTCACCGCCGCACGGCGCGCGGATGAGCTGATCGCCTTGCTGCAACGGCGCGGCGCCGTCGTCCTGCACGCCCCCGCGCTGCGCATCGTCCCGCTCGCCGACGACAGCGAACTCCTCGAAGCCACCAAGCAGTTGGTGGACGACGCCCCCGATGTCGTGATCGCCACCACCGCCATCGGCTTCCGCGGCTGGGTGGAGGCGGCCGACGGCTGGGGTCTTGGCGAGGCACTGCTCGCCCGGCTCGGCGCCGTCGAACTGCTCGCCCGCGGTCCCAAGGTGCGCGGCGCGATCCGGGCCGCCGGGCTCACCGAGGACTGGTCCCCTGCCTCCGAGTCGATGGCCGACATCCTCGACCGGCTGCTGGAGGAGGGGGTCGAGGGGCGCCGCATCGCCGTCCAGCTCCATGGCGAGCCCCTGCCCGGCTTCGTGGAGTCGTTGCGCGCCGCGGGCGCCGAGGTCGTGGGGGTGCCCGTGTACCGGTGGATGCCGCCGGAGGACCTCGCCCCGCTCGACCGGCTGCTCGACGCCACGATCGCCCGGACGCTGGACGCCATCACCTTCACCAGCGCCCCCGCCGCGGCCAGCCTGCTCGACCGGGCGGAGCGGCGTGGCATCCAGGAGGAGTTCCTCGACGCGCTCCGCGACGACGTGCTGCCCGCCTGCGTCGGCCCGGTGACCGCGCTGCCCCTGGAGGCGCACGACATCGCCACCAGCCAGCCGGAACGCTTCCGCCTCGGCCCCCTCGTCCAGCTGCTGTCCTACGAACTCCCCGCCCGGGTGCGGCCGTTGCCGGTCGCCGGGCGGCGGATGGAGATTCGCGGGCACGCGGTGATCGTCGATGGTGAGCTGCGGCCCGTCCCTCCGGCGGGCATGGCGCTGCTGGCGGCCCTCGCCCGTCGCCCCGGCTGGGTCGTCAGCCGCGCGGAGCTGCTGCGCGCGCTGCCCGGCGCGGGCAGCGACGAGCACGCGGTGGAGACGGCGATGACACGGCTGCGCGGCGCGCTGGGCGCGCCCAAGCTGATTCAGACGGTGGTGAAGCGTGGATACCGGCTGGCGCTCGACCCGGTGGCCGATACGAAGTACGGCGACGACGCGTAGCCGTTGCCGCCCGTCCGCCCGTCCGCCCGTCCGCCCGTCCGCCCGTCCGCCCGTCCGCCCATCCGCCCGTGCTCCACCGCTCCGGTGCCCGTAGTGGTCCCCGATGTGTCCGGGACGCGGTCCGGTCGGCGCCGGAAGGGTTCCGGGGAGCGGGCGCGGCGGGCACTCTGGAAGCAGGGATTCCCTGTGGGCGCCGGCGCGCCCAGCGACTGAGGGAGTGATAGGTGGATGACGGCTGTCGCGGCCTCCTACGATCTTCGCTTCGATGCCGGGCGGATGTGTCTGGATCTGATGGCCACGGTGAGCGGAAGGCTCAGCGAGGAGCCCGTGGAGCGGCTTGACGGACCAGGGCGGCTCGGCCAGTGGTTGGTGGGGGCCGGTCTTGTGCCCGGAATGCCCCCGCACGCGGTGGACGCCGCCTGGCTCGGCCGCTTCCACGCGGCCCGCGACCTCCTCTACCGAGTGGTCCACGCGGAGCTCCAAGGCCGGGCCACGGGCGCCGACTTGGAACGGGTCAACGCGCTCGCCTGTACCGCGCCGCTCGCCCTGCGTGCCGTACGCGGCGCCGACGGCGCCCTGACGCGTACGCTCGCCACGCCACCCGACTGCGGCGCGCTGCTCGCGCAGATCGCCCGGGACGCCATCGACCTGCTCACGGACGCGGCGGCCCGGAGCCAGCTGCGGCAGTGCGAGGGCGAGACCTGCGCGCTGATCTACCTCGACACCTCGCGCGGCCGCCGTCGCCGCTGGTGTTCAAGCGAGGTGTGCGGCAACCGCGAGCGGGTCGCGAGGCACCGTCGGCGCGCGGTCGCCGCTCGTGGCTGACGCCACATCAAGTACGTGTATCAGCCCGGTATTTGAGAAAGAGAGCTGCCTCACACCCCGGCGGTTGAGTCATGTGCGCCCCGCGTCCGTACCCCCGAGCGCGACCAGGGTCGCCCGGCGGCGGAAACCGTACGGAACCGGACGCTAACCGGCCCTGAAGCGAGCTGACTTGACCGTATCGACCTGGGGGTTACGGGTGCGCGAGAATGCCATCGTGGCCGATAGCGCGACACCGGACGAGGAGCTCATCCGCGCCCTGTACCGCGACCACGCGGGCCCGCTGCTCGGCTTCGTCCTCAGACTGGTGGCGGGCGACCGGCACCGCGCCGAGGACGTGGTGCAGGAGACGCTGGTGCGCGCCTGGCGCAACGTCGACCAGCTCCAGCGGGCCAGCGGATCGGTCCGGCCGTGGCTGTTGACCGTCGCCCGGCGCATCGTCATCGACGGCCACCGCAGCCGTCAGGCCCGCCCTCAGGAGGTGGACGCGGCTCCGCTCGAAGTGATGCCCGCCGACGACGAGATCGAGAAGGCGCTACGGCTGATGACGCTGTCCGACGCGATGGGTGATCTGAGCGATGCCCACAGGGAAGTGCTGGTCGAGACGTACTTCAAGGGCCGTACGGTCCAGGAGGCCGCCGAGGCACTCGGCGTTCCGAGCGGGACCGTGCGGTCCCGGGTGTTCTACGCGCTGCGCTCCATGAAGCTCGCGCTGGAGGAGAGGGGAGAGACGGCATGACGGCGCAGGACAAGCACCTTCACGACCCTCGGCACCCCGAGCACGAGGCTGTCGGCGCGTATGTGCTCGGAGTGCTCGACGAGGCGGACACGGCCCGCTTCGAGGAACATCTGGCGGGCTGCGGGTGGTGCGGGCGGCAGTTGGAGGAGTTCGCCGGAATGGAGCCCCTGCTCGCCGAGCTGGCGGCCGATTTCCCGGCCACGGGCCTGGTCGGCGCCCCGCAGCCGAGCCCGGCGCTGCTCGACCGGGTGATCGGCGACGTGGCCGCGACCCGGCGCGCGGGCCGCAGGCGCCGCCTCGTCCTGATCGCGGCCGCCGCCGCGCTGATCGTCGGCGGACCGCTGGCCGCCGTGGCGCTCACCGGCGATTCCGACGGGGCGAAGCCGGTGGCACGGCCGGGCTACCCGCACTCGACCAGCCCGGCCGAGGACGCGTTCTTCCACGACATGCGGCGGAAGGTGGAGGCGACGGACCCGGTCACCAAGGTGTCGGCGACGGTCGGCACCGAGCGGAAGGGCTGGGGCACCCACGCCGTCCTGGAGCTGAAGAACGTCAAGGGGCCGCTGAAGTGCCGGCTCATCGCCGTCGGCAAGGACGGCGAACGGCAGACGGTCACCACCTGGTCCGTCCCCAGCTGGGGGTACGGCGTCCCGGACAGCACCCACGCCAGTGCCAGGGCCCCGCTGTACGCGCACGGCGGCGCCGCGATGAGCCCGCAGGAGATCGACCACTTCGAGGTGCGCACGCTGGACGGCGAGCGGCTGGTGACGGTCGGCGCGTGACCGGCTGAGGGGCGGAGCCCTTCGCGGGCTCCCCCGGCAGTTCCCGTGCGGGCCGCCCCGCCGGGCCCCGGCGCCCTGGGCCGTCCGGGGGGAGGCCGGCCCGCGCGGCGGGCGGGGCCGGGCCCCCGACCGCCGCGCCCGGCCCCGAGGCGGGCGCGCCCCCCGGGGACCCGGGGACGTCGGAGCGCAGGTCGCCAGGCGTGTCCGCCAGGGCGACCCGTTCACATACGGCCGTCTTGGCAGGTGCGCGGAGTGCCCCGGTTCGCGTACGGTTGACGGCTGCCCTACGCACACCAGAAGGGGGCCTGGGTGGCCGCGCACAACGCCACGCACGCACAGTCGGCGAGACCCGGGAAGGCGGCGGCCACAATGGACGCGGCCGCCGGGTCAGAGCCGGGGGGAACACGCGAGCGGGAGATCCGTGTCGAGCAGACACATCTGAACCGGGTGTACCGACGCCTTGAGGAGAAGATCCACGAGGCCGAGTACCTCATGAACGACGCGGTCAGGAGCGGCCAGGTCGGCACTCCCGGCGCGCTCGCCGAGCGCGACGCACAAGTTTTCCGGGCCGGGGTGCACCTCAACCGGCTCAACAGCGAGTTCGAGGACTTCCTCTTCGGGCGGATCGACCTGCTGCCCGGCAAGGACGGCAAGCGCGGCCCCGACGGCGCGTACACCTCCGTGGAGCCCTCGGACGACGCCGTACGGACCGACGCGGCGGGCGCCACGCACGGCGAGATCGCCGAGACCCTGCACATCGGGCGGCTCGGCGTCCTCGACGCCGAGTACACGCCCCTGGTCATCGACTGGCGGGCCCCGGCGGCCGCGCCCTTCTACCGGTCCACCCCCGTCGCGCCCGGCCGCGTCGTCCGCCGCCGTGTCATCCGCAGCAAGGGCCGCCGCGTGCTCAGCGTGGAGGACGACCTGCTGCGCCCCGAGCTGACCGCGACGCTGGACGGCGAGCCGCTGTCCGTGATCGGTGACGGCGCGCTGATGGCCGCGCTCGGCAAGGCCCGCAGCCACACCATGCGGGACATCGTCGCGTCCATCCAGGCCGAGCAGGACATGGTCATCCGCGCCCCCGCGAACTCCGTCACCGAGGTCGAGGGCGGCCCCGGCACCGGCAAGACCGCCGTCGCCCTGCACCGCGCGGCGTACCTGCTCTACCAGGACCGGCGTCGCTACGCGGGCGGCATCCTCATCGTCAGCCCGACCCCGCTGCTCGTCTCGTACACCGAGGGCGTGCTGCCGTCGCTCGGCGAAGAGGGGCAGGTCGCGATCCGTGCTGTCGGCTCGCTGGTCGAGGCGGCGGAGGCCACCACGTACGACGAGCCCGCCGTCGCCCGGATCAAGGGCTCCGCGCGGATGGTGAAGGTGCTGCGCAAGGCCGCCAGGGGCGCGCTCACCCTGCCGCGCGTCAGCCCAGGGACCGGCGACGGGACCGGCGAAGACGACGAGGCGGGCCAGCTCAGCTTCGACGGCCTCGGCGAGAGCGCCGGGGAGGGCCTCGCGGATGTCCCCGACCGGCTGCGTGTCGTCGCGTTCGGCGCCCGGGTGGAGCTGGACGCGCCGAAGCTGCGGCAGATCCGGCAGGCGGTGCTCAGCGGCACGGCCCCCGTGAACCTGATGCGCCCGCGCGCCCGCCGCCTGCTGCTCGACGCGCTGTGGTCCGCCTCCGGCGGGCCCCGCCGCTACACCGACCCCGAGCTGGCCGTCGAGGCCCGCGAGGCGTTCGACGAGGACATCTCGTCCGAGGACGCCTTCACCGGCTTCCTCGCGGCGTGGTGGCCCGAGCTGACGCCACGGGGGGTACTCGCCGCGATGGCCGACGAGAAGCGGCTCAGCCGCTGGTCCGGCGCCTCCGGCGGAGCCAGGGGGCGGGTGTTGAACCAGCGCGAGGTGCGGCAGGTGGCCCGCTCGCTGCGGCGGCTCGACGCCGACGGCCAAGGGCCGCTGTCGGTGCACGACGTCGCCATGCTGGACGAGCTGCACACCCTGCTCGGCGCCCCGGCTCGCCCCCGCAGGCGCGAGGCGGACCCGCTGGACCAGCTCACCGGCCTCGACGAGCTGACCACCCACGCCGACCGCACCGCGTCCAGGCCCAGCCGGGCGGAGCGGCTGGAGCGGCTGCGCGAGGAGGCGCGTACGGACTACGCGCACATCATCGTCGACGAGGCGCAGGACCTCACGCCGATGCAGTGGCGGATGATCGGCCGCCGTGGCCGGCAGGCGACCTGGACCGTCGTCGGCGACCCGGCGCAGAGCTCCTGGTCAGAGCCGGAGGAGGCGGCAGCCGCCCGTGACGAGGCGCTGGGCACCCGGCCGCGCCGCCGTTTCCGGCTGACCGTCAACTACCGCAACCCGGCGGAGATCGCCGAGCTGGCCGCGAAGGTGCTGGCGCTGGCGATGCCGGGGGTGCCCTCCCCGTCAGCGGTGCGTTCGACGGGGCTCGAACCGCGCTTCGTGGTGGCGGGGGATGACCCGAGCGTGGCCCTGCGGGACGAGGTGCGGCGGCTGCTCGCCGAGGTGGACGGCACGATCGGCGTGGTCGTGGCCATGGAGCGCCGCGCGCGGGCCAGGAAGTGGCTTGCCGGACTGACCGGCATGGCCGGTACGGGCGACGCCGCCCTGGGCACTCAGACCCAGGCGGGCCCGGGGGACCCGGCGGACACCCCGGAGCCGCAGTCCAGGGTGGTCGTCCTGGGCAGCCTGGAGGCGAAGGGCCTTGAGTACGACGCGACGGTCGTGGTCTCACCCGCCGAGATCGCCGACGAGTCACCGGCGGGTCTGCGCGTGCTGTACGTGGCCCTCACCCGGGCGACCCAGCAGCTGACGGTGCTCTCCGGCAAGCGCGACGACCCCGACGCGGCGGGCGTGCCCGACCTGCTGCGGGACTGACGCCTCACGCTGTTCCGAGCGGGCCGGCCAGTGGGCTGCCGGTCTGGCGGCGCCGACGGGCCCGTGCACGGCCGTTCGCGGCGTGTTCCCACGGCGCGCGGGCCCCGGCCGGGCCCGGCGCCCGCCTGCCACGCACAGCGGGCGCCCCACCAGTGGTGGGGCGCCCGCTGCCTTGCTTGATGACACCGACCCGCCATGCTCGCCTCGCGGCAAGTGGTCGCTCGTAGCGACGAAGGTTGGGCCCGGGGGCTTGGATCGGGCCGGTGCCATATTCAGGCTAACAAACTCGGCGCGGATGCCAATCCCGTCCCAGCGGTTCACCCCGGAAGTTCTTGCGGGGGTTACGCCCGGCCTGGGCAATCTCGTATGGTGGAAAAGACTTTCCACGTCCCGCGCGGGCTCGGGGTGGTTACCGGGTACCCGCTGGTAGGTGGGAGCATCAGGGGATGTGGCGCAGCGGTACCTAGGCCACGCACCAAAGGAACAAGGGAAAGCAGAGGAAGTCGGCCATGGCAACGGCGCCTAGCGTCTCGTACTCGATGACGGTCCGGCTGGAGGTCCCCGCGAGCGGGACCGCGGTCAGTCAGCTCACCACCGCCGTGGAGTCCTCTGGTGGCTCGGTCACGGGCCTTGACGTCACCGCCTCCGGCCACGAGGCGCTGCGGATCGACGTCACCATCGCGGCCACCTCCACGGGTCACGCCGACGAGATCGTCGAGAAGCTGCGGGGCATTGAGGGCGTATCGCTGGGCAAGGTCTCCGACCGGACGTTCCTGATGCACCTCGGCGGCAAGATCGAGATGTCGTCCAAGCATCCCATCCGCAACCGTGACGATCTGTCGATGATCTACACGCCGGGTGTCGCCCGGGTGTGCCAGGCCATCGCCGACAACCCCGAGGACGCCCGCCGCCTGACCATCAAGCGCAACAGCGTCGCGGTCGTCACCGACGGCTCCGCCGTCCTCGGCCTCGGCAACATCGGCCCCATGGCCGCGCTGCCCGTGATGGAGGGCAAGGCCGCGCTGTTCAAGCGCTTCGCCGGGATCGACGCCTGGCCGCTGTGCCTGGACACCCAGGACAGCGACGCCATCGTCGCGATCGTCAAGGCCATCGCGCCGGGCTTCGCGGGCATCAATCTGGAGGACATCTCCGCGCCCCGCTGCTTCGAGATCGAGGCCCGGCTGCGTGAGGCCCTGGACATCCCGGTCTTCCACGACGACCAGCACGGTACGGCCATCGTCGTGCTCGCCGCGCTCACCAACGCGCTGCGCGTCGTGGCCAAGAAGGCCGGTGACGTACGGGTCGTCATGTCCGGTGCGGGCGCCGCCGGCACGGCGATCCTCAAGCTTCTCATCGCCGCCGGAGTCCGGCACGCGGTGGTCGCCGACATCCACGGCGTCGTGCACGCCGGACGCGCCGACCTGGTCGACGCCGACCCCGACTCCCCGCTGCGCTGGATCGCCGACAACACCAACCCCGAGGGCGTCACCGGCACCCTCAAGCAGGCCGTCGTCGGCGCGGACGTCTTCATCGGCGTGTCGGCGCCGAACGTGCTCGGCGGCGAGGACGTCGCGGCCATGGCGGACGGCGCGATCGTCTTCGCGCTCGCCAACCCCGACCCCGAGATCGACCCGGCCGTCGCGCGGCAGACCGCCGCCGTCGTCGCCACGGGCCGCTCCGACTTCCCGAACCAGATCAACAACGTGCTGGTCTTCCCGGGTGTCTTCCGCGGTCTGCTTGACGCACAGTCACACACGGTCAACACCGAGATGATGCTGGCCGCCGCCCGCGCGCTCGCCGACGTCGTCCTCGACGACGAGCTCAACGCGAACTACATCATCCCGAGCGTCTTCAACGACAAGGTCGCCGGCGCTGTCGCCGGTGCCGTCAGGAACGCGGCCAAGCCTGTGACCGGTACCACGGCGGTCTAGGCACGGCGCGTCGTGGCCCTGAGGGCTTGCGAGACGGCCGTAGGGTGGCGGGCAGCATAACGGCCGCAGCCCCTGAACAAGACTCGAAGCGAACCCTGCGGTGCGCTGCCGGGAGCAGACGGAGCGTCATCACAATGAGGCAGTGGCGCTTTTCGTGTGACTCCCCAGGGTGCCGGATTGGCTTTCCCGCCATAGGTGCGGGCAGGATGCGTTCCGGGCGCGAGGGTCTGAACGGCAGACCCGGGTCCGGGGACTGTCCGAGGACCCTGGCAGCATCGGCTTCGATCTCACGCCTCATTGGCAAGAAGAACACGGGAGTACAACATGAACCGCAGTGAGCTGGTGGCCGCGCTGGCCGACCGTGCCGAGGTGACCCGCAAGGACGCCGACGCCGTGCTGGCCGCCCTCGCCGAGACCGTCGGAGAGGTCGTCGCCAAGGGCGACGAGAAGGTCACCATCCCCGGCTTCCTGACCTTCGAGCGCACCCACCGTGCCGCTCGCACCGCGCGTAACCCGCAGACCGGTGAGCCCATCCAGATCGCGGCCGGTTACAGCGTGAAGGTCTCCGCGGGCTCCAAGCTCAAGGAAGCCGCCAAGGGCAACTAGTCCTAGACGACAAGGGCGGCCACCCACGGGAGGGTGGCCGCCCTTTCGTATGGGCGCGTGCGGGTGCGGTGCGGGTGTGTCGCTGCTCACGTCGCTCACGCCCGCGCTGGTGCTGGTGGCGGTGCGGAAAATCGTTTCGGTGCGCGTCAGGGCCGTGGATACGATCAGCGCACTCCGGCCGACCACGCGCCCAGCAGTACGCCGCCGAGCGCGGGGACGGGCCTGCGAGGCGGGTGGCCGCCGGGGGGCTTCGGAGGGGCGGCACACCGCTCCGTACGCCTTCCCGGAGACACCACCTGATGCCGGTCGGACCGCCATACGAGTGGCCTCGGCCTGCTGGTCGGCGACGCCGCCACGCCGCGCACCCGGGGCCAGGTCGGCAGGCTGGCTGAAACTATCGCCTGGCGGCGCTGCCCCGGCCGATCCGACCGGCTGGCCGGTGGCTCTGACGCCCTGGACGCGCCGCCCTGGACACACGAGCGCCGGGCGGCCCTCTCGGGGCCACCCGGCGCGTACGGCGTCAGTGGGTGCCGTGGATGCCGCTGGGCTCCCGACGGGGGCCCGGGCGCGGCGTCAGTGCTTGGGCACGCCGTTGGGCAGCTCCACGTCGGCCCCCAGCTCGTTCAGCTTGCTCATGAAGTTCTCGTAGCCGCGGTTGATCAGGTCGATGCCGTGGACCCGGGACGTGCCCTGGGCGGCCAGGGCCGCGATCAGGTACGAGAAGCCGCCGCGCAGGTCGGGGATGACCAGGTCGGCGCCCTGGAGCTTGGTGGGGCCTGAGACGACCGCGGAGTGCAGGAAGTTCCGCTGACCGAAGCGGCAGGCGGAGCCGCCGAGGCACTCGCGGTAGAGCTGGATGTGCGCGCCCATCTGGTTCAGCGCGGAGGTGAAGCCCAGGCGCGACTCGTAGACCGTCTCGTGGACGATCGACAGGCCGGACGCCTGCGTCAGGGCGACGACCAGCGGCTGCTGCCAGTCGGTCTGGAAGCCGGGGTGGACGTCGGTCTCCAGCGCGATGGCGTTGAGCGGGCCCCCCGGGTGCCAGAAGCGGATGCCCTCGTCGTCGATCTCGAAGGCGCCACCGACCTTGCGGAAGGTGTTGAGGAACGTCATCATCGAGCGCTGCTGGGCGCCCCGGACGTAGATGTTGCCCTCGGTCGCCAGCGCCGCGCTCGCCCACGAGGCCGCCTCAAGGCGGTCCGGCAGGGCGCGGTGGTTGTAGCCGCCGAGCTTGTCGACACCGGTGACGCGGATCGTCCGGTCGGTGTCCATGGAGATGATCGCGCCCATTTTCTGCAGTACGCAGATCAGGTCCTCGATCTCCGGCTCCACGGCCGCGTTGGACAGCTCGGTGACGCCCTCCGCCAGCACGGCGGTCAGCAGCACCTGCTCGGTCGAGCCGACCGACGGGTACGGCAGCCGGATCTTGCAGCCGCGCAGCCGCTGCGGGGCCTCCAGGTACTGGCCGTCGTCGCGCTTCTCGATCGTCGCGCCGAACTGCCGCAGCACCTCGAAGTGGAAGTCGATCGGCCGTCCGCCGATGTCGCAACCGCCCAGGCCGGGGATGAACGCGTGGCCGAGACGGTGCAGCAGCGGGCCGCAGAACAGAATCGGGATGCGGGAAGAACCGGCGTGCGCGTCGATGTCGGCCACGTTGGCGCTCTCGACGTGTGACGGGTCCAACACCAGCTCGCCGGCCTCGTCGCCCGGACGCACCGTGACTCCGTGCAACTGCAACAGACCGCGCACCACGCGGACATCGCGGATGTCGGGGACGTTGCGCAGGCGGCTGGGCCCGCTGCCGAGCAGCGCGGCGACCATGGCCTTGGGCACGAGGTTCTTCGCGCCCCGGACACGGATCTCGCCCTCCAGCGGGGTGCCGCCGTGGACAAGCAGTACATCGTCGGTGCCGGTCATATGTCTCGCGTTCCTGGATGGGCCTGGGATGGGCAAGGGGGGCAAAAGGAAAGAGTAATGGCCAGCGGGGGCCGTTCCATAAGGCCGTACGGCTCTCGGCCACGGGCCGGATGGCCACCGGCACGCTCCGTGCCTGCCCAGGAACGTGGAGTGATGTGCGCCGCCGCTGCTGTCGTACGCCCCACCTGCTCTCGCCTGGGAGTGGCGTTCCGCCCCCCGCCGGGGCCCGAAATGCGGGATCATGTGTCCATGACCGAGGTGTCCTCGCTCACAGGACGGCTGCTTGTCGCGACGCCGGCGCTGGCTGACCCGAACTTCGACCGTGCGGTGGTGCTGCTGCTCGACCACGACGAGGAGGGGTCGTTGGGCGTTGTGCTCAACCGCCCCACACCGGTCGTCGTCGGCGACATCCTCGAAGCGTGGGCCGCGCTCGCCGGGGAGCCGGGGGTGGTCTTCCAGGGCGGGCCCGTGTCGCTCGACTCGGCGCTCGGTGTGGCCGTCGTGCCTGGTGAGCCGGTGGCCGAGAGCGGGCGTGCGGCCGGTGCGTGGTCGCCGTCGGCGGGCGGCGGTCCCCCCCTTGACCCCGGTGGCTCCGGGCCGCGTGCGCAGCGGGGCGATCCCGTCGGCTGGCGCCGGGTGCACGGTGCGATCGGCCTGGTCGACCTGGAGGCCCCGCCCGAGCTGCTGGCGGCGGCCGTGGGCTCGTTGCGGATCTTCGCCGGGTACGCGGGCTGGGGGCCGGGCCAGCTGGAGGAAGAGCTGGTGGAAGGCGCTTGGTACGTCGTGGAGTCCGAGCCGGGGGACGTGTCGTCCCCCGACCCGGAGCGGTTGTGGCGGTCGGTGTTGCGGCGGCAGCGCAGTGAACTGGCCATGGTCGCCACGTATCCGGACGACGCGTCGCTGAACTAGGGCTTGAGCTCGGGCTTGAGCTCGGGCTTGAGCTTGGGCCTGTGCTTGTGCCTGCGGTTGGCTGCGGGGGTATTTGGCTGTGGCTGTTGGTGGTGGTGTTGGTGCTTGCGGCTGCGGTGGTCGTGGCTGGCTCTGGTGCCTGTGGCTGGGGCCGGTGGGGCTGTTGTCCTCAATCGCCGGACGGGCTGTGATCGCCCTCAATCGCCGGGCGGGCTTTCTTTGCCGGGGCGGGCTGACTGTGTCCTCAATCGCCGGACGGGCTTTTCTTTGGCGAAGTGGGTTTTCCTGTGCCGGTGGGTTGGTGGGTGTCCTCAATCGCCGGACGGGCTGTGATCGCCCTCAATCGCCGGGCGGGCTTTCTTTGCCGGGCGGGCTGACTGTGTTCGTAGTCGCTGGGCGGGCTCTCACTGCTGGGTTGGGGGGCTCGTGCTCAAGTGGCTGATGGGGCTGAGACTCCAGCCCGTCCGGCGATTGAGGACAAATGCAGGAAGGGGCGGGTAGGGGAAAGCTCCAGCGGACCCCCACCCACCGACAACCGCCCCTATCCCGCTGTCGGCCCCGGCCCCGGCCCCGGCCAATGTGATGCCGCCAGCGCGAAATACTGGGCGGCCAGTGGGTGCGCCCCGCGGGTGGGGACGGTGAGGTGTACGGCTACCGGTGGGGCGTTCTTCAGGCGTATGAAGCGGATGCCCGGATGCGTGTGCCGCTGGGCGACCGGCTCCGGTGCCACCCCCACGCCGTGACCGGCGGCCACCGCCTCAAGCCACTCGTCGAAGTTGCCGCTGGTGCACGCGAGCCGAGGGCGCGCGCCCTCCGGCCACAGCTCGGGGCGGGTCGTGCCGGTGACGGTGTTGACCACCAGCGGCAGCCGCGCCAGCTCCGACCAGTCCATGACGCGGCGCCGCGCGACGGCGGCTGCGGCCCCGGCGGCGCTGCGCGCCACCACGGCCACCCGCGCCTCGTGGCCGAGCAGGCTGCTGCGGACCGGGCCCTCGGGCGCGTCGCCCCGTAGCACCGCCACATCGCAGTCCCCGGTGTCGAGCCCGGCCAGTGGCGTGTCCCTGCGTACGAGCCGTATCCGGGCCCCGGTCGCCGACTCGAAGGCGGAGTTGAGAGCCGCGCACGCCACCGGCAGGAGTGAGGTGAAGCCGAGCCGCAGTGTGGCGTGCTGGCAGGGCGCGCGGAGCGCTTCGGCCAGGCGGGGCAGCAGGACGCCCAGCTCGCCGTGGAGCCGGCGGCCCGCCTCCGTGAGGGCGACGTGCCTCGTGCTGCGCTCCAGCAGCTGCGCGCCCACGGCCTCCTCCAGCGCCCGGACGGTGCGGGTCAGCGCGGGCTGGCCGACTCGGAGCCGGTGCGCCGCGTGCGTGAAGCTGCGCTCATCGGCGACGGCCATGAAACCGCGCAGATGCCGGAGCTCCACATCGGGCCCACCGGGCAGCCCCAGCCCGTCGAGCGGTGCGCCGGGTGCCGCGAGGGGCCGCGTGCCAGACCCGTCGAGTGGCGGTCCGGATGCCTCGGCGACGTCGGGAATGGCCGGTTCGTGGTGGTTCTGATGCCGGCTCGGCGGCTGCGGGTCACTCATGCCGCCCCAGCATAAATGGGTCCCCTGAGGCATTTCCGCGCCGATCCGGAGACTGCCTACGCTTCCAGCCCGCGTACCACTCACGCGGCAGATCAAGGAGGCGTACCGTGCGCAAAGTCCTGCTCCTCGCCCTGGGCGCGTTCACCCTCGGCATCGACGCGTATGTCATGGCGGGGCTGCTCCCCGTCGTCGCCGACGACATCGGCACCACCGTGTCGCTCGCCGGACAGATGGTCACCGTCTTCACCCTCGCCTACGCGCTCTCGGCGCCACTGGTCGCCGGTCTCCTGACGGGGCTCAGGCCGCGCGTGATGATCCTGGTCGCGCTCGCCGTCTTCACGCTCGGCAACGGCCTCACCGCGCTCGCGCCCTCCCTCGGGCTGCTGCTCGCCTCCCGGGTGATCGCGGGGGCCGGGGCCGGGGTGTACTCGGCGCTGTCCACCGCCGCCGCCTCCGCCCTGGTGGCGCCCGAGCAGCGCGGCCGGGCGCTCGCCCTGGTGATGGGCGGTATGAGCACGGGAACGGTCCTGGGCGTCCCGCTGGGCGTGCTGCTGGCCGAGCACGCGGGCTGGCGGGCCACAATGGGGCTGGTCACGGCCCTCGGCGCGGTGGCGCTCTGCGGCCTCGCCGCGCTCCTTCCGCCGGTGCCCGCCGAACCTCCGGTGCCGGTACGGGACCGGCTGGGAGCGATCACCGACCGGGCGGTGGCCCCGGTGGTGGGCGTCTCCTTCCTGGCCGCCGTCGCGAGCCTCGGGCTCTATACGTATCTGGCCCCGGTGCTTGAGTCCGCCGGTGATGTCGGCGAGCTGACCCCGTACCTGTGGGCCTGGGGCATCGGCGGTGTGCTCGGCAGCGTGCTGATCGGCCCGCTGGTGGACCGTACGGGCCGGGTGCGCGCGCTGGTGGCCCTGGTGCTGGCCGCGATCGTCCTCGCGCAGGCGCTTCTGCCCACGCTCGCCCCGGTGCCGCTGCTGCTGGGCCTGGCGCTGGTGCTGTGGGGCGCGGGCGGCTGGGCGCTCCAGGTGCCGCAGCAGCACCGGCTGCTCGCGCTGAGCGCGGAGCGCGGCACGGTGGCGCTCGCGCTGAACAACTCGGCCCTCTACCTCGGCAGCGCCGTCGGCTCCGCCCTCGGCGGCCTCGCCCTGTCGGCGGGGCTCCCGGGCCGCGCCCTGCCCTGGGCGGCGGCCGGGGTCGCGGCCCTCGGCCTGGCCTTGCACGGCGTGACCACCCGGGCCGCCGGGCGGCGGTCAGGCGTGGCGGGCGCGGGCCCCGACACGGGTGCGGGCCGGGCCGTGCATGAGGATGCGGAGAGCGGGGAAGACGGGAAAGAGCCGTGTGCCGCGACGGCGGGCGCGCACGGCGTTGTGGACGGTAGCGGCCACCGCACTTCGCGCGCGTGAGTACCCTTGGGCTGTATGAGCACTGTTGAGCCCGAGCGCGGCGCTGGTACGGGGACCCTCGTTGAGCCGACACCGCAGGTGTCGCATGGTGACGGCGACCACGAGCGCTTCGCCCATTACGTACAGAAAGACAAGATCATGGAGAGCGCGCTCTCCGGATCGCCCGTTGTGGCACTTTGCGGCAAGGTCTGGGTCCCGGGCCGGGACCCGAAGAAGTACCCGGTCTGCCCGATGTGCAAGGAGATCTTCGAAGGCATGGGCATCGGAGGCGACAAGGGCAAGGACGGCGGCGGCAAGAAGTAACCCCGCCGCACCTCGCTTCACTCCTTGGCTCTGACAGCTTTTCGTCGTCTGCCGCGTTCGGTCTGCTGCCTCGTTCGCTTCGCTCACATCGTGTCTCCCCGGTCCGAGCCGGTCCGCGTCGGTCTGACGCCGGTCCGCGCCAGGAGACAGCCCACGTGCCCGGCTCCTGTCCCGTATATCCCGTACGGATAGGGGCCGGGCGCGCGGTGTTGTTCGAGCTGGAGCGGCAGTAAGGTCACAGCCATGAGCGGGCGTGTGGAGCGGGCGGCGTATCTGGTGTTCGGGGCCCGGGAGGTCGACGAGACCGACGAGGGGACTGCCGCCTTCTGCCAGTTCGACAAGGACTGGGACGCACAGCTGGAGCAGTGCGGCCGGCTGGCGGCCGAGCGCGGCTACCAGCCCGTGGGCAGCAGCGTGTTCTCGGTGCTCCAGGCGTCCATGGACCGGCTCATGGAATGGGCCGACGACCCGGGATGTGATGTGGTGCTCGTCGCCAGCCCCCGGTTGCTGGAACGCATGCGTGACGCCTGGCCGGACTGGGATCTGGTCGTGACCCGGCTGGACGCCGCCGGTGCCAGGCTGGAAACCGTGCCGTTCCCCGAACCGGCTTACCCGGGCGAGCGGTTCCCGCTGCCGTAGCGTGCCCCTGACCTGGCTTTCCTCTGGCCTGGCCTTCCCCTGACATAGCGTCCTCGTCGGCGACGGCGCGCGCCCGCGCCCGGTCCGTCCGCCCGCTCCTCGCCGAGCCGCCTCACGGCGAGCTGACTCACGGTGAGGCGGCTGACGGCTTTCCGGAGTGCTGCGCGCATGGCCGGTCCACCCGTTCGCGGAACTCGCTCATCCATCAACTGGTCGAGACCTCTTGTACGGCCGGACAACGGCCCTTAACCTCCTGCGTATTGTGCAAAGCGAAACGGGCGTTGCACAGCATGCAACGTCCGTGCGTCGCCATTCCGTGGGGGTACCCGTCATGAAGGCCTTCGCCCGAATCGCCGCCCCGCTGGCGGCCCTTGTCGCCGCCGGACTCACCGCCACCGCCTGCGCCCCGTCCACCTCCGACAACAAGGCGACGAAGGACGAAAGGGGCGGCACGCTGCGCGTCTGGCTCTTTCGGGAGGTCAGCAACGAACCCAAGGAGAAGGTCGTCGACGAGGCCGTGGCCGACTTCCGCAAGGGGAACAAGGGCGTCAAGGTGGACGTCACGTACATCCCGATCGACACCCGCGCACAGAAGATCAAGGCGGCGTTCAACGACCCCAAGAGCGCTCCGGACCTGATCGAGTACGGCAACACGGACACCGCCGGGTATGTGCGGGACGGCGGACTCGCCGACATCAGCGAGGAGTTCGGAGGCTGGCCGCAGACCAAGGACGTCGACGCGACGGCCAAGGAGTCGGTGACGGTCGAGGGGAAGGTCTACGGGGCGCCTCTGTTCGTCGGGGTCCGGGCGCTCTACTACCGCACGGACGTGTTCAAGGATCTAGGGCTCAAGGTGCCCAGGACCCAGGCGGAACTGGCCAGGGCCGCCAAGAAGATCCGCGCGGAGCGGCCGGATCTGTACGGGCTCGCCGTCGGCGGCGCGTACACCTACGGGGCGATGCCGTTCCTCTGGGCGAACGGCGGCGAACTCGCCACGAAGAAGGACGGTACGTACCGCTCGGCGATCGACAGCGAGCGGTCCCGCGCCGGGATCACCGCGTACACCTCGCTGTTCGGTGACGACAACTGCCCCGCGAGGAAGTGCGCGCAGATGGGCGGCAACGACACCGTCGAGGCGTTCGCCTCCGGCAAGGCGGGCATGGCCATCGGCGGCGACTTCAGCCACCAGGCGATCGAGGACGGCAAGGTCAAGGGGAAGTACGCGGTCGTGCCGCTGCCCGGCGTCAAGGCGGGCGAGATCGCCCCGGCCTTCGCGGGCGGCAACAACATCGGGCTGCTCAAGAGCAGTTCGCACCGGACGCTCGGGCTCTCGCTGATGCGGTCGCTCACCGCGAAGAAGACCCAGGGTGAACTCTTCGACGCGATGGGATTCCTGCCCACCTACACCGACGTGCGCGCGGCCGTGGCGAAGCGGCAGCCGTTCGTGGCGCCGTTCGTGAAGACCCTGGACGCCGGGGCCAAGTTCGTGCCCGCCTCGCCCGGATGGGCGTCCATCGACGCCTCCCTGGTGCTGCCGACGATGTTCCAGGAGGTCGTGAGCGGCCGTAAGGACGTCAAGTCGGCGGCGGGCGACGCGCGCGAGAAGATGGACGACGCGTTCGCCGACGCGGGATGAGTGAGGTCAGCGATGCCGCGAGACGCACCCTCCCCAGCACCCGCCCCCGTTCCTGACCCCGTTCCCGCCCCGGCCGCCAGTGCCGCCCCCACCCCCGCCCCGCCCGCCGTGGTCACCAAAGAGGGCGGGGGCGGTACCGGAACCAGAGCGCCACGCCCCGCCAGGCCCGGCGCGCGCGGCGGCTCCCGCTGGACGCCCTGGCTCTACCTGGCACCCGCCCTCGTCGTCCTCGCCGGGCTCCTCGTCTACCCCATCTACCAGCTCGGCCTGATCTCCTTCCTGGAGTACACCCAGGCCCAGGTCAGCGGCGGCGAACCGACCACTTTCCAGGGGTTCGGCAACTACGCCGAACTGTTCCGGGACAGCCAGTTCTGGGATGTGCTGGTCGCCACTCTCGTCTTCGCCGCCGTCTGCGTGATCGCCACCCTCGCGGTCGGCTGCGCGCTCGCCGTGCTGCTCACCCGGGTGCGGGCGGTGCCCAGGCTCGCGCTCATGCTCGCCGCGCTCGGCGCCTGGGCCACCCCCGCCATCACCGGTTCGACGGTCTGGGTCTTCCTCTTCGATCCCGACTTCGGCCCCGTCAACAGGGTGCTCGTGTGGTGCGGGCTGTCCGGCTTCGAGGACTTCTCCTGGACGTACGACCGCTACAGCGCCTTCGCCCTCGTGCTGTTCGAGGTCGTGTGGTGCTCGTTCCCGCTGGTGATGGTGACCGTCTACGCGGGCATCAAGGCCATACCGGGCGAGGTGCTGGAGGCGGCCTCGCTCGACGGCGCCTCCAACTGGCGGACCTGGCGCAGTGTCATGGCGCCCATGCTCCGGCCGATCCTCATCGTCGTCACCATCCAGTCGGTCATCTGGGACTTCAAGGTCTTCACCCAGATCTACGTGATGACCAACGGCGGCGGCATCGCCGGGCAGAACCTGACCCTGAACGTGTACGCGTACCAGAAGGCGTTCGCTTCCTCGCAGTACAGCCTCGGCTCGGCGATCGGCGTCGTCATGCTGCTGATCCTGCTCGCCGTGACCCTGATCTACCTGCGGCTGCTGCGCAGACAAGGAGAAGAGCTGTGAGCCTGCCCTCCGCCCGGCCTCGCCGGGGCATCCGGCTGCGCGTCCGCAGGCCGTGGCGGTTGGCCGCCGAGGCGACCGCGCTGCTCGTCGCCGTCGTCGTCGCCTTCCCGCTGTACTGGATGGTGCTGTCCGCGTTCAAACCGGCGGGCGAGGTGCAGTCCGGCGAGCCCAGGCCATGGACCATGAACCCCTCGCTCGACGCCTTCCGGCGCGTCTTCGACCAGCAGGACTTCGGCCGTTACTTCCTCAACAGCCTGCTCGTCGCCGGTACGGTCGTGATCGCCTCCGCGCTGATCGCCTTCCTCGCGGCGACGGCGGTCACGCGCTTCCGGTTCAAGCTGCGGACGACGGTGCTCATCATGTTCCTCGTCGCACAGATGGTGCCGGTCGAGGCGCTGACCATCCCGATGTTCTTCCTGATGCGGGACCTCGGCGACAGCGTGCCCGGCGTCGGGCTCAACACGCTCGGCTCGCTGATCCTGCCGCACATCGCGTTCTCGCTGCCGTTCGCGATCTGGATGCTGCGCGGCTTCGTCAAGGCCGTGCCGGAGTCCCTGGAGGAGGCCGCCTACCTCGACGGCGCCAGCCGGTCCCGCTTCCTGTGGCAGATCCTCTTCCCGCTGGTGCTGCCCGGACTCATCGCCACCAGTGTGTTCTCGTTCATCTCCACCTGGAACGACTTCCTGTTCGCCAAGTCCTTCATCATCAGCGCGACGGAGAACTCCACCCTGCCGATGGCGCTGCTGGTGTTCTTCAAGGATGAGGGCAACGACTGGGGCGGGATCATGGCGGCCTCCACCATCATGACGATCCCGGTACTGGTCTTCTTCGTACTCGTACAGCGGCGGCTCGTCTCGGGCCTCGGCGGAGCGGTAAAGGACTGACGGCATGACGGATGACGGCATGACGGGCGACGGCGTGACAGACGACTACATGGCTGACGGCGGGCCGACCAAAGAGGGGACGACGACTGGCGACGGGACGACTGGCGACGGGACGACTGGCGACCGTATGACAGACGACCGTATGACGGACGACGGCAGCGGGAAGGGCTGTACGGATACGGCTACGGATATGGGCACGGGCACGCCTACGGATATGGGTACGGCCTACGCAAGAGTTGGCCTGATCCCGGCGCCGCGTACCGCCTCGCGGGTGTCGCCCGATGGACCCACCATCCTGGGCGGGAAGACAAGCATCGAGGCGTGGCCAGGCACCGAGGGCGTCGCCCGCTGGCTGCACTCGGCTGTCGGCGCCGCCACCGGGCTGCCGCTGCCCGTCAGCGTCGTCGGCGCCGATAGCACCGATAGGGCCGACATCGCCGATGGTCCCGGCGGTGGCCACCGCATCGTGCTGCGCGTCGACCCCGCGACAGCACGCGAGTCCGGGCCCGAGGGCTACCGCCTCGTCGTCGACGGCCACACGATCAGCATCGACGGCGGCAGCGCGGCCGGGGTGTTCTGGGGCGCGCAGACCCTCCGGCAGCTGCTCGGCGCTGACGCCTTCCGCCGCGCGCCGGTCACCGCACCCCACTACTGGCAGGTCCCGACGCTCGTCATCGAGGACGCGCCCCGCTTCGCCTGGCGCGGTGTGATGCTCGACGTCGCACGGCACTTCATGCCCAAGGACGGAGTGCTGCGCTATCTCGACCTGCTCGCCGCGCACAAGCTCAACGTGCTGCACCTGCACCTGACCGACGACCAGGGCTGGCGGCTGGAGATCAGGCGCTATCCGAAGCTGACCGAGGTGGGCGCCTGGCGGGAGCGCACCCGCTACGGGCACCGCGCGTCACCGCTGTGGGACGAACGACCGCACGGCGGCTACTACACGCAGGACGACATCCGCGAGATCGTCGCCTACGCCGCCGAGCGGCATATCACCGTGATCCCCGAGATCGAGATGCCGGGGCACTCACAGGCGGCCATCGCCGCGTATCCGGAACTGGGCAACACCGACGTCATCGACACGTCCTCACTCTCCGTCTGGACTGATTGGGGCGTCAGTCCGAACGTACTCGCCCCCACTGACAACACCCTCCGCTTCTACGAGAACGTCCTCACCGAGGTACTGGAGCTGTTTCCCGCCCCGTACGTCCACGTTGGCGGCGACGAGTGCCCCAAGGACCAGTGGAAGACGTCGGGAACGGCGCGGGCCAGGATCGAGGCGGAGGGCCTGGCGGACGAGGACGGACTGCAGCTCTGGTTCATCCGGCACTTCGACCGCTGGCTCAGCGAACGCGGCCGCCGCCTGGTCGGCTGGGACGAGATCCTGGAGGCCGGAGACGAGCAGCAGGCGGCGACCGGCGGGCAGACGACGGGATTCGGCCTGTCCAAAGGCGCGACGGTGTCCTCCTGGCGCGGCTACGCGGGCGGCATCGCCGCGGCCCGCGCGGGCCACGATGTCATCATGTGCCCCGAGCAGCAGGTCTACCTCGACCACCGGCAGGCCCCTGGCGACGACGAGCCGATGCCCATCGGCTACGTCCGCACGCTCGCCGACGTCTACCGCTTCGAGCCGGTCCCGCCGCGGCTCAGCGCGGCCGAGGCGGCGCGTGTGGTGGGCACCCAGGCCAATGTGTGGACCGAGGTGATGGAGAACCAGCAGCGCGTGGACTACCAGGTCTTCCCCCGGCTCGCCGCCTTCGCCGAGGTCGCCTGGTCCCGGCTGCCCGCCCCGGAGGAGCGCGATGTGGCCGGATTCGAGGCCCGTATGACGGCGCACTACGCGCGACTGGACGCCGTCGGCGTCGGCTACCGGCCACCGGCCGGACCGCACCCCTGGCAACGCCGCCCCGCCCCACCTGGCATGGAGGGCCACCTCGGACGCCCGATCGAGGGGGCACCCCCGACTGTGTAGGGAGCTTGGGGAGGCTGCCGCGCCATCGCCTCACCGGGGCCGCGCGAGTGGTGGTCCGGAGGCAGCCGCCGGTGCCGGAACGCGGTCTGCGCGGTCCGCGTGGTCAACGCGGTCCGCGCGGTCAAGGACGGCCAGGTCGAGCCGCTGGAGGCGCGCGGGGTCGGCGATCACGTCGAAACCGGCGATCCGCCCGCCCTCGACCGTGACGGTGAGGGCGATGAGCAGCCGTCCGCGCGGGGCCACGACGACGCCCACGGCACCGTTGACGAGGACGGGTTCCGCGAACTGGGACCTCCGCTTGAAGGCGACGGCATCCGCCGCCACGGCGCGCGCTCCGCGGACCTCCGTCGCCGCGCCCGCCGGAAGCGCCGCGGGGTCGGCCCGGCGCACGACGTCGGGTGCCAGCAAGGCGAGCAGCGTGCCGAGGTCACCGCCGCGCGACGCGGCGAGGAAGGCTTCGACCACGTGCCGGTGCCGGGCCAGTTCGGCACGGGTGACCACGGGCGTGCCGTGGACCTTGTGACGCGCGCGGCTGGCGAGCTTCTTCGTGGTGACAGGTGAGCGCCCCACGATGGGCGCGATCTGGCCGAAGGGCACGGCGAACATGTCATGGAGCACGAAGGCGACCCGCTCGTCGGGAACCAGCGTGTCCAGCACCACGAGCAGGGCACGGCCCACCGAGTCGATCAGCAACGCCTCCTGCTCGGGGTCTCCCGTGTCACTTCTGTCGCCCCTGTCCCGCTGGCTCCCGCCCCGGCCGGGCACTTGCCGCAGCCCGGTGAACTCCTCGCGGCGGGCCGTACGTGAGCGCAGCATGTCGAGGCACAGGCGGGACACGACCGTACGCAACCATCCGGCCAAGTTGTCGACGCCGGTGGTGTCGGCGCGGCTGAGCCGCAGCCAGGCCTCCTGAACGGCGTCGTCCGCTTCGTCGCGAGAGCCGAGCATCCGATAGGCGACCGCTCGCAAATGGCCCCGGTGTGTCTCGAATCGTTCGGCCAGCTCGCCCTGCTCATCCATCGGTCACCTTTCCTCACTGGGCCCCGTCAATTCCTTGACATACCCGTCGCGTCCCAAGTAATAGGAGAACGCCAGATGACCACGGCTCAGCCGACCGCCCTCACCCAGCCCCTGCTGCGGCGGGCGGATCTCGGAGACTTCCAGCTGCCCAACCGCGTGGTGATGGCGTCGCTCACCCGGGCCCGCGCGGCCAACGACGGACTCCTGCCGACGGAGCTGCACGCCGCGTACTACGGTCAGCGCGCCAGTGCCGGGCTGATCGTCACCGAGGGGACCTGGGTCAGCGAGCGGGCGAGGGGCTTCGTCAACGTCCCCGGTGTCTACAGCGAGGAGCAGGTCGCCGGGTGGCGGGGCGTCACCGACCTCGTGCACGCGCTCGGCGGCCGCATCGTGCTGCAACTCTGGCACGTCGGTGCCGTGTCGCACCCCGACTACCTCGGGGGAGAGCTGCCCGCCGGTCCCTCGCCGGTCAACCCGCACGAACGGGCGTACACGGCGAGCGGGTTCAAGGACACCCTCACCCCCCGGGAGATGACCACCGCGGACATCCGGCGCACCGTCGCCGACTACGGTGCCGCCGCGGCGAACGCCCGGCGCGCCGGATTCGACGGCGTCGAGATCCAGGCCGTCGGCCAGTTCCTGATCCCGCAGTTCCTCAACCGGCGGCTGAACCAGCGCTCCGACGCCTACGGCGCGGGCCCGGCCGGTCGGCGGCGCCTGCTGCTGGAGATCATCGACGCGGTCGCCGCCCCGTGGGGCGGACGGAACGTCGGCGTACGCCTGTCGCCCTACTGGACCACCGGCGACCGCTTCATCCCCGACGAGCCGACGCTCGCGGACTACGACGCGCTCGTGACGGAGCTGAACCACCGCCCCGTGGCGTATCTGCACCTGCGCGGTGCGGACCTCGCCGGGCCGGGCGCCACCCCCGACTTCGCCGCGATCGCGCGCTATCGGCAGCGGTTCGACGGGCCGCTGATCGCGAACAACGGATTCGACCGCGCGTCCGGCAACGCCATCATCGAGGCGGGCGTCGCCGACGCGGTGGCGTTCGCCACGCACTTCATCGCCAACCCCGACCTCGTCACCCGGTTCGCGCTGAGCCACGAGCTGGCGACCGGCGACCCCGCCACGTACTACACCAGCGAACCCAAGGGCTATGTCGATTACCCCATCAGCTACCCAGTCGGCTAGCTAGCCGACTGGCTGGTCGGCTGGACCGTGAGTGGACGGGACCTTCCCCGCTCCCCGCCCTCCGGCCCCGCCCGCTCGTTCGTTCGCCCGCTTGAACGGAGCGCGGGTCCGGCGGAGGGGGCGTCCGAGGGACGACGGCCCTGCCGCCGCGTCAGGACCCGTGCCGCGCGGACGCCTACGAGGGGCGCGGGCGGGCCGGGCACCGCACGGCATGGCGGCGGCGGACGACGCCCGGTGCGTGCGCCCCGTGGACCGACGCCGGGTCCACGGGGCGTACGACGCGGCCGACGGCTCGCCCCGCTGCTCTCGCGGCCCCCGCCGTCCTCGCCGCACCACCGTCCGCCACCCCGGGCGCGCGGGCGTGTCGCGGTCCGCGGGCGGGGCGACTCTCCCCTCCGGCGGCACTCCACCGGGGGCTCACTGGATCGCACCCGGGTCTCGCCCGGGTCCCAGGCGGCCGCAGCCGGGCAATGCCGCCCCGCCCCGCCAGGCATGACGGGCCATCTCGGACGCCCGATCGACGGGCCGCCCCCGATCGTGTGAGTCCCCCCGCAAGGTGACCGCCCGCACCGTCCGCCCCTGGGACGGTGGTTCCGCTACCAAGGCATAAGTCGCACAAGGGTCCCCGAAGAGTGGTAATCCACCGACAATCCGCGCGGAGTGGAGACAGCGCAGAAATCGGACTAACCGCACGTGTTGGGCGGAACCGCGCTTCGTGGACCCTCGCGGCGGCGGACCTGTGATGTGTGCCAGAGTTGCCACGTCCGGGCTGTCACCACGTACCGTACGGCGAACAGCCGGGACACCGGGGAAGGGGCAGCTGGGTTGACCACGCACGCACCGCAGGCGGCGCAGACCGTGACGCTGCCGGGCTCGCTCGACGAGGCCGTGGCGGCGTTGACCGCCATGCCCGCTGCCGTGCCAGTCGCCGGCGGCACCGATCTCATGGCGGCCGTCAACTCCGGCCTGCTGCGGCCCGCCGCGCTCGTCGGGCTCGGCCGCATCAGCGAGATCAGGGGCTGGCAGTACCAGGACGGGCACGCCCTGCTCGGCGCGGGACTCACCCACGCCCGCATGGGGCGGCCCGACTTCGCCGCGCTCATTCCGGCGCTCGCCGCGGCGTCACGCCTGGCGGGAACGCCGCAGATCCGCAACGCGGGCACGCTCGGCGGCAACGTCGTCACCAGCGCGCCCACGGGTGACACCCTGCCCGTGCTCGCCGCCCTGGAGGCGACCCTCGTCATCATCGGCCCCGAGGGCTCCCGCCGCGAGATCCCGGTCAGTCATCTGCTCGTCGGCGTCGAGATGCTGCGTCCGGGCGAGTTGATCGGCTTTGTACGGGTTCCGCTGCTGCACGCCCCGCAGACCTTCCTCAAGGCCACCGGGCGCACCGGACCCGGCCGGGCCACCGCGTCCGTCGCCGTCGTCCTCGACCCGGCGCGGCGCAACGTGCGCTGCGCGGTGGGCGCGGTCGCGCCGATGCCGCTGCGGCCGCTGGAAGCCGAGCAGTGGGTCGCCTCGCTGATCGACTGGGACGGCGCGCGCGGACTCGCCCCCGAGGCGTGCGCGGCCTTCGGCGAGTACGTCGCCGCCGCCTGCATCCCCGACCCCGCCCCCGCCTCCGGGACGGGAGAACCGGGTGCCGAGGCCGGTGGCGAGCCACCGGCCCCCTTGCCGCCCGCCGCGCTGCACCTACGGCGTACCGTGGCGGCACTGGCCCGCCGAGCACTGGGGAGGGCGCTCGCATGACCTCTGAACAGCAACCGCGACGGTCCGCGCCGCAGCCCGGCCACGAGTCCGAGCCGCGGCCCGAGGACGAGTCGGTATCCGGCGTCCCGGGAACCGGCCACGGCATCGGCTGGCAGCCGATCCCGAGCGGTCCCGAGTACGACGCCGAGGGCACGGCCTTCGTGGAACTGCCGCCCGGTCTCGCCGACCACGGGGCGCTGCCGCACGGCTGGGACCCGCTCGCCGCGCCCGGTACGGGGTACGTTCCGCCGCCCGGCGACCAGTGGCAGTCACCGCCCCCGCAGCTCAGCTCTCCGCACGACCAGCAGCAGTCGCACGACCAGCAGCAGTCGCACGACCAGCAGCAGTCGCACGACCAGCGGCAGCCGTACGGCCGGCACACCGAGGACCAGGCACGGCCGCCGATGACACCGGCGGCGAGCACCGACCCGGGGGCGACCGGCCAGTGGCCGTTGCCGTTCGGCGCGGACCCGGGCACGGGCACGCCCGTGCCCACGGCGGGCACCGGGGCGGGAACGACCGGCCAGTGGGCGATCCCGGTCGCCGGGGACGACGGACTCGACGAGTCGGGCGAGTTCCCCCTCGGCGGGCAGGCGCCCGCCGCGTACGGACCGGGCGCGCGGCAGCAGGCCCACGGCCAGGCCGGGCCCGGCATGCCCTACGGCGCGCGCGCCGCGAACGGCGCGGGCGAGCAGCACCACCCCGGCGACCCGGACGACCCGCAGACGACGGCGCAGTGGCCCATGCCGTTCTCCTCGGGCGGTACCGGCACGGGCCAGTGGACGCTGCCCACGGCGGGCGACGACGCGGCGGACGAGACTGGCGAGTACTCGCTCGGTGGCTATCCGGCCGGTCTGTCGCCGTATCAGGCCGGGCCCGGCGGGCAGGGCCCCGGTCCCTTCGACCCGGCGCGCGGCCACCTCGGCGGCCACGGCCAGCCGGGCACGGCGCAGCACTCGTACGGGGCCGCGGCGCAGGACCCGCACGACCAGCGGCAGGCGCACCAGCAGACCCCGCCGCAGCAGCACCCGCCCCAGGGCGACCTGGGACAGGGCGACCCGGGGCAGCCGCACGACCAGGACACGGCGCACCGCGACCCCGGGCACCACGCGCACGACCCGCACCGCCCGCAGGGCGCGCCGCAGTGGCCGACGGCGCCCTCAGGGGACGTCACCACCGGACAGTGGGCCATTACGGGCGCGCCGGACCAGGGCACCCAGGGACCGGGGGCGTACGCGCTCGGCGACCGGCTGGTCGCCCCGTACCGCCCCGCGCCCGACCAGGACAAGGAACACGACGACCCGGCGGACGCGCCGAGCGGCCCCGCGGCGGCCGACCAGTGGCCGGGCGCGCCGGGCGACGGGCACACCCCGGACGGCACGCCCCCGCACGGCGTCGTACCGCAGGCGGCGTTCCCCGGGACCTCGGGCACCATCCCGCCGCAGGCCGACACCGCACGCGATGTGACGCCGCGCCCCGCCGTACACGACACGGGGTCGCACGACTTCACGCCGGAGGCCCCGGAGCGGCAGGACGGCGGTCGGCGCGGCCCCGGCCGACGCGTCCTCACCCAGCGCGTGCCCGGCGGCCAGCACGACTACAGCCAGCACGGCCCCGGTCAGCACGACCCCGGCGCGCGGCGGGACACCGACTCGCAGGGGGACCAGGACAGTGCTGCCGACGACGCCCCGGGCGCCGCCGGTGGCGCGAACGCCTCACCGGGCGGGACGCGCGTCATGTGGCCCTCGCCCGCGCGTGACGGCGAGCTGTCCGAGGGCACGGGCGAGTTCACCGCCCCCGGCGCTCCGGGCTCCGGCGCGCGGGAGCCCGCACCGGGCGCACCCGGGTCCGGATACGCGCAGCGCGACGGCGGCCTGCCCACCGACCCGCCCGCGTCCGCGGCCACGGCGTCGGCTCCGGCTCCTTCCACGGGGATGCCCGTGGGTCCGGTCGAGGGCGCGCCCGGTCAGCGGGTTCAGCCGCAGGTTCAGGACGGCCGTCCGGACAGCGGTGACCCGGCGGGGCGGACACACGAGGACGCGCTGCCCGGCGAAGCGAGCCCCGACGCGGCGCGCGCGGACAACGCGGGCCATGGCGCCACCGGTTCCGTCCCCGGCCCCGCCGGTGGCGCGGAACCGCAAGCCGGTGCCTACGGCGACGCGTCGCCCGCTGCCGGGGAAGGACTTCCGCCCGCGCCTGAGGGCACGGGGAGCGAGGGCACGGGGCGGTACGCCACCTTGGCGCGCGCGGACTCCGGCGCGCTGATCATCGAGAACCCCGGAACCGGCACGGGTGCCGCTGCCGGAACAGCGGACTCCGCCGCCGTGGGCGAAGCCGATGGCACCGCCGGTGGGGGGCTGCCTGCCAGCGACGCGTTCGCGGCCCTGGCTCCCGGCATGTCGGACGAGGCGGCCGACGCCTCCGGCGGGGCGGACCTCCGCCCCGCGACGGGTGGCACGGCGCCGCCGCACGGAACGCCCGCCGCCGAAGGACCCGTTGGTGACGGCGCCGACGGCCCGGACGCCCGGCCGTCCGCGGCAGGCGCTGACGTCGCCAGTCCTGGCGTCATCGGTGTGGACGCCAACGGCGTCGCCACCCTCGGCGCCGACCTGGCGGGCACGGGCGCCGGTACCACGGACTCCGGCGGCCCCGGCGAAGGTCTCACCGCCGACGACCCCGGCTCCGCCCCCCATGACCCCGCCGCCCATGTCCCCGGCTCCCACGGCCCCGAAGACGGCCCCGTCGCTGTCCTGAGCCTCCCGGAGGCCGAGGCCGCAGACGGCGCGCCAGCCGACCTGTCCGGCCCCCCGCAGTCATCCGAGCCACCCGGTCCACCGGAGTCGGTCACCCCGGCGGACGGCTCCGAAGCGGTCGGTCCGGCCGGTCCCGACGACCTCTCCGGTGCCGAACCCGGCGAACCCGGCGAGCACGGCGGCGGGCACGACGGATTCGCCGCGGGAGACGACGAAGCCGAAGCCGACGAAGCGGCGGCCGAAGCGGACCGGCGGGCCGCCGCGCACAGCGAGCACCCGCGTGCCTCGTACGTGCTGCGGGTAAACGGCACCGACCGCCCGGTGACGGGCGCGTGGGTCGGGGAGTCGCTGCTCTACGTGCTGCGCGAGCGCCTCGGCCTCGCCGGGGCGAAGGACGGCTGCTCACAGGGCGAGTGCGGGGCGTGCTCCGTACAGGTCGACGGACGTCTCGTGGCGTCCTGCCTGGTCCCGGCCGCCACCGCCGCCGGGTCCGAGGTGCGCACGGTGGAGGGCCTGGCCACGGACGGACAGCCGTGCGACGTGCAGCGCGCGCTGGCGGCTTCCGGCGCCGTGCAGTGCGGATTCTGTGTGCCCGGCTTCGCGATGACCGTCCATGACCTGCTGGAGGGCAACCACGCGCCCACCGAGCAGCAGGCCCGGCAGGCGATCTGCGGCAACCTGTGCCGCTGCTCCGGCTACCGGGGCGTGCTCGACGCGGTGCGCGAGGTCGTGGCGGGCCGCGAAGCGGCGGCAGCGGCCGAGGACGACGCGTACTCCGGCGCCGATGGCGGCGGCCAGGACCCGGCCCGCATCCCCCACCAGACGGGCCCGCACGACATGGGCCACGCGCACGGCGGCATGGGCCAGCCGGGCGGTCCGATGGGCAACGGCACCGGTCATCCCGGTGATGGACAGCCTGGCAGCGGCCAGGGCCACAGCGACGACGACGGCGGCAGTGGAAGGCAATCGGCATGACTGGAACCGCGGACGGCGCCAGCGCCGTCACCGCGCCTCCCGGCGTCGGCGGCGTACCCCCGGGGCCGCCCCCGCCGCACGGGCTCGGGGTGTCCGTCCCGCCGACCGACGCCACCGCCAAGGCGCAGGGCATCTTCCCGTACGCCGCCGACCTGTGGGCCGAGGGCCTGCTGTGGGCCGCGGTGCTGCGCTCCCCGCACCCGCACGCCCGCATCGTCTCCATCGACACCTCAGCGGCGGCCGCGATGCCGGGCGTCCAGGCGGTGCTGACGCACGCGGACGTGCCGGGAGACGCCGCGCACGGGCGACGAGTCGCCGACCGCCCCGTCTTCGCCAAGGAGCTGGTGCGGCACCACGGTGAGCCGATCGCCGCCGTCGCCGCCGACCACCCCGACACGGCCCGGCTGGCGGCCGCCGCCATCGCCGTCGACTACGAGGTGCTTGAGCCGGTCACCGACCCGGAGCAGGCGTTCGGCGCGGAGCCGCTGCACCCGGACGGCAACCTGGTCCGGCACATCCCGCTGCGGTTCGGCGACCCCGAGGTCGTCGGCGACGTCATCGTGGAGGGCCTGTACCGGATCGGGCGTCAGGACCCGGCGCCGATCGGCGCCGAGGCCGGTCTCGCCGTGCCGCGCCCCGACGGCGGCGTGGAGATCTACACCGCCTCCACCGACCCGCACGCCGACCGCGACCTCGCCGCCGCCTGCTTCGGGCTCGCTCCCGAGCTGGTGAAGGTCGTGGTGACCGGCGTACCAGGCGCCATGGGTGAGCGCGAGGACCCCGGCATGCAACTGCCGCTCGGCCTCCTCGCCCTGCGCACCGGCCGCCCCGTCAAGCTCGCGGCGACCCGCGAGGAGTCCTTCCTCGGCCACGCACACCGGCACCCGACGCTGCTCCGCTACCGCCACCACGCGGACAGCGAGGGCACCTTGCTGAAGGTCGAGGCGCAGATCCTGCTCGACGCCGGGGCGTACGCCGACTCCTCGTCGGACGCCCTCGCCGCCGCTGTCTCCTTCGCCTGCGGCCCGTATGTCGTGCCGCACGCGTTCATCGAGGGCTGGGCCGTACGCACCAACAACCCGCCCTCCGGCCATGTCAGAGGCGAGGGCGCCATGCAGGTGTGCGCCGCGTACGAGGGCCAGATGGACAAGCTCGCCGCCAAGCTCGGCGTCGACCCGGCCGAGCTGCGGCTGCGCAACGTCATGGCCACCGGGGACCTCCTGCCCACCGGGCAGACCGTCACCTGCCCCGCGCCGGTCGCCGAACTGCTGCGCGCCGTACGGGACGAGCCGCTGCCCGCGCTCCCCGGCGACGACGCGGACGGGGACGCCCAGGACTGGCTGCTGCCGGGTGGCCCGGACGGCGCCGGTGACCCGGACGCGGTGCGGCGAGGCGTCGGCTACGGGATCGGCATGGTGCACATGCTCGGTGCCGAGGGCGCCGACGAGGTGTCCACAGCGACGGTGAAGGTGCAGGGCTCGGTCGCCACCGTCATCTGCGCGGCTGTCGAGACCGGCCAGGGCTTCGCGACGCTCGCCCGGCAGATCGTGCAGGAGACGCTGGGAGTCGAGGAAGTCCACGTCGCCCCGGTCGACACCGACCAGCCCCCGGCGGGGCCCGCCGCGCGGGGCAGGCACACCTGGGTGTCGGGTGGCGCCGTGGAGCGGGCGGCGAAGATGGTCCGTACGCAGCTGCTGCAGCCGCTGGCCCACAAGTTCGGCATGTCCACGGAACTGCTCACCATCGCCGACGGCAAGATCACCTCGTATGACGGGGTGCTGAGCACCACGGTGGACGAGGCGCTTGAGGGCAAGGAACTGTGGGCGACGGCCCAGTGCCGCCCGCATCCGACGGAGCCGCTGGACGAGACGGGCCAGGGCGACGCGTTCGTCGGCCTCGCGTTCTGTGCGATCCGGGCGGTCGTCGACGTCGACATCGAGCTGGGCTCGGTGCGGGTGGTCGAGCTGGCGGTGGCGCAGGACATCGGCCGGGCGCTCAACCCGCGCCAGCTGCGGGCCCGTATCGAGGCGGGCGTGACGCAGGGCATCGGTGCCGCGCTCACCGAGAACCTGCGGACCTCCCGGGGCATCGTCCGCCACCCCGACCTCACCGGTTACGCCCTGCCGACCGCGCTCGACGTACCCGACATCCGCATCGTGAAGCTGGTGGAGGAGCGGGACGTGGTCGCGCCGTTCGGTGCGAAGGCGGTCAGCGCGGTCCCGGTCGTCACCTGCCCGGCGGCGGTCGCCTCGGCGGTCCGCGCCGCCACGGGCCGCCCGGTGGGGCGGCTGCCGATCCGCGCGCAGTCGGCCGTCAGCCCGCCGAACAAGGCGTAGCGTGCGCCCCGCGCGTGGCGGGAAGAACGAACGGGCCCCGCGCGGGAGACAAAGAGCAAGCGCCTTCTAAGCGCTTGGCCCGCGTGGCCCGCTCGGCCGCGGGGACCCGCGGCCGAGCGCGCGAGAGCACGAACGGGCCCCCGTTCGCCGGAGACGGCGAACGGGGGCCCGGCGCTCGACCGGCCTCGTGTCAGCCCTGCTCGGCCATCGCCCGGACCAGACTCGCCGGCCGCATGTCCGTCCAGTTGGTCTCGATGTACGCCAGGCAGTTCTCGCGGCTGTCCTCCGGGTGGGCCACGGTCCAGCCGGCGGGCACCTCGGCGAAGACGGGCCACAGGGAGTGCTGTCCCTCGTCGTTGACGAGCACGAGGAAGCGGGCGTCTTCGTCGTCGAACGGGTTGGTCATCGTCGTTCTCCTACGGGTCGGGCTGACGCGAACAGATGAGCCCAGCCTCCCAGGTCCCCGGGTGCCTGTGCCAGGGGCAACCGGAGATCCGGGGAGCGGGAGCGGGAGCGGTCAGGCCGGGGCGGGCTGGGCGGCCCGTGCGGGCTCGCTCAGGGCGGCCGCCACGACCGGGCCGATGTGCGCGACGTGTTCGGCGCGCATCAGGTGGTAGTGCTGGGCGGGCACGTGATGGACCTCAAGCCCGCCGTCCACATGGGCTCGCCAGGCGTCCGGGGTGTGGGCGGGGTCGCGCTCGTAACCGGGGATGTCCAGGTCGGCGGTGAACAGCAGCATGTCGCCGTGGAAGACGCCCGGGGTGAACTTCCGCATCAGTTCCAGGTCGTTGCGGAAGATGTCGAGCAGCGGGAAGCTCGACCGCCCCTCCAGGAGGTGCGCCGGCAGCCCCGACTCGCGGCTCAGGTCAGCCGCCAGCTCCGCCGCCTGCCCCGCTGCCTGCCCCTCCGCCTGCCCGGCTGCCTGCCCCTCAGCGCCGGGGGCGCGCCGCGCGTCGTCGGCCGCGGGGACGACGAGGTCACGGCCGCCGATGTTGTCGAGGAGCAGCCCGAGCCACTGGCGCTTGCTCAGCTGCGGCAGGTCGTCGAAGGCGCGCTCGTTGTCCGGGTACGCGTCGAGCACCGCCAGCAGGCCGACCTCCTCCCCGTTCTCCTGGAGCTGGGTGGCCATGGAGTGTGCGACCAGCCCGCCGAAGGACCAGCCGAGCAGGTGGTACGGGCCCTCCGGCCGCACCGCGCGGATCTGCCGCAGATAGTCGGCGGCCATCTCCTCCACCCGCGCCGGGTGGATATCCGGCTCGCTCAGGCCGCGCGCCTGGAGCGCGTACACGGGCTGGTCCGGGCCGAGATGGGGCAGCAGCCCGGAGTAGAGCCAGCTGAGGCCGCCGCCGGGATGGACGCAGAACAGCGGCGCGCGGTCGCCGGTGGCGCGCAGCGGCAGCAGCGGGTCGAGCCCGTACTGCGGCGCGGGGGCTGCCCCGTCCTCGCCCGCCGCCACGGCGGCGTCGAGCCGCAGCGCGAGTCCCTGCGCGGTCGGCGCGGCGAACAGGTCCCTGATGGTCAGCTCCACGCCCACCGTGGCGCGGACCCGGGCGACCAGCCTGGAGGCGAGCAGCGAATGCCCGCCGAGCTGGAAGAAGTCGTCGTCGATGGTGACGCCGACGACGCCGAGGACCTCGCCGAACAGGTCGCACAGCACCTCTTCGTGCGGTGTGCGCGGCGCGCGGCCCGACGGGCCCGCCGTCACCGCGGGCGCGGGCAGGGCCTTGCGGTCGACCTTGCCGTTGACGCTCAACGGCAGCGCGTCGAGGGTGACGACGGCGGCGGGCACCATGTACTCGGGCAGGACACGACCCAGCCGCTCCCTGATCTCGGCGGCGTCCAGCGACGCACCGGCGTCCTCGGTGGTCACGTAGGCGACCAGCCGCTGGTCACCGGTGGCCTCGGTCCGTACGACGGCCACGGCCTGCGCGACCCCGGGCAGCGCCCGCAGCGCCGTCTCGATCTCGCCCAGCTCGATGCGGAAACCGCGCAGCTTGACCTGGTCGTCGGTGCGCCCCAGATACTCAACGCTGCCGTCAGGCAGCCAGCGGGCCAGGTCGCCGGTGCGGTACATGCGGGAACCCGCCGCGCCGAACAGCGGCCCGTACGGGTCGGCGACGAAGCGCCCCGCGGTCAGGGACGACCGGTTCTGGTAGCCACGGGCGAGCTGCGCTCCCGCCAGGTACAGCTCACCCGGTACGCCGGGCGGGCACAGCCGCAGGCCGTGGTCGAGGACGTACAGCCGGGTGTTCCACACCGGCTTGCCGATCGGCACCGGGCCGGTGCCGCCCGGCTCCAGTGGATGGTGCGTCACATCCACGGCGGCCTCGGTAGGCCCGTACAAGTTGTACAGCCGCGCCTGCGGCAGCACCGCGTGCAGCCGCTCGGCCGTCTCCCGAGCCAGCGCCTCGCCGCTGCAGAACACCCGGCGCAGCCCCGTGCAGTCGGCGGCGGCCGGTTCGGCGAGGAAGACCTGGAGCATCGGCGGCACGAAGTGCGTGGTGGTGATGGCCTCGGCGCGGATCGTACGCGCCAGGTAGACGGGGTCCTTGTGGCCACCGGGCCGGGCGAGGACCAGTGTCGCGCCGGTCAGCAGCGGCCAGAAGAACTCCCAGACGGACACGTCGAACCCGGCCGGGGTCTTCTGCAGCACCCGGTCGTCGCACGTCAGGCGGTACGTGCCCTGCATCCACTGGAGCCGGTTGACGATGGCCTGGTGGGGGACGGGCACCCCCTTGGGCCGCCCGGTGGAGCCCGAGGTGTAGATCACGTACGCCGGGTTCTGCGGCAGGGCGCGGGGCAGCGGTCCGTCGGCGGCGACGGCCGCGAGCGCTTCCCTGACGCCGGGGCTGTCCAGCGGCAGCCGGGGAACCTGGGGCGCGGCGGAGGCCGGTGGCTCGCTGCCGGAGCGGGTGAGGACGAGGGCGGGCGCCGCGTCGTCGAGGAGGTACGCCAGCCGCTCGGCCGGGTGGTCGGTGTCCAGCGGCAGATACGCGGCGCCGGTCTTGAGCACGGCGAGCAGCGCGACGACCAGGTCGGCGGAGCGGGGCAGGGCGACGGCGACGGTGCGCTCGGGGCCCGCGCCGTGCTCCGCGAGCAGCCGGGCGACACGGCTCGCCGCTTCGTCCAGCGCGGCGTAGCTCAGCCGGGTGCCGTCGAAGACGACGGCCTCCCGGCCGGGCGTGAGGGCGGCCTGCGCGGCGAACAGCTCCGGGAGGGTGGCGGGTGCGACGTCGGGCCCGGAGACCAGGGCGGACAGTGCGGCGGCGGCCTGGCCGTCCGGGTGTGCCGGTGGCGGCACCAGGGCCGGTGCCGATTCCGGTCGCGGTTCCGCTTCCGGTGCGGTGGCGCCGTTCCACGCGTAGAGGACGCGGTGCCGCTCCTCGTCGCCCAGCAGCTCGATGCCGCCGACGGTGCGGTCCTGGTCGGTGGCGTCGGCGAAGGCGGACACGAGCGCGAGGAAGCGGCGCCGGTGGGCGGCGAGGTCGTCGGCGCTGTAGAGGTCGGCGTTGGCGTTCAGGTCGATCCGTATGCCGGTGCCGTCGGAGCGGTCGTACGCCATCACCGACAGGTCTTCGACGCGGCCGTTGGACAGGTTGTGCGCGGTGAACCGCTGACCGGCGAAGTCGAAGTCGTAGTTGAAGGACATGACGTTGATCTGCGGGCCGACCAGGCCCCGCCCGCCGTCCGGGAGATGAAGATCGCGGGCGAGGTCGATCCGGCGGTACCGCTGGTGCCGCAGCGCCGTCCGCACCTCGCGGGCGACCTGCCGCAGCAGGTCGCGTACCCGCGACTCGCCGGACACGGTCACCCGCAGCGGCAGCAGGTTCGCGAACATCCCCGGCACGGTGCGCAGTTCGGCGTCGGTACGGGCGGCGACCGGAAGGCTGAGGACGATGTCAGGCTCACCGGTCATCCGGTGCAGATACGCGGCCGTCGCCGCGATCATCAGCGCCGACCAGTGGGTGGCCGCCGCCCGCGCGGCACCGCGCAGCCGGACCGCCTCCTCCTCGGAAAGGGAAATGGTCTCCCGTATGCGCGAGGTGAAGACGGTGGGCGCGCGTCCGGCGAGCCGGGGTGGCTCCGGGCAGTCGCTGAAACGCCCGGTCCAGTACGCGCGGTCCGCGGCGAAGTCCACCGATTCACGGTACGCCGCGTCCTTGTCCAGCAGCGTCCGCAGCGACCCGAACCGGGCGGGCGGACGGTCATCGCCCGCCATCAGCGCGGTGTACAGCTCGGCGACCCGCCGGGCGATGAGGGGACCGCCCGCGGCGTCCGTGACGATGTGGTGCGTCACCTGGTACCAGGCCCAGCGCTCGGGCCCGGTCCTCAGCAGCGCGTAGCGGAACAGCGGGCCGCTCGTCATATCCATGACCCGGTCGAGATCGGCGCGCATCCATTCCTCGGCCGATGCCCAGGGGTCCTCCTCGGCGGTGAGGTCGAGGACGGGGAAATCCCACTCGGTCACCGGATCGTAAACCTGCCACGGCACCCCGTCGTCCTCACCGAATCGCGTGTTGTACGGCTCGGCTTCAGCGACGGCCTGTCGCAGGGCTCTTTCGAATATCTCGGGATGGACCGGTCCGTGTATGACGTCGTATTCACTGATCAGGAACATATTGCTGTCCGGATCGAGTTGCTGGCTCAACCAGATTTCGCTCTGGCCGGTAGACAACGGGAGTCGGGCACCGCGATTCTGAGATCGCAAGACTTTCCACCTCGTGCACTATCGAAACGGAGGGTGTCAGGCCAGCCGTTGGTCGGCTGCGAGCCGTCCCGCCGATCCTAAGAGGAAGGTGTGACGAAAACGTGGAGCCTGGGGGACGTGAGTGAAACGTGGGGGGTGCGGCCAAAAACCACCCCACGCGATAAGGGGGCTGTGAAACAACGAGGTGATGCTCGCGTGAACGCCGTTCACCTCTCCTTAATGCGGAGGTCCCGGATAGGGGTGCGATAGGGGGGTGTCAAGGGGGTCCGCTCACCGGCAGTCACCACTGTTCGCACCCTGGCCGAGTGCCGCCGGGCCCTCCACCCGAGCGGCTGCCCCGCCGTGAGCGGCGGTGTCCGCAGGGGTTCAGGCGTCGTCGCGAAAAGCCCACGAGAGCAGCACGAAATCCTCGCCATCACCCGCACCCGCACCCGCCGCCCGGTAGGCCGCCAAAGCCGCCGCGTTACCGCGCTCCGTGCCGACCCACATTCCGTAACACCCCCGGTCGCGCGCGAGATCGGCCAGCGCCCGCACCAACGCCCAGCCAATGCCCCGCCGCTGGAACTCAGGAGCCACCGAAAGCTCGTACAAGAACATCTCGGTGCCTTTGTCGGGATGGGTCATCTCCACCCCGGTGACCATTCCGGCCACGGCCTTCTCCTCATACGCCAGCAGAAGGTGATGCCCACTCTCGGAAAGAAAGCGAGCCGCCGCCTCCGCACGCGCCGGACCGTCGAACAGATGCTCCGCGCCGATGATTTCATCAATGTCCGTCGCTCGCCGAATGTCCGTCACGGGCCTATTCCCTTCGACTGGCGGTACCGGGAACGCGGAGCTTAGCGGAGGCGCACTCGGCGCATGTGCCTGGCGATGGCGCTCCGCGTCACGGTTGACGGTCGTAGCCGCACGGCCTTGCGGACGCGGCTCATACCGAGGCCGGCTCGCCGCCGTCATCAGCGTCTCGGAGCACGCGCGCGTAGTCGGTGACCACACGCCGGAACAGGTCATGCCCGGCGTGACGACCAGCGTGCCGCAGACACCAGCCCTGCGCGTCCGCCTGCCGCTCCCGGCCGCCGGACTCGGCGCGGCAGCCGACCGTCATACAGAACACCTCGAAGGACACACCCGACTCCGGGGCTTGGCGGATGGTGTGCTGGACGAAGCGCACGGTGGTGCGGCTGTGGGCTGACCGGGCCGGGTACGCCGCGTCATGGCTCATCGGAATGCCTCCGCCGGACCGCCGGGGCGGGAGGCGGTGCGGCCAACCCGCCTCGTGTCGCGGCGATCCGCAGCGCGTCGGCCAGGCTCTCCGACAGGCGCGCGCACGCGTACCACAGCACGTGTACGGACGTACGCGGGTCGGCCAGCACATCGCGTACATGCCCCAACAGGGCGGTGCCCATGGCGAGTTGCACGGCCTCCGCGTCGTGCTCGCTCACGACCGTCCGCAGCTTGGCGTCCGGGTGATCGGGGGCGGGGGTGTCGCTCATCGGAGTGCCGCCTTTCCGTGGTGCGGGCCGTGGCGGGGGGGCGAGTGCGGTGGTTGCACGTATTCGGCGGCGACGGCCATGGCCCCAGCGGTGTGGGGGTTCTCTCCGGAGGGATGCCGAGAGGTCGAGAAGGTCATCGTGTGGATCACGTGGGGTTCGTCCTTCATGTGCTGTCCAACCAGCCTGATCACCGACTGTGGTCGAGTGCTTACAGCGTCGTCGCGAGAAGGCGTAGCGTCCACGGTGGACCTGTCACCAGGCGCCTGTTGGTGACAGCGGCACAGAAAGGTCGGTGTACCTGGTGGAGTTGCACGAGGACGGATGGAAGGCGACGCCGCGCACGCTGCTGGGTCAGCGGCTGCGGCGTATGCGAGAACAAGCGGGGATCTCCCAGCGCGCGCTTGCGGAACAGATCAAATATCCTCACACCTACGTGAGCCGCGTCGAGCGGCATGAGCAACTTCCGAGCATGGCTCTGGCAGAAGCGCTGGACGCCCACTTCGAGACGGACGGGCTCTTCGCCGAGCTGCTTGTCCTTGCTCAGGATTCCTTGGTCGCGCAGTACTCCCAGGAGTTCATCGAGAGGGAAGCGCGGGCCGTCCGCATCCAGGTCTTCACAAGCAGCCTGGTCCCGGGACTGTCGCAGACGCCGGACTACGCCCGCGAGGTCTTCGTCACGGGGTTACCAAGTAACCAGCTGTCCGAAGTCGATGCCCGTGTGGGGGCCGGGATGCACCGACAGCGGGTGCTGCAACGCGCGGACCCACCTCTGTATTGGGCGATCATGGATGAGGCGGCACTCAAGCGCCCCACGGCTTCGCGAGAGGTCCTGATCACCCAGCTGGAACGGGTGCTGCAGAAGGCTGGCAACCCGCAAGCGCGGGTCCAAGTACTACCGTTCGCACAGGCGTTTCACCCTCTCCAAGGGGGTAGCTTGACGTTGCTGACCATGGCAGACGGAACCACCAGGGCCTTGGTGGAATCCTTCGGGACGGGAGAGGCGATCGACGCGCCGCGACTGGTCGTCGACTTGGTGCAGCGGTTCGACGTAGCTCGATCGCAGGCGCTTCCGGAATCCGACTCGCTGGACCTCATCCGCCACTACATCAAGGACCCCAGCGGCCCGGCCCTGGTCTTCGAGCCCTCCGCTTGGGCCACGTTCGTGGCCGCGGTCAAGCGGGGCGAACTGTCCGGTTGAGCGTCCGATGGGCGGCGAACCTCTCCGTGCCCACACTGGGCCAGCTTCAGGCGTCGAAGCGACGTACCGCACCAACAAGGCGGCGAGGCGGCGAGGCGACGAGCCTCACGTGAGCGCGCGTAACGCTGCGGCCGACGCCACCAGCCCCTCCCGCTCCAGGGAGGAGATGACGTCCCCGACCACGGCATTGGGCGGGCGCTTCCAACGGTCGGCGATCTGCTGAAGCGTGGCATACACGACCTGGGGCGACAGATCGACCTGCGCCTCCAGGAACACGTCCGGGTGCACGGCCTCCACGTCCCACGGGTCGAGCTGGTCGGCGGGGAAGTCCTTCAGGTTGGACGTGACGATGACCTGGGCCCGGGCTCTGATGGCGGCCGCTAAGACGTGCCGGTCATCGGGGTCGGGCAGCTTGGGCATGTCGATGAGCGGCTCGTACCCCTTGACCAGCACGTCACGGAGGGAGGCGGCCATGAGGCGGCGGGTCTTGTCCAGCCCGGCCTGCGCCAGGTCCGGCCGGTTGGCCTTCAGGTTCCGGAACGTCTCGTCCAGGATCTCTGGTCCGTCCACTTGGCCTGCACCAGCCCGGCCGATCTGAGGCGGTGTGTGAGCGGCGGTAGCGGTGTGTGTGGGCGGACTGGTGGTATCTGTCGTCGTCTCGCCGGTCCAGTATCCGCAGTAACCGAAATAAACGCAACAACTGAAACGGTCGGTCGTGCGTCACGGCGGAGGTCGGCCTCGGTCGGCCTCAGCCGCGTGGTCCATTCCGTGCAGGCTCTCGCTGGACCAACGGAGGCGGCGACGGGGACGACCACGCGTGATGGGCGGCCCCTGGGGGGACCGCCCATCACGTTGGTGAGCTCAGAACAACTGAGAACAGAGGCCGTGGCGGGAATCGAACCCACGTAACTCGCTTTGCAGGCGAGCCCCTCAACCACTCGGGCACACGGCCAAGTTGGTGTGCTGGTTCGACCATGGCCGACGAGGGTGGGGTCGGTCAACGCTTGGGCCGCGGTCGCCATGTGACCGCAATGCCGCCGTCATGAACCGGCCCTCGTCCCCGGCCCGCCGCCGCCCCCTTGGCGCCGGGTGCGGGCGGGGGCCGCGGCAACGCCTACGCCCCCCGTAGGAAGTCCTCCACCACCGGGCGGAAGAGTTGCGGTTCGTCGACCCAGGGGTAGTGGCCCACGTCGTGCAGGGGGCGGACGCGGGGGTTGGGGAAGCAGGCGGCGACCAGTTCTCCCGCGTGCATGCCCGTTACCGCGTCGCGGTCGCCGGTCACGACGAGTACCGGGCAGTCCACGGCCCGCAGCCGTTCCAGGACCGCCAGTCGGGACGCCTCGTCCACGCCCTGCCAGAAGCCGGCCCGCGGCACCGGGCCCAGCTGGGCACCCTCGCTTCGCGCGTGGATGCGTTGCGGTTCCTCCCATCGTCCGTAGGCCATCGGGGCGGCGCGCCACAGCAGGTCGCGGATCTCGTCCAGGTCGGTCGCCAGCGGCAGCATCTGGACGGCTACGTACGCGTCCTCCCACCACGGCTCGATGGCCCGGGCGTCGAAGATCTCGCGGGCGTCGTCGGGCAGCTCGCCCTGTATCCGGGCGCCGGGGCAGACCAGGATGAGGTGGCTCAGCCGCTCGGGGTGGGCGGCGGCGTACGCCTGTGCCGTGGCGGCTGCCGCGTCGTGTGCGAGCAGCGCGAACCGTTCGAGGCCGAGGTGCCGGCGCAGGGCCTCAAGGTCCTGCGCGAGGCTGGGGAAGGCGTAGCCGCTGGGTTCGGCTGCGGGTGGCGAGGCGCCGGTGCCCCGGCTGTCGGGGATGACGAGGCGGCGGTGGGAGTCCAGGCCGCCGAGGTCGCCGAGGTACGCGGCGTTCCTGCCCGGCCCGCCCGCGAGGCAGATGAGCGGCGGGACGGCGGCCCCGTCGCGGGGCTCCAGCACGCGGTAGGCGAGTTCGGCACCGTCGTACGAGACGTACTGGTGCGCGCCGTGGCGCAGGGCAAGTGCGGTGTCATGCGGCATTCGTCCAGCTTGCCGTACTCGGTGCGGTGTGTGCGGGAGGGGTGGGGGTGAGAGGGGTGTCACGGTGAGGAGCGCATGCCGCGCCGCACGGGATGTTGGGGCCTCCCAACCTCCGCTTATGATTCGTGGGTGTTCGATTCCCGGCACATCAAGACCTTCCGCGAAGTGGTCACGGCCGGTTCCTACTCGGCGGCCGCTCGCTCGCTCGGCTATACGCAACCCGCGATCACCCAGCAGATGAAGGCTCTCGAACGGGATGTCGGCACCGCGCTGTTCACGCGCGTCGGCCGCCGCATGCGGCTCACCGAGGCCGGGGAGGCGCTGGCCCGGCACGCTGATGTGATCCTCGACAGCATGTCCGCCGCCCAGCAGCAGATGAACGCCATCACCCGGCTGCGCTCAGGGCGGGTGCGCGTCTGCGCGTTCCCCAGCGCCAACGCCACCTTGATTCCGGAGGCCATGGCCCGGCTCGCCGCCGGGCACCCCGGCGTGCGCGTGGAACTCCTGGAGGGCGAACCGCCCGACTCGCTGCGGCGGCTGGCCCGTGGCGAATGTGACATCACCCTCGCCTTCACCTACCCCGGCCTGCATGAAGAGGTCCCGGATGACGTGGTCGAGGTGAAGCTGCTCGAAGATCAGCTGACCGTGCTGCTGCCCACCGGGCACCCGCTGGCCCGGCGGCGGGCGGTGAAGCTGGCCGACCTGGCCGAGGAACGCTGGATCGCGGGCTGCCTGCGCTGCCGGGCCAATTTCCTGCACGAGTGCGCGGAGCAGGGCTTCGCCCCGGACATCGCGTTCACCACGGACGACAACCTCGTCGTCCAGAGCCTGGTCGCCGCCGGTGTCGGCGTGGCGATGATGCCCGCCCTGGTGCTCTCCTTCCTGTGCCACCAGAAGGTGACGGGGCGGGCCCTGGACCCCGCCTCGCGCCGTCAGGTCTCGGCGTACGTACTCCGGGACCATCTGCGCATCCCCGCGACCGCGCTCGTGCTCGACGAGCTGAATGCGGTCGCGGAGCGGCGCGTCGGCTGCTGAGCCCGCCACGCGCCGCGCGCTCGGGTCGTCCATAAGCAGACGTGGGCAAAGAGTCAATGGACTGTTGTTAGACGTAATAGGTTGATCGCGCGACTCTTCACATATGAGTACTCCGACCGCCCTCACGCCCTACCGGGCCGCATGTACGACCGCGCGTCTCGACTCACTTGTTGAGGACGTGCGTGAGGCCGTTGGACGCGGCCTGCCTCCCGACCTGACGGCCTATCTGGTGGGTGAACGGCTCGGCCCCCATCTCGGCGCCGCCGATCTGCTCACCGACGAGCAGTGCGAGCCAGACCCCGACCACTACCGCCAGCACCTGCTGTACGCCGAGCGGGACGGCAGCTTCTCGGTCGTCGCCCTGGTGTGGATGCCCGGCCAGCTCACCTCCATCCACGATCACGTCTCCTGGTGTGTGACCGGCGTCCACGAGGGCGAGGAGAGCGAACGCCGCTACCGCCTCGTCTCGGACGGCGCCACCTCCCGGCTCGTCGCCACCCAGGACGTCGTCAATCCGCAGGGCGCGGTGTGTGGCTTCGCGCCGCCCGGTGACATCCACCGGGTCCGCAACGCCGGTACGGACACGGCGATCTCGCTGCACATCTACGGGGCCGACATCTCGCGTCTGGGCACCAGCGTGCGCCGGGTGTACGAGCTGCCCGCGGACGAGCTGTGAGCTGGACCCGTGCGCCCCACTTCCCCCACCTTCCGCCTCTCCCGCACATCCCACGCATTCCTCTTCCTCGTATCGCCCGTCGTACGGCACGGGACGCCGCGCGGGACGCCGGGAGGAACGGCACGCGCGCGCCCGTACGCGACCAGGCAGCCGCAGCCGCTCTCGACACCGCGCCCGGCGGTCGGCCGGGCCTGACCAGGACTCCCAGTCCGCCGGGTGACGAGGCGGGGACGCCGCCCGGCGGGCTGGCGCTGGCGGCGGGCGCCCTGGCCCCGCCGCCTCCGCGCGCTAGGACGGCACCGGCCGTCGCACCGCCCACGTCCGCGGCGCCGACGCCCCCACCACCCGGCGCCGGCGTGGGCGGGGGCCAGCGCGGCGGCGCGGGCGGTGCGCGGACGGGCAGGGTGGCCGGGCTCGCGCTCGCCGTGACCGGCGTCGCCATCGCCTGGACCGCGCACCAACTCCTGCCCGTCATACCGATGCTGACCATCGCCGTGGTGCTCGGCATCGCGGCCGCCCATGTCCCCGGCTCGCGCGGCATGGTCCGGGGGGCCTGCCGCCCCGGCCTCTCGTACGCGGGTAAGCGGCTGATGCGGCTCGGCATCGTGCTGCTCGGCCTCAAGCTCAGCCTGGACGACGTGCTGGGCATCGGCTGGGCGACGGTGGCCATGGTGCTCGCCGTCGTGACGGCCACCTTCTTCGGCACCTGGTGGCTCGGCCGCACCATGGGCCTGCCCGGCGATCAGCCGCTGCTGATCGCCACCGGCTACTCGATCTGCGGCGCTTCCGCGATCGGCGCTGTCAGCGACGCGTCCGACAGCGACGAACGCGACGTGGCGACCTCGGTGGCGCTGGTGACGCTGTGCGGCACGCTCGCCATCGCCGTACTCCCGCTGCTCCAGCAGCCGTTGGGTCTCAGCGACGGCCAGTTCGGCCGCTGGGCCGGGGCAAGCGTGCACGACGTCGGGCAGGTCGTGGCGACCGCGCAGACGGCCGGGTCAGGGGCGCTGAGCGAGGCGGTCCTTGTCAAGCTGATGCGGGTGGCGCTCCTCGCGCCGCTGGTGGCGGCCGTAGCCCTGTCCGTACGGGCACGGGCGCGCGCCCACACGCGTGCCGAGGCCGCGGCGCTACGGGCCGACGGCACCGCGGAAGCGGCCGGTGGCGGCTCCGGAGCGCCGACCGGAAGCGAGCCGAAGACACGTCGGCCACCGCTCGTGCCGCTGTTCGTGCTCGGCTTCCTGGCGATGGTCGCCGTACGCAGCACCGGCTGGCTGCCGGGCGGTGCGATCGACGCGGCCGGTCACGCCCAGGAACTCCTGCTGGCAGCCGCCCTGTTCGGGCTCGGCAGCGCGGTGCACCTGCCGTCACTCACGCGCACGGGCGGGCGCGTCGCCGCGCTCGGGCTGTGCTCGTGGGTCGTCGTCGCCGGGGTGTCGTACGCGGGCGTGCTGCTGACGATGTAACGGGACGGCGGACGACGTCCCAGGACGGCGGAGACGGCGGGGACGGCGGGCCAGCCCGGTCGTTACCAGGCCGCCACCGGTCACCGGTCCGGGCCGGATCGGACCACCCCGTCCCGGATCGGACTGGAGTGGCCCGGATCGGACTGGACCCGCCCCCGTCCGCGCGTGTCCCTGACGCCATGCGGCTCCCTGCCTGCCCTACCCGCCCTGCCCGAGAGGCTCCCTGCGCGAGAGGACGTAGGCCGGATGGACGAGGCGGCCACCATCTTGCGACAGGGGTCAAACCGCGGAATGACTCTTACGCTGGCGCAATGACCGATGCCGATCCGCGCCCCGCCGACGCGGAAGGGGCCGCTGCCGCCGCCCTGACCGCCACTGTGGGAGCAGCGCCTGCTGCCGCCTCCGTTCCCGCCGGTCCCGCGACCGGACCCGGTGCCGCCGCCACGGTCACGTCCGAGGAGCCCCGGAGCGCTGAAGGTCCGCCAGGCGGGGTGTCGGATGACACGGTGGACGGGGCGTCGGGCGGGGCGCCGGGCGAGGGCGGCCTTCCGGGGAAGAACGAGACGGTGCTCGGCCGCGCCTACCGGGCGCTGACCCTCGGCATCATCTCCGTCGTCTCCCTCATCGCGTTCGAGGCGAGCGCCGTCAACACGGCCATGCCGGTCGCCGCCGACAGCCTCAACGGCGTGGAGCTGTACGCGTTCGCCTTCTCCGGCTACTTCACCGCGAGCCTGTTCGCGATGGCGCTGTCCGGCGAGTGGTGCGACCGCAAGGGCCCGCTCGTCCCCCTCTTCACCGGCATAGCCACGTTCGGAGCCGGGCTGCTGGTGGCCGGTGCGGCCCAGGAGATGTGGATGTTCGTCGCCGGGCGGGGGATACAGGGCATCGGCGGCGGACTGGTGATCGTCTCGCTGTACGTCGTCGTCGGCCGCGCCTACCCGCAGCGGCTGCAACCGTCCGTGCTGGCCGCGTTCTCCGCCGCCTGGGTGCTGCCGGTGATCGTCGGGCCCGTCGTGGCCGGAACGGTCACCGAACAGGTCGGCTGGCGCTGGGTGTTCCTCGCCATCCCCGTCCTGGTGCTGCTGCCGCTCGCGGTGATGCTGCCCGCGCTGCGGAAACTCCCGGCGGGCGAGCGCACCCCGGAGATGAACCGCCGCCGCATCCTGCTCGCGCTCGCCGTCGCGGCGGGGGCCGGTCTGCTCCAGTACGCGGTGCAGGACCTCCACTGGCTCTCCCTCCTCCCCGGCGTCGCGGGGGTGGCGCTCCTCGTCCCCTGCGTGCTGCGGCTGCTGCCGAAGGGCACGTTCCGCGCCGCGCGCGGGCTGCCCTCGGTCGTGCTGCTGCGCGGCATCACCGCCGGGTCCTTCCTCGGGGCGGAGAGCTTCGTACCGCTGATGCTCGTCAGCGAGCGCGGCCTGTCCCCGACAGCGGCGGGCCTCTCGCTCACCGGCGGCGGTCTGACCTGGGCCCTCGGCTCGTACACCCAGAGCCGCCCACGTCTTGAGCCCCACCGGGAACGGCTGATGGGCCTCGGCATGCTGCTGATAGCGGCGGCCATCGGCCTGGTCGCGACGGCGCTGATCGACGGCGTGCCCGCCTGGATCGTGGCGGTCTCGTGGGTCATCGGCGGCTTCGGCATGGGCCTGACGATCTCCAGCGGCAGCGTGCTGCTCCTCAAGCTCTCCCGCCCGGAGGACGCGGGCAGCAACGCCGCTTCCCTCCAGGTCTCGGACGCCCTGGGCAACATCACCCTGGTCGGGCTGAGCGGGACGCTCTTCGTGGCCTTCGGCGGCGGATCGGCGGCGGCCGGTTCGCATGGCGCCGCCTCCGGCTCGTCCGGCCACCCGGCCGCCTTCGTCGCGGTCTTCCTCGCGATGGCGGCGATGGCGGTGGTCGGTGCGCTGGTCACGACGCGGCTGCGGCCGCGTGAGGCGGTGGTATCAGAATGACCCCACCTGGTGGTACCATTTTGGTATGGCTATGAACCTGCGTCTTCGTGACGACCAGACCGATGCCCTCAAGCGCCGCGCCGAGCAGGAGGGCGCGAGCATGCACGCCATCGTGCTCAAGGCTGTCGATGACTACCTTGCCCGCACGGCGCAGGACGTCATGGTGCGTAAGACCGCTCAGGAGCAGACGGCCAAGTGGAGCGAGCTTCTGGAGCGACTTAAGTGACCTGCGTCTATCTGACGGCCGAGGATGTCCTGGCCATCGCCGAGATCGCCTGCGGTGACACGGAGGTGGTGGTCCGGGACGCCGGGTTGCTGGAGTCCGCCGTCCACCGCCCCTCGGCGGCCATGTTCGGCGAGGAAGCGTACCCGGACCTGCTCGACAAGGCCGCAGCACTCCTGCAGTCCCTCGCGATCAACCATCCGCTCTTCGACGGGAACAAGCGCACGGCGTGGATCTCCTGTGTGTCCTTCCTCGCGATCAACGGTGTGGAGCTCCGTCCCGACATCGACGCCGCCGAACGCCTGGTCATCGCGGTCGCGTCCGGCGACATGGACGAGGTCAAGACGATCGCGGACGGACTGCGCGCCTTGCGGGACGCCGATGTGAGCTAACTCCCACCCAGGGGTGCACCCGCCCCATAACCCCCAGGCGTGAACGGCGGCACAGGTAGGCTGACGCGGTTGCAGATCCCGAGCCAGCCCGACGGAGACCGTGACTACTACCGCCGCTCAGCACCATCTCTCACCTGCCTTCCCAGGCCGGGCCCCGTGGGGTACCGCGAACAAGCTGCGCGCCTGGCAGCAGAGAGCGATGGACGCGTACATCCAGAGCCAGCCCCGCGACTTCCTCGCCGTCGCCACCCCGGGCGCCGGAAAGACGACGTTCGCGCTGACCTTGGCGTCCTGGCTGCTGCACCATCACGTGGTGCAGCAGGTGACGGTCGTCGCACCGACCGAACACCTCAAGAAGCAGTGGGCGGAGGCGGCCGCCCGGGTAGGGATCAAGCTCGATCCCGAGTACTCGGCGGGCCCGCTGAGCCGCGAATACCAGGGCGTCGCCGTGACGTACGCGGGTGTCGGCGTACGGCCGATGCTCCACCGCAACCGCTGCGAGCAGCGCAAGACCCTGGTCATCCTCGACGAGATCCACCACGCCGGTGACTCGAAGTCGTGGGGCGAGGCGTGCGCCGAGGCGTTCGACCCGGCGACCCGGCGCCTCGCGCTGACCGGCACCCCGTTCCGGTCCGACACCAACCCGATCCCGTTCGTCGCGTACGAGGAAGGCAACGACGGCATCCGCCGTTCGTCCGCCGACTACACCTACGGCTACAGCAACGCGCTCGCCGACGGCGTCGTCCGGCCGGTGATCTTCCTTTCGTACAGCGGGAACATGCGCTGGCGGACCAAGGCGGGCGACGAGATCGCGGCCCGGCTCGGCGAGCCGATGACCAAGGACGCCATCTCGCAGGCGTGGCGCACCGCCCTCGACCCGAGCGGCGAGTGGATGCCCAACGTGCTGGCCGCCGCGGACCGGCGGCTGACCGAGGTGCGCAAGGGCATCCCCGACGCGGGCGGCCTGGTCATCGCCACCGACCAGGACCAGGCCCGCTCGTACGCCAAGCTGATCCGCAAGATCACCGGCGAGTCGGCGACCGTCGTGCTCTCCGACGAGACGGCCGCCTCGCAGCGGATCGACGACTTCAGCAAGTCCGACACCCGGTGGATGGTCGCCGTCCGCATGGTGTCCGAGGGTGTGGACGTGCCCCGCCTGGCCGTCGGCGTGTACGCCACCACCATCTCCACCCCGCTCTTCTTCGCCCAGGCCGTCGGCCGCTTCGTACGGTCGCGGCGGCGCGGCGAGACGGCGTCGGTGTTCCTGCCGACCATCCCCACGCTGCTCGGCTTCGCGGGCGAGATGGAGGTCGAACGCGACCACGTCCTCGACAAGCCGAAGAAGGACAGCGAGGAGGACCCGTACGCCGAGGAGGACAAGCTCCTCCAGGAGGCGGAGAAGCAGCAGGACGAGGACACCGGCGACCAGGACCAGCTGCCCTTCGAGGCCCTGGAGTCGGACGCGGTCTTCGACCGGGTGCTCTACGACGGCGCCGAGTTCGGCATGCAGGCCCATCCGGGCAGCGAGGAAGAACAGGACTACCTGGGCATCCCGGGCCTGCTGGAGCCGGACCAGGTGCAGCTGCTGCTGCAACGCAGGCAGGCCAGGCAGATCGCGCACAGCCGCAAGAAGCCGGACGAGGAGGCCGACCTCCTGGAGCTGCCCGCCGAGCGCCGCCCGGTCGTCAGCCACAAGGACCTGCTCGCGCTGCGCAAGGAGCTCAACGGAATGGTCGGCGCGTACGTCCACCAGAGCGGCAAACCGCACGGTGTCATCCACACCGAGCTGCGCCGGGTGTGCGGGGGGCCGCCGAGCGCGGAGGCGACGGCGGGGCAGCTGCGGGAGCGGATCAACAAGGTCCGCGAGTGGGCCACGCGGATGCGCTGACGCGCGTTCGGCGGATCATGCTGGGGTGTGGGTCCCTGTCTGTGCGTCGCGGACCGCGGGTGTGTCGTGGCTGGGCGCGCAGTTCCCCGCGCCCCTGGCGGGGCGCGCTTCTTCGCGGGACCGCCGGGCATTCAGGGACGCGGGACCTCCGGCAGCGTGAGGACATCGCTGCGACGCCCCCGTCCTGGTGGCTCCCTCGTGCCGGGGTGGTGCTCGAACCTGGGGATTTCGCGCAAAAACGGGGCAGTGACCACGCCGCTTCACGGAAGTCCCGTGACCGGATTGTGGACGAAGTCTTCCGCTGAGCGGACTGGCTCGCTAGCGTTCCCCCACGCACACGCCCCGTGGCAGCGCCGCCGCGGAGCGCGGCCGGTACGTGTGAACCGCGACCGGTGGCCTCTTCCGCGCGCTGCCGATGGGACCGGCGGCGCTGAGCCGGATACAGCCGCCACTCACCCGAGGAGGGGGCGTCGTGACCGCGGAGACCTCCCAGACGCTCGATCGAGGACTGCGTGTCCTCAAACTGCTCGCCGACACCGATCACGGGCTGACCGTGACGGAGTTGTCCAACAAACTCGGAGTCAACCGCACGGTCGTCTACCGCCTGCTCGCCACGCTCGAACAGCACGCGCTCGTACGCCGGGACATCGGCGGCCGTGCGCGCGTCGGGCTCGGGGTGCTGCGGCTCGGCCGCCAGGTGCACCCGCTCGTCCGCGAGGCGGCGATGCCCGCGCTACGCTCACTCGCCGAGGACATCGGTGCCACCGCGCACCTGACCCTCGTTGACGGAACGGAGGCGCTCGCCGTCGCGGTCGTCGAGCCGACCTGGACCGACTACCACGTCGCCTACCGTGCCGGGTTCCGCCACCCGCTGGACCGGGGCGCGGCGGGCCGGGCCATTCTCACCGCCCGCACCGGCATCACCGAACCGGGATACGCCCTGACCCACGGCGAGCTGGAGGCGGGCGCGAGCGGCGCCGCCGCTCCGCTGACGGGGGTGACGGGCATCGAGGGCAGCGTGGGAGTGGTGATGCTCGCGGACTCCGTACCGGAACGGGTGGGCCCCCGCGTCATGGAGGCGGCCCAGGAGGTCTCGGACGCACTGCGCTGATGCGCTGAGGCAAGGGCCTGAGGGCGGGGCCTGGGCGCAGGGGCCGGGTCCGACGCGGGCCAGGACCGTCAGCGGGTGCCGCCGGTGTGTCGCCGGTATCCGTGGGCGCGCTGCCGGGTGTCCCGTCTGCGACTCCGCTCTTTCCGCATGGCCACCGGCCCTCCGTACATCCGTACGCCCGTACGAGGCGTGAGCAGGGGCCTGCCCGGCGGACGTGCGCACGGCCTCGCGCGAGGCGTGCGGCACCGGCGCCCGTCAGGGCCGTGGCGTACGTCAATTAGGGTGGCTGACGTGTCTCCTCGCGCTCGTATCCTCGCGGTCTGCTCCGCGCTCGTCGTCGCCCTGCTCGCCGTCGCCGCGTTCGCCCCGCTGCCGTTCTCGGTCGCCTACCCCGGCAGGACCGTGGACGTCCTCGGCTCGGACAAGGGCGACCCGGTGATCTCCATCTCCGGCGCGGAGACCCGCAAGACCACCGGCCAGCTGCGGATGACGGCCATCGTCGCGACGGGTCCGCAGGCGGACGTGTACCTCAGCGACGTCATCGGAGGCTGGTTCGACAGCGGCCGCGCGGTGATGCCGCGCGACTCCGTCTACCCGGTCGGCGACACTCCCGAGGAAGTGGACAAGCACAACCTCAAGGACATGAAGAAGTCGCAGGACACCTCCGTGGACGCCGCGCTGAACTATCTGCACCGTTCGCCGCGCGGCATGGACATCAAGCTGGACCTCGGCGACATCGGCGGTCCCAGCGCCGGGCTGTTCCTGGCGCTCGGCGTCATCAACAAGCTGGACGGCGACGGACACGGCGGTGACCTCACCGGTGGCCGCAGCATCGGCGGTACGGGCACGATAGAGCGGGACGGCACGGTCGGCCCGGTGGGCGGCGTGGCGCTGAAGACGCAGGCAGCCAAGCGGGACGGCGCGACCGTCTTCCTGGTCCCCAAGTCGGAGTGCTCCGACGCGGAGGCCGAGCTGCCGAAGGGCATGCGGCTGATCCCGGTCAAGAAGCTGACGGACGCGGTGTCCTCGCTCCGGGCCCTCGCCGCGCACAAGCCGGTCCCGAGCTGCTGAGCGACCGGACAGCGATCCGCAGCCTTCTCGGGCGCTGACCTCGCGCGGCACGCCCGCCTACGGCGCCTTCCGCTCGCACGGCGCGCTGACGTACGAGCCGGGGGAGCCCGCGGTGCCGGCACCCCGGGCCCCGTCCCTCCCTCATCCCTTCTCGATGAATCCCTCGTCCACCAGCCAGTCGAGTGCGACCTGGTGGGGGTCCTCGCCGTCGACATCCACCTTGCCGTTGAGCCGCCGGGCCACGCTGTTCGTCAGCTTCTTGGTGATGGGGGCGAGGACGTCAGCGATCTCCGGGTGCTCTTTGAGGACCTTGCTGTTGATCTCCGGGGCGGCGTTGTAGTTGGGGAAGAAGTGCTTGTCGTCCTGCATCACCACCAGGTTCATGGCCTCGATGCGCCCGTCGGTGCTGTAGCCCTCGCCGTAGGTGCAGGCCGAGCCCTTCTTGACCTGGGTGTAGATGATTCCGGCGTCCATCTTCTTGACGTGCGAGGCGGGGATGTTCATCCCGTACGCCTTCCACATGCCCGGCAGTCCGTCGTTGCGGACCGCGAACTCGCTCTCCACGCACACCTCCACCTTGGAACCCTGCTTCCTCGACAGCGCGGCGACCTCGGAGAGGTTCTTCGTCCCGAGCTTCTTCGCGTTGGCCTGGTTCAGCGTGAGGGCGTAGGTGTTGTTCAGCTCGGCGGGCGGCAGCCAGCTGATGCCGTTCTCGCGGTCCGCGTCGCGCACCGCGCGCCACTGCTCCAGCGGGTCGGTGATCGGCTTCTCGTTGCCCTGGTAGGTGATCCACGCGGTGCCGGTGTACTCCCACATCGCGTCGGCGTCACCGGACTTGACCGCCTCGCGCGCGCCGATCGACCCCTGAATGTCCGTCCGGTCCAGCACCTTGGCCCCGGCCGCCTGGAAGGCGATGCCCATGATCTGGCCGAGGATGATCTGCTCGGTGAACTCCTTGGAGGTCACGGTCAGATTGGCGCCCTTCAGCGGTTCGCCCTGCCCTATCGTGCCCGGCTTCACGTCGTCGACCATCTGGCTGCCGCTGTGCAGCCCGCAGCCACTGAGCAGGGCCGGGGACAAGACGGCGCACGCGAGCGCGAGCCCCGTCGCCGTACGGGCCGTGCGGCCGCGCCGTGGTCCTACGGGTCGGCTGCCGGTGCGCCGTTTTCCGGTGTGCTCCGTCCTCATGCGTCCCCCTCAAGGCCGCGCGGCCTCAGCAGCAGTTCGACCACCGAGGCCAGCCAGTCCACGAGCAGCGCCAGTGCCACCGTCAGTACGGAGCCGAGCACCAGGACCGGCATGCGCTGGTTGGTGATGCCCGTCGCGATCAGGTCGCCGAGCCCGCCTCCGCCGCCGAAGTAGGCCAGGGTCGCCGTGCCGACGTTGAGCACCAGGGCGGTGCGTACGCCCGCGAGGATCAGCGGCACGGCGAGCGGCAGCTCCACCTTCCTGAGCACTCCGAGCGTGGACATCCCTATGCCGCGCGCCGCCTCGATCAGGGTCGGGTCGATGGCCTTCAGGCCCGCGATGGTGTTGGAGAGCACCGGCAGCGTGGCGTAGATGACCATGCCGAACAGGGCGGCCTTCATGCCGATGCCCATCCAGATGACCAGCAGCGCCAGCAGCCCGATCGCGGGCGTGGCCTGGCCGATGTTGGCCAGGGCCATCACGAACGGCACCGCCATGCGCAGCTTGCGGCGGGTGAGCAGGATGCCGAGCGGGATGGCGATGATCAGCACGAAGAACGTCGAGATGGCCGTGAGCTCGATGTGCTGCCGCAGCCGCAGCCACATGTTGCCGTCAGCGAGGGAGTTACGGGCGATCGAGTCCAGCTCCGCGCCGCGGAACCACAGCCAGGTCGCCAGCAGCCCCACCGCCAGGGTCAGGGGCAGGAAGGTCAGCTTCTGCCAGGTCAGTCTGGGCGGATTCAGCAGCGGGGGAGGGGCGAGGACCTCGGGCTCCTCCATCCGCACGTCGTCGCGGAAGGCGAGGCCGCGCACCTCGTGCTCGCCGGCCGGCCGGCCGCCAGCCGTGTGCTCGGGGCGTACGCGCTGGCTGCGGCCGCGCTCGACGCGGTCGGCGCTGCTGCCGCTGCGGCTCGCGAGCGGGGCGCCGCCTGCGCCGTTGTCGTGATCGTGGCCGCGCGGCTGGTCCTGGCCGTCGCCGCCGTCGCGCTCGGGGCTCATGCGCCGTCCCCCTCCTTCGGCAGCCTGCCCGGGGTGGCGCCCGGTGCGCCCTCCTGTTCCAGGTGCGTCTGATGGGCGCGGAGCTCCTGGAGCTGGTGCTGGCCTTCCAGCGCTTCGAGCCGGTCCTCCTCAAGGAGCTCGTGGACGGAGTTCATCAGCGTCTCCATGTCCACGACGCCGGTGTACTCCCCGCGCCGCCCGGTGACCGGCACCCGGCCCGCGTTGTCGGTGAGGACCGCCTCCAGCGCGTCCCGCAGCGTGGCGTCACGGGTGACCGTGTCGTGCACCAGCGTTCCGGCGCGGGCCAGCGACCCCTTGGCCCGGCTCAGGTCGCCGCGCCGCAGCCACTTGTACGGGCGCCGGTTCCGGTCGAGCAGCAGCACCTCGTTGGTGGAGCCCGAGCGCAGCAGGTCGAAGATCGACTGCAACGGGTCGTCGATGGCCGCTGTCGGGAAGTCGACGACCCCCACATCCCGCACCCGGGTGAGGTTGAGCCGCTTGAGGGCGGCGCCCGCGCCGACGAAGCCGGAGACGAAGTCGTCGGCGGGGTTGGTGAGGATGGCCTCGGGGGTGTCGAACTGCGCGATGTGCGAGCGGTCGCGGAGCACCGCGATCCGGTCGCCGAGCTTGATGGCCTCGTCGAAGTCGTGGGTGACGAACACGATGGTCTTGTGCAGCTCGTGCTGGAGCCGGATCAGCTCGTCCTGGAGGTGGTCGCGGGTGATCGGGTCGACCGCGCCGAAGGGCTCGTCCATGAGCAGGACGGGCGGGTCGGCGGCCAGCGCCCGGGCGACGCCGACCCGCTGCTGCTGGCCGCCGGAGAGCTGCCGGGGGTAGCGGCCGTGGAACTCGCGCGGGTCGAGCCCGACCAGGTCGAGCATCTCCTCGACCCGCGATTTGATGCGGCTCTTGGACCAGCCGACCATCTTCGGCACGAGCGCGATGTTCTGGGCGACGGTCATGTGGGGGAAGAGGCCGGAGGACTGGATCGCGTAGCCGACCTTGCGGCGCAGCTTGACCGGGTCGATTCCGGTGACGTCCTCGTCGTTGATGCGGATACGGCCGCCACTCGGCTCGATCAACCGGTTGATCATCTTCAGGGTGGTGGACTTGCCGCAGCCGGACGGGCCCACGAGGATCACGATCTCGCCCGCCTTGATGTCCATGCTCACGCTGTCCACGGCGGGCGCCGCAGTGCCGGGGTAGTGCTTGGTCAGGTTCTCCAGCTGGATGGTCGCCCCGGTGGTGGCGCCGGTGCCACCACCCGCCGGGGATTCCGGGGCGGCGGCCCCGCCCGAGGTGGTGCTGCCACTGTTCGCTGGCGCGGTGTCAGGCACGAATCCCCCTGGGGATGGTCAGGCGTCCGATGAGCACGTACGCGGCGTCGAAGAGCAGCGCGAGGATGACGATGCCGAGGGTCCCCGCGGTGACCTGGTTGATCGCGTTGGCGCTGCCGAGCGAGGAGATGCCCCGGAAGATCTCGTTGCCGAGACCGGGGCCCGAGGCGTAAGCGGCGATGGCGGCGATGCCCATCAGCATCTGGGTGGAGACCCGGATGCCGGTGAGGATGGGCGGCCAGGCGAGCGGCAGCTCGATCTTGATCAATCGGGTGAGCCGCGGCATGCCGATGCCCTTGGCGGCGTCCACCAGGTCCGGGTCGACGCCCCGCAGCCCGACGATGGCGTTGCGCACGATGGGCAGCAGCCCGTACAGCACCAGTGCGGTCACGGTCGGCGCCACGCCGAGGCCGGTGATGGGGATGAGGAGGCCGATCAAGGCGAGCGAGGGGACGGTGAGGATGGTCGAGGTGATGGTGATGGCGAGGTTTCCCGCCCACTCGACGCGGTAGGTCAGCACACCGACGAGGACACCGAGGGCGGTGGCCACGACCATGCACTGGAAGACGGCACTGGCGTGCTGATACGTGTCCATCAGCAGCTGTGAGTGCCGGTTGCCGAGGTACTCCCAGAAGCTCATGGCGTCTCTCCCCGGTCAGTCATCGGCGGCCTGCTTCACCAGCGGGATCATGCGCAGGGGAACGGGGTTCTCCATGACGATCGCCGTAGAGGCCCGCATGATCCCCTCGAAGCCCACCACCTTGTCGATCACCCGTTGAAGGTCGGCGTTGGAGCGGGCCACCAGGCGGCAGAGCATGTCGCCGTGGCCGGTGGTGGTGTGCAGCTCCAGCACTTCCGGCACGGACCGCAAGTGGTCGCGGATGTCCGCTCCCTGCCCCTGCTTTATCTCCAGCGTCGCGAAGGCCGTCACCGGATAGCCCAGCGCCGCCGGGTCCACCTGCGGGCCGAAGCTCCTGACCACTCCGTTGGTCTGCAGCCGGTCCAGCCGTGCCTGCGCCGTGCCGCGCGCCACGCCCAGCCGGCGGGACGCCTCAAGGACGCCGATCCGCGGTTCCTCGGCGAGCAGTTCGATCAATCGGCCGTCCAGTTCGTCAATCCCCATCGCGGCCCTCCGTGCCCAGGTGACGCTTCCGGCGTGTTATGCCCATGCGACCCGCTCACCTCCACAGTGGTCATCCTGCACAGATCGTCCGGACGTACCGACCAGAAGCTGTACAGATTGTCTAGCATATAAACATACTATTGCGCATCTTGTGGTTCAGAGGGAGTCTGCCGACATGACTGAGACCATCGATCACTCCCCCGGAACCGCCCGGCAGGCCGACCCCTTCCCGGTCAAGGGAATGGACGCGGTCGTCTTCGCCGTCGGCAACGCCAAGCAGGCCGCGCACTTCTACGCGACGGCGTTCGGCATGCAGCTCGTCGCCTACTCCGGACCGGAGAACGGCAGCCGCGAGACCGCCAGTTACGTCCTGACCTCGGGCGGCGCCCGATTCGTGCTGACCTCCGTCATCAAGCCCGCCACCGACTACGGGCGCTTCCTCGCCGACCATGTCGCCGAGCACGGCGACGGCGTCATCGACCTCGCCATCGAGGTGCCGGACGCGCGCGCCGCGTACACCTACGCCGTCGAGCACGGCGCCACCGGCCTCGAAGAGCCGCACGAGATCAAGGACGAGCACGGCACCGTCGTGCTGGCCGCCATAGCCACCTACGGCAAGACCCGGCACACCCTCGTCGACCGCTCCGGCTACGACGGTCCGTACCTGCCCGGTTTCGTCGCCGCCAATCCCCTCGTCGCGCCCCCGGCCAAGCGCACCTTCCAGGCCATCGACCACTGCGTCGGAAATGTCGAGCTTGGCAAGATGAACGAGTGGGTGGCCTTCTACAACAAGGTCATGGGCTTCACCAACATGAAGGAGTTCGTGGGCGACGACATCGCCACCGAGTACTCCGCGCTCATGTCGAAGGTCGTCGCCGACGGCACTCTGAAGGTCAAGTTCCCGATCAACGAGCCCGCGATCGCGAAGAAGAAGTCGCAGATCGACGAGTACCTGGAGTTCTACGGCGGCGCCGGCGTCCAGCACATAGCGCTCGCCACCAACGACATCGTCTCGACGGTGCGGACCATGCGCGCCGCCGGTGTCCAGTTCCTCGACACCCCCGACTCGTACTACGACACCCTCGGTGACTGGGCGGGCGAGACCCGGGTGCCGGTCGAGACCCTGCGCGAGCTGAAGATCCTCGTCGACCGCGACGAGGACGGATACCTGCTCCAGATCTTCACCAAGCCCGTCCAGGACCGGCCGACCGTCTTCTTCGAGATGATCGAGCGGCACGGCTCCATGGGCTTCGGCAAGGGCAACTTCAAGGCGCTCTTCGAAGCCATCGAGCGCGAGCAGGAGCGGCGCGGAAACCTCTGAGCCCACCGGCCGCCGTCCCCCGGGGGACGGCGGCGGACGGGCCGTGGCGCACACGGGGAGTCACGAGAAGACCCGCCGCGGCGCACACGACAAGACGCACGAAAAGACTCCAAGCCCCGTGGAGAGAATCCACGGGGCCCGGAGTTATCTTCCCGAGGCAGAGGCCTCGGGGGCAGACAGCGCTGGCGGCTCAGCGCTGTCAGGAGTCAGCGGCACCCAGGAGGCCGACCGGCAGGCTCGGGGCCTCGGAGTTGTCGACCTGGGCGGCCTGGTCCTCGATGCTGTTGCACTGGTTCGTACGGGCCTCATCCAGCGCCTCGACGATGACGATGACGTCGATGTCCTGGATCGTCGGGCAAAGGTCGTCGATGATCTGGATGTTCTGGGAGTACGCACCCTGGCGCTCATCATCGTCGGCGGCCGCCGGGCTGACGGCGATGCCGGTAGCGGCGAGGCTGAGCATGGAGCCGGCGAGCACCTTCTTGGCGTTCATGAAGTGACCTTCCTTAGTATGCGTTGGGCACGAGGCGCCGTGGAGGCGCCAGCACAGTCACTAACTGCGGCGCTCGGCAGGAGTTGTCGGCGAGGTGGCTCATTCACCCCATAGCGCCGTTTCTGCCCGCCAACTGGGTGTGGCAGCGTGACCTTCCGGCCGGTGAGACGTAGCCGCCCCATGAGAGAGGGCGCTTCGCAGGCCACTGCCGCCGACCGGCACGAACGTTTCCGCACCTGGGTCTCCCGCGCCGCCCCGGAGCGCGGCAGGCCGCCATGAGCGGCCACCTTCCACAGGCGGGGGACCGGTGCGAGGCTGGGTACATGAACGATCTCGTGGCGCGACTGCGCGCCGGACTCCCGCCGGCCGCGGTGCTCACCGACCCCGACATCACCGGCTCCTACGCCCACGACATGGCGAGCTTCTGCGTGGCGGGCACCCCCGCCGTCGTCGTCCTGCCCCGGACGGTCGAGGAGGTCCAGCACGTCATGCGCACCGCGAGCGAGTTGCGCGTCCCCGTCGTGCCGCAGGGCGCCCGCACGGGCCTTTCGGGCGCCGCCAACGCGTCGGACGGCTGCGTCATACTGTCCCTCGCCAAGATGGACCGGGTGCTGGAGATCAACCCTGTCGACCGGATCGCGGTCGTCGAGCCCGGCGTGGTCAACGCGGTTCTCTCGCGGGCCGTGGCCGAACACGGCCTGTACTACCCGCCGGACCCGTCCAGTTGGGAGCAGTGCACCATCGGCGGCAACATCGGCACCGCCTCCGGCGGCCTGTGCTGCGTCAAGTACGGGGTGACCGCCGAATACGTCCTCGGCCTCGACGTCGTCCTCGCCGACGGCCGCCTGCTCACCACCGGCCGGCGCACCGCCAAGGGAGTCGCGGGCTACGACCTCACCCGGCTCTTCGTCGGCTCCGAGGGCAGTCTCGGCATCGTCGTACGCGCCATACTCTCGCTGCGCCCCGCGCCGCCCGAGCAGTTGGCACTGGCCGCCGAGTTCCCGTCCATCGCCGCCGCCTGTGACGCCGTCTGCGCGCTGATGGAGCGCGGTCACGCCCCGTCGCTGCTGGAACTCATGGACCGCACCTGCGTCCGTGCCGTGAACGCGATGACCCACATGGGCCTGCCCGAGACCACCGAGGCACTGCTGCTCGCGGCCTTCGACACCCCCGACCCCGCCGCCGATCTCGCGGCGGCCGCAGAAGTGTGCACCGCCGCCGGAGCCACCCAGGTCGTCCCCGCGGACGACGCCGCCGAGTCCGAACTCCTCCTCCAGGCGCGGCGGCAGACCCTGCCCGCCCTGGAAGCCCTCACGTCGTCCACCATGATCGACGACGTCTGCGTGCCGAGGTCCAAGCTCGCCGCGATGATCGAGGGCACCGCCACCATCGCCGAGAAGCACGGGCTGACCATCGGGGTCTGCGCCCACGCCGGGGACGGCAACACGCACCCCGTCGTCTGCTTCGACGCCAACGACCCCGACGAGTCACGCCACGCCCGCGAGTCCTTCGACGAGATCATGGCCCTCGGCCTGGAGTTGGGCGGCACGATCACCGGCGAACACGGCGTCGGCGTCCTGAAAAAGGAGTGGTTGGCCCGCGAAATCGGCCCGGTCGGCCTTGAGTTGCAGCGCGGGATCAAGGGCGTCTTCGATCCGCTGGGCATCCTCAACCCCGGAAAGCTCTTCTGATCGGCGGTCGTTGCGCCGAAGCGGCGCGACGGGGCGCGGTGCGACGCGGCTCCTCGCCGGAACGGCGCCGGAATGGTTCCGGGACGGTGCCGGGGCACGCGGGCCGTCGGGCGGTTAGGCCAAACGAGCATAAGTTGCGAGATCTGTCGTGTTGTGCGTCTTTATCAGTCGGCCGGGATGTTTATGTGGGCTCGTTCCCCTTTCGCCTCGACGAGGAGCCTGAAAAATGCGCATCCGTCAGATCCTGGCTGTAACCGCCACCAGCTTTGCGCTGATCGCCGGCGCTGGTGCCATGACCACCGCGTCCGCAGACATCGACCACGGCGACCACGCCAACTCGATCTCGACCTCGTACGTCGACGACGTCTACACGAAGGTCGTAGCGCCCACCAAGATCGTCGCCCCCAGCTTCATCGACGACGGTGTGAACACCAAGGTTCACAACAAGTCCCACGCCACCACGAACTCGAAGGTTCACAACAAGTCGCTCGCCAAGGACAACGTCTACGTCGACCGCGGAATCCCGGGTAGCCTGTGAGCCGCGTTTGATCTGAAGCCCAGCACCCACCTCGGGTGAGTGCTGGGCTTCCGCCCGTTCCGGCCCACCGGCGAGCGGGCGGGAACCTGCGAGCGTACGGCGGAAGCCCGAGACCGAGCGGCGGCCGCCGTACCACCACGGGCCGCAAGAGACCGGCCCCACAAGGGAGTCACCGCCCACAGCGGGCGCCCGCCGCGCCTGGCCGCACCGACGCGGACCGTGTCACCGCGCCCCGCGGCGGCACCCCGCGGCCGGCCACGCGCCGTCACACCCCGTGGCCCTCCGGCGACTCGTCAGAAGGCCACGGGTCGCGCAGCCACAGATCATCACGGGGGGTCGGGGCCAGCAGCTCGTTCAGCGCTTCGTCGAGCGCGAGCCGGTCCCCCTCACACCCCGGCGCCACCACCCGCAGGGTGCGCTCCAGCCACGCCGAAACGATCGGGGCCGACGCCTCAAGCAGGGCTTCACCATCCGGCGAACTCAACGCCATGCAGACGACGCTGCGGCCGTCCACCTTCGTCGGCCAGACCCGCACATCCCCATGCCCGCACGGCCGGAACACCCCCTCGACCAGCAACTCACGCGCGAAGGTCCAGTTGACCGGGGAGTGCGACCCGGTGTGGAAGGTGATGTGGACGGCGTACGGCTCGTCCGTACGGTAGACCAGTCTGGCCGGGACGGGGATGCTGCGCTCAGGCGACAGCACCAGGTTCAGCTCCAGTTCTCGTTCCACCACGGTGTGCATGCGGTGCGCCCTCTCTGCTCTGCTTCTCGCTGGTTCTGTTCGCTCACCACGGGCCGCGCACGGCGGGTCCGCACGGGTTAGAGCGCGCTACCCCATGCACCATTACGCGACTTCACACAATCAGTCGGAATTTCTTCTGAACCCCGGCGCGTGAGGGTGGTGCGTGGGTATGCGGCGCACGACCTTGATGGCTGTCTGGTAGACCTAGGGGCCGCGTTCCGGGTCGCGCTGGTACCGCGAGGCCGCGGAGCTGCTATACACCGCGCCGCGCGAGTGCGGCAGACTGCGGTACGCCACTCACCGCACACACAGCCCGGCCGGACCCGGCCGGGCGGATACGGGACATCGGAGACCATGAGCGCGCCTTCCTCAGGGTCCGGCGACAGCAGCCCCACGCAGGGCTTCTACCCCGACCCCTCCATCCCCGGCTATATCCGGTACTGGAACGGTGCCGCCTGGGTGCCCGGCACCAGTCGGCCCGCCCCGGACGACGGGGAGGCCATGCCCACGCCCCCGCCCGGCGTGTACCCGGCCCCGCAGCTCGCGCAGCGCGGGGATCCCGCCTCCGTCTCCACCCAGATCGCGGGGGTGGTCCCGGAGGACACGGGGCCGATGTTCTTCGACGAGCAGCCGCAGCCGGGCGAGTCCGGCGGGCTGCCGGAGCTGCGGCCGCGCGGCGAGGTGGGCGTACGGCCGGGGTCACCGGGCGCCGTTCAGTCAGGACCGGAAACCGGCGCTGAGGCACCGCCTCCCGGCGGCGTCGACTGGGACGACCCGAGGCGGCTGCACGGCGGCCACCCCGACGCGGGTTCCGGTTGGCACGCCGACGCGGGCCGGCAGGCCGGTTTCGGTGGCGACGGTGACCAGCGCGTCTCCTGGGGCCAGGAAGACGCCCCGGCCGGACAGCCCGCGACGGCCGAGGCATGGGGCGACGCCCCCGCCGACCCCCGCGTCGCGCCCCCTTCGGGGACCGCGGGCGACCCGGCAGCGGCGGGTCCCGCGCCCGCCGCCGACGGCGCGGCCCCGGCCCGTGAACTCGACCGGGGCCCCGAGCCCCGCGCCGCGCTCCCCGTGGGCGACGGCCCCGCCGTACCCCGGCAAGGCGGTGCGGCCGACGCGAGCGGACCGGCTCCGGCAGCCGGCTCCCCGGCTGGTGCCGCTGGTCCCGGCGGCGGCGTCGGCAGCGCTCCGGGTGGCCGCGACGGCACGATGACGATCCGGGCCATCCAGCGCACCGGTGGCCGCGACGGAGGCCAGGCCGCGACGGCCGCCCCGCGCACCGGGCAGAGCGCGCCCGCGTCCGGCGCGGGTTCCGCGGGTGGGTCCGCTCCCGTGCCCGCTCCGGCCACCGGGGGACAGCGGGACGGCACATTGACGATTCGTGCGGTCGTGCGCGGCGCCACTGCCGACAGCACCGCGCACGCCGCCCAGGCCGCCTCCTCCGCGCCGCCCGTCGTACCGGCCCAGCCCGTACCGGCACAGCCCGCGCCGCCTGCCGCTCAGGCCGCCGCACCGGCCCGGCCCGCGCCCGCGGTCCCCGCCGAAGGCGCGCATCCGCAGCCGGTGCCGGGGACCCAGATCCCCGCGCAGGGCGTTCCCGTACGGGCACCGGCCGGGCTTCCCGCGCAGGCCCCGCCCGGATCGCCCGCGCCCGCACCGGCGGGCGCGCCGGGCCCCGGCGCGGGCCAGCCGGACTGGGCGCAGCGCGTCCACGACCTCGCGCAGCCCGCGGCGCCGGGCGCGGGACCGGGCACTCCCGGGAACGCGGCACCCGGCGCCGACGACGTCATCCCGTGGAAGCCGCCGGCCGACAATCCGTTCCTGCTGTCGGCCCGGACCGAGGGCAGGCCCGCCCCGCTCGGCCGCCGCCTCGGCGCGCGGCTGATCGACACGCTGGTCTCCGGTGCGCTGTTCGGCGCCGGGGCCTTCCCGCTGTGGTCGAAGGCCAGTGACCACATCGACGAGAAGGTGGAGAACGCGAAGCAGAGCGGTGAGACCGTCACCGTCTATCTGCTCGACGGCACCACGGGCACCTGCCTCGCGCTCGCGCTCGTCCTCCTGCTCGTGCTCGGAGTGGTCTACGAGGCGCTGCCCACCGCCAAGTGGGGCCGCACTTTGGGCAAGCGGCTGTGCGGGGTGCGGGTGCTCGGCATCGAGGACCACGACACCCCGACGTTCTCCGCCGCGCTGCGCCGCTGGCTGGTGTACGGGCTGCTGGGCGTGCTGGTCGTCGGGCTGGTGAATGTGCTGTGGTGCCTCGTCGACCGGCCGTGGCGGCAGTGCTGGCACGACAAGGCGGCGCGTACGTTCGTCGCGACGAACAGCGGCTGACCCCGGGCGCCCGCGCTCGCGGCGGCGGCCCGGCCGGTCCGGGGGACTCCCCGGCCGGTGACGGCTCAAGCGGGCGGGCGCCCGCCGTCGGCGCCCGTACGGGCCAGTCCGGTCGCCCGAACGGCGCTCGCCGGATGCGGGTAGCGGACCGGCGGGTTCGACTCGGGCCATGAGCAGTGACCAGCCTCCGCCCGGCTCCGGCGAACCGCCGGAGGACGACCCGTTCCGGAAGAAGCCGCAGGAGCCGCCGCACGAGGCGTCCTCACCCCCGCCGTACGGGAACGGCGGCGCGGGTGATCCGTACGGCAGCGGCGGCACGGGCGAGCCCTACGGCGGGGCGGGCGCCGGGCCCCACAGCGCGGGGCCGGGCGGGCCCTACGCCGCGGGACCGGGCGATCCGTACGGTTCGGGACCCGGCGTCCCGTACGGCGGCGGCCCGGGCGGCGAACCCGGTGGTGGTCCCGGTGGTGGTCCCGGCGGCGGTGCTCCCGGCGGTGGCGGCCCCTACAACGGTTCGCCCGGCGGCGGGCCCTCGTACGGCAGCCCCTACGGCGACCAGTACGGCGCCGCCGACCCGCTGGCCGGGATGCCGCCGCTCGGCGGGCTCGGCAGCCGACTGATCGCCAGGATCATCGACGGGCTGATCGTCGCGGTCCCCGTCACCGTGATCATGGTGGTGGCCATGGGGGGCTACGACCCGACCGACGCCGACGACACCGGTAAGTCGAGCGCCCTCCAGATCGTCTACGCGCTGGTGTACTTCATCTACGAAGGGCTCATGCTCACCAGCCGGGGCCAGACGGTCGGCAAGAAGCTGATGAAGCTGCGCGTCGCGATGCTCGACAATGGCTCAAATCCGGTGGGTCAGCCCGGTTGGTTCCGTGCCGGGACCTACGCGCTGCCACAGATCATCCCCTGCTGCGGGTTCGTCTTCTGGTTGCTCAACGTCCTGTGGTGCACGGGGGACAGGCCGTACCGGCAGTGCCTGCACGACAAGGCGGCCAAAACCGTCGTGGTCTCCGCGGAGTAACGACCCGGCGTGACCTTCCGGCCCGAACTGGGCTGCCGGAGCGCGCGCTGATGTAATCAGGGCATGAGCCCCAACCAGCCGCCGCCCCAGTACGGGCAGCCGAACCACCCGTACTCCGCACAGCAGCCCGCCGGAATCCCGGAGGGCATGGCCCCGCTGGCCACTCCCGGCCAGCGCCTTCTGGCCCGGCTGCTCGACACCCTGCTGCTGGGCGTGATCTGGACGCTGGCTCTCACCGCGACGGGAGCGCTCCAGCAGGCCATGGACCATCCCGGCGAGCAGCCGGACCCGGGCCCGACGCTGCTCGCCTCAGTGATCGCCTTCCCCCTCTACTTCCTCTACGAGGGGGCGATGCTCGCGTACAAGGGGCAGACGCTCGGCAAGATGGCCGCGCGCATCCGGGTCGCGATGCTCGCCGACGGCGACCTGCCGCGCGCGAAGGGCTGGATCAGGGCCGCGGTGTACGCGCTGCCCGGCGCCATCCCGACGCTCGGCATGCTGTTCTGGCTGCTGAACTCGCTGTGGCAGCTGTGGGACAAGCCCTTCCACCAGAGTCTGCACGACAAGGTGGCGAAGACGGTCGTCGTCGAGGCCCGCTGACCCGCTCGGCTCCGTCTGCCTCCGCGTCTGCCTCCGTGTAGGCCCGCGCTCGTCTCCGTACGCCGATGGCCGCGCACCCGCCGTGTGCGCGGCCATCGGCGTACGCCATGCCGGGGGACCAGGGGGTTCAGGGGGCAAGAGGTGCCCTGAGACACCGGAACCGGCCCGGGTCTCCGGGCCGGAACGGGGTCGGCTGACGCGCCGCACGGGCGCGCGGCCGGGTGTCAGCTGCGCAGGGAGTGCTCGCTCGGGCGGGGCTCGGAACGTGGCACCGGCACCCGCGTGAGGAGGGAGGGCGCCGACGTCGGCTGATGCGCTCGCACCAGGTGGGAGATGCGGCTTTCGCGGGGCGGGGCCACCGTTGCCGCGACGAGGAGGCCGAGGACGAGCCCGGCCACGGAGACGACCGCTACCGCGGTCGCTGAGGTCGCTTCGGACAGCAGGAGCATGGCGAGGGTCGATAAGACGACGGTGGCCGAACCGTATATGAGCTGTGCTGGAGTCGGACGCGGCATGGCGGTATCCGTCCTCAATGGCGACGATTTGGGGGAGTAAGTCACACACGTGCGTACCGGCAAAATGACTCTACGGTGCTGAATGCCCTGGAGGAACTTCAAGTAAGCGTGACCTAACGCACGGTGCCGCGGCACGGGGGGCGCACGGATTCATTCGGCCATCCAACAGGCGAGACAGACGCGCCCGTTGGCGTCCGATATCCGGAACTAGAAAACCGAAAAACGTACTGGCTTGCCGTGTTCGAGTCAAGGTCTGTCTTTTCAGCATTAACTCCGGTCAAATAGCGACACTCATTTGACTGGGGAGGCAGTACTCAGGTGAAAACTCAACGGAGGGCACTCAGATCCGTCGCCGTGGCGACAGTGATCGGAGCGCTCGGAGCAGCCGCATTGACGGTCGGGGCGGCACAGGCCGACGACCGTAGCAGCGCCGCCAACGGTGCGACAGGGGCGGCGAGTCACGACCCGGCGGCGCCGGAGAAGAACGTCGACCACGACCTGGCGGGCCCGTTCAGCGAGCAGCGGGAGGCGCAGCGCGAGGACGCGCTGCGCCAGCTCATTTCCGGGGACGTGAAGGCCGAGCGGCGCGGCGCTTCGAACGTGGTCAAGCTCGACAAGGGCAAGTACGTCGAGCTGGGCCGGGAGAAGACCGACAAGATCTTCACGATCCTCGTCGAGTTCGGCGACACGGTCGACGACACGACCATGTTCGACCCCGATGGCCCCGACGGCCCCAAGCCCCCAGTCAAGAAGTACGGCGGCGAGCCCGGCCCGGCGCACAACGAGATAGTCAAGCCGGACCGTGCGAAGGACAACAGCACGGCCTGGCAGGCGGACTTCAACCGGAAGCACTTCGAGGACCTCTACTTCTCGAAGGCCAAGGGCAAGGAGTCCCTCAAGAAGTACTACGAGAAGCAGTCCTCGGGCCGCTACTCCGTGGACGGCGCGGTCTCCGACTGGGTGAAGGTCCAGTCGAACGAGGCCCGTTACGGCTCCAACTACTGCGGCGACACCAACTGCGCCAACGCCTGGGACCTGATCCGCGACGGGGTCAACCAGTGGGCGAAGGACCAGAAGGCCGCGGGGCGCACCGACGCCCAGATCAAGGCGGACCTGTCGAAGTACGACGTGTGGGACCGCTACGACAACGACGAAGACGGCAACTTCAACGAGCCCGACGGCTACATCGATCACTTCCAGATCGTGCACGCCGGTGAGGACGAGTCGGCCGGTGGCGGCGCGCAGGGCACGAACGCGCTGTGGGCGCACCGCTGGTACGCGTACGGCAGCGACGCGGGCAAGACCGGTCCCGACGGCAACAAGGCGGGCGGCGCCCAGGTCGCCGGGACCGGCATCTGGGTCGGCGACTACACGATGCAGCCGGAGAACGGCGGTCTCGGCGTCTTCGCCCACGAGTACGGCCACGACCTGGGCCTGCCGGACGAGTACGACACCACCGGTGGCGGCGAATCCTCGGTCGCCTTCTGGTCGTTGATGTCCACCGGCTCCTGGCTCGGCACCGGCAAGAACTCCATCGGTGACCTGCCCGGCGACATGAACGCCTGGGACAAGCTCCAGCTCGGCTGGCTCAACTACGGCAAGGCCAAGGCCGCGAAGAAGTCCACGCACAAGCTGGGCGTGGCCGAGTACAACACGAAGAACAAGCAGGCGCTCATGGTCGAGCTGCCCGCCAAGAAGAGCACCACGACGATCGTGAAGCCCGCCGCGGGCACCAAGCAGTGGTGGAGCGGCATGGGCAACGACCTGAAGAACACCCTCTCCCGCCCGGTCGACCTGACCGGCAAGTCCAAGGCGTCGCTGGACCTCCAGGGCTGGTGGGACATCGAGGAGAACTACGACTACCTCTACGCCGAGGTCTCCACGGACGGCGGCGCCAACTGGACGCCGGTGGACGGCACCGCCGACGGGAAGCAGATCCCGCGCGACGGCGGCGACAAGCCCGCGCTGCACGGCAAGTCCGAGACGTACAAGCAGCTCTCGTACTCCCTGGACGCCTACGCGGGCAAGAAGATCGACCTCCGCTTCCGCTACCAGACCGACGGCGGTGCCGCGCAGAACGGCTTCGCCGCCGACTCCCTCGCGGTCAGCGCCGACGGCAAGCCGCTCTTCGAGGACGGCGCCGAGGGCGACGACAACGGGTGGACGAGCAAGGGCTTCTCGCGCATCGGCGAGTCCTTCACCAAGAGCTACCCGCAGTACTACATCGCCGAGAACCGGCAGTACGTGTCGTACGACAAGACCCTCAAGGTCGGCCCGTACAACTTCGGTTGGGCGTCCACGAAGCCGGACTGGGTCGAGCACTTCCCGTACCAGAACGGTCTGCTGGTGTGGCTGTGGGACACCTCGCAGCCGGACAACAACGTGAGCGTGCACCCGGGCTCCGGGCAGATCCTGCCGGTCGACGCGCACGCCAAACCGGAGAAGTGGTCGGACGGCAGCATCATGCGCAACCGCTTCCAGGCGTACGACTCGCCGTTCAGCACCTTCCGCTCCGACGGCTACACCGTCCACAAGGACGGCAAGGCGACGAAGGTGAAGTCGAAGAAGGGTGTCTCGCTCTTCGACGACAAGAAGGGCACCTACTGGTACGACACGAACCCGACCGGTGGCGTTAAGGTTCCTGACACCAACACCCAGATCAAGATCCTTAAGGAGGCCAAGGACGGGTCCACCGTGACCGTCCGGGTCGGCCCCTCGAAGAAGTAAAGACATCACCGCAGGTCACAGCGTTGTCGGCCGTCGCCCCCTAGCGGGCGGCGGCCGTTCGCGTTTAGATGCCCCTGCAAGGTTCTTATTGACGCGACGTCTCACGGGGGCGATGAACGGCATGGCCGGTGGCGGATACACCAAGCTTCCAGGCGGCAAAGTGGTCGTGGCGGTCTCACTGCCGAGCCCACTCGGCAGCACCACGGCGACCGGCGGTTACGGCACGCTCGGCAACGGGGCGGGCACGGCGGGCGGCGGCAGCCCGGGTGCCCCTGGCGGCGGCACGGCGACGGCCCGGACAGCAAGCGCGTTCCCTCGTACGGGAGCGCTCAGCGGCTCCGGCGCCATGGGCCCGCGCATCCGCATCCTGGTCCTCGCGGCCAACCGGCAGCGGGCGCTTACCCGACTGCGGAACCTCGGGCTCCGCGCCGTCTACCTGCGCGGAAACACCGAACCGCCGACACCGGACGAGATCACCGCGGTCCTGCACCACCCCGACGGCCTGGTCTGGCGCGCCGCACCCGACGACGACACCGAGTCCTGGCACCCGATCCGGGCCCTCCTGAGATCCACCGTCCGCTCACCCGCGACCCCGTCCTGAAGCCACCGGAGCGGCCGGAGCGGTCGGCCGCTCCGGCCGGACGGCGCGGCCCGGCGTGGGAAAACCAGCCCGTCGGGGCGCCGCTCCGGCCCATCCCGCGACCCCGGGCCGTCCGGCGAAGACAGCCTGTCCGGCGTTTGAGGACAGCGGGTCAGCCGGAGCGGGCCGCCCGGCAGAACTGGCCCGCCCAGCAAAAAACAGCCCGTCCGGCGTTTGAGGACATCGCGACGACCCGCCCGCGACCAGCGGCTGAGCCCAAGCCCCCCGCCCCTACCCCGCCCCCAGCAACGGCTTGCCACTCAGATGCACGGAAGCCTCCCGCATCTCCTTGAGCGCCCGCTCCGTCGTGTGCTCAGAGACCCCCGCCGTCAGATCGAGCAGCACATGCACGGCGAATCCCTCGCGAACCGCGTCCAGCGCCGTGGACCGCACGCAGTGGTCGGTGGCGATGCCCACCACATCGACCTCGGTCACGTCGCGCTGCCGCAGCCAGTCGGCGAGCGGCGTGCCGTTCTCGTCGGTGCCCTCGAAGCCGCTGTACGCGGGGGAGTGGGCACCCTTGTCGAAGACCGCGTCGATCGACCCCGCGCCGATGACCGGCGCGAAGTTCGGATGGAAGCTGCTGCCCTCGGTGCCCGCCACACAGTGCACCGGCCAGTTGTGCTCGTAGTCGGGCTGGTCGGAGAAGTGATCGCCGGGGGCTATGTGGTAATCGCGGGTGGCGACGATGTGGCGGTACCCCGGATTCGCCTGCCCGATCAGATCGGTGATGGCGGCGGCCACATCGGAGCCGCCCTGGACAGCGAGGCTGCCGCCCTCACAGAAGTCGTTCTGCACGTCAACAACGATCAGTGCCCGGTGCATGGCGCGTGCCTTCCGGCTGGGGACGAGGAGGGATCGGTGCGCACCCCGACCCGATGTAACCGAGGGTAGACACTGCGAGGTCATTGCGGGAGTGGGCATACGCCCCAGGTGCCGACCCCGTAGCCCTGTCGCCCTCAAACGCCGGGCGGGCCTGGTTTGGCCGGGCCGACCGACAGCTTGGTTGATCACACTATCCGTCACACAGACAGCACCCGTCACACGTACTCCGTCGGGAGCACCGCTTCCCCCCGGGACAGCTGCGTCGCCGACATCGGAAGGCCCGCCCGCGCCGCCGTGTGCCGGTCGCGGGCCGCGTCCAGCGGCTCGCGCGCGACGACCTCGCCGCCGCGCACCAGCTCGATCTGGAGCTGCCGGTCCGCCAGCTCCGGGGGGACGGCACCGGAACCCACGACCTCCGCCTCGGCCACCCCGTCGGCGTCCAGCCGCCGCGCGGCCCACTTGCGGCCGCCGATGGAGGTCTTGCCGCCCATCGCCTTCTTCGCGACCGGCACCAGCGGCGCCGTCGGGTCCTGGGACTCGGCGCGGGCGACCAGCTTGTAGACCATCGAGCAGGTCGGGTGCCCGCTGCCGGTGACGAGCTGGGTGCCGACCCCGTACGCGTCCACGGGCGCCGCGGCCAGCGACGCGATGGCGTACTCGTCCAGGTCGCTGGTCACCACGATCCGGGTATCGGTCGCGCCCAGCTCGTCCAGCTGCTGGCGCACCCGGTGGGCGACGAGAAGCAGGTCGCCGGAGTCGATGCGGACCGCGCCGAGGCCGGGTCCGGCGACCTCCACAGCGGTACGGACGGCCTCGGTCACGTCGAAGGTGTCCACCAGCAGCGTGGTGCCGCTGCCGAGCGAGTCGACCTGGGCGGTGAAGGCGTCGCGCTCGCTGTCGTGCAGCAGGGTGAAGGCGTGGGCGCTGGTGCCGACGGTGGGGATGTTGTAGCGGAAGCCCGCCGCCAGGTCGGAGGTGGTGGCGAAGCCGCCGACGTAGGCGGCGCGGGAGGCGGCCACGGCCCCGAGCTCGTGGGTGCGCCGGGCGCCCATCTCGATCAGCGGGCGGCCCCCGGCCGCCACCGACATCCGGGAGGCGGCCGCGGCGACGGCCGAGTCGTGGTTGAGGATCGAGAGGATCACCGTCTCCAGCAGCACCGCCTCCGCGAAGCTGCCCTCCACCCGCATGAGGGGCGAGCCGGGGAAGTACACCTCGCCCTCCGGGTAGCCCCAGATGTCGCCGCTGAAGCGGTAGTCCGCGAGCCAGTCGAGCGTCGGGCCGTCCACGATCCGGTGATCGGCGAGGAAGCCGAGGATGCCGCTGTCGAAGCGGAAGTTCTCCACGGCGTCGAGCACCCGCCCGGTGCCGGCGACGACGCCGTAGCGGCGGCCCTCGGGGAGGCGGCGGGCGAAGACCTCGAAGACCGACCGGCGGTGCGCGGTGCCGGCCCGCAGTGCGGCCTGCAGCATCGTGAACTCGTACCGGTCGGTGAACAGCGCCGTCGACGGCACGGCCACCGGGAGCCCTAGGTCTGCGGTGTTCACAGCATCCGCGGGGTTCACAGCAGCGTCCATGACGGGGCACCTCACATCTCGGGTAAGCGGCTTGAGGCGATGCTACCCCCATTATTCGTCAGAGTGACGATTTCTAGGGGCGTTTGTGCGCCGGGCCACGCCGGGTGGCAGCATGGGAAAGGTGACTGCCCCTCCGTCTCCGCCCGCATGTGCCATCCGTCGCACGGCGCTGAGCGTCGCTCCCACCGAGATCGAACGCCCCGAGTCGAGCGAGGCTCCCGTCGAAGTGCTGGAGCCGGACGTCCCCTGGGTCACCGTCGTGCACAACGACCCGGTGAACCTGATGAGCTACGTGACGTATGTCTTCCAGAGCTATTTCGGCTACCCCAAGGACAAGGCCCGCCAGCTGATGATGGATGTCCACCACAAAGGACGCGCGATCGTCTCCAGCGGAAGCCGCGAGGAGATGGAGCGCGACGTGCAGGCGATGCACGGATACGGCCTCTGGGCGACCCTTCAGCAGGACCGCTGATGCCGGGGCACTTCGAGCCGCTGCCGGGCGGCGGCGCCGCCGTCGCCCTGGACGAGGTGGAGATCTCCATCCTGCGCAGTCTCGCCGTCCAGCTGCTGGAGCTGATCGGCCCCGGTGACGAGCCCGCGGAAGGCGATGACCCGCTCGCCGCGATGTTCGCCGAGGGGCCCAGCAGCCCGCCCTCGGACCCGGCGCTGGCCAGGCTCTTCCCCGACGGATACGGCGGCCCCGACGCCCCCGACGACGAGGCGACCCGCGCCGCCGCCGCCGAGTTCCGCCGCTACACGGAGACCGACCTGCGCACCCGCAAGCGCGAGGACGCGCTGGCGATGGTGCACGCCCTGGACGCGCTCGGCAAGGGCAGCGCCGTCCTGGAGCTGGACCCGGACACGGCCAGGCAGTGGCTCGGCGCCCTGAACGACCTCCGGCTGGCGATCGGCGCCCGGCTGGAGATCTCGGACGAGGAGGACGGCGGCGGGCTGTACGAACTGCCCGACCCCGACCCGCGCAAGCCGATGGTGATGGCGTACCTCTGGCTCGGCGGCATGCAGGAAACACTGATCGAGACGCTGATGCCGTAACCGTGCGGGGCCGGGTGCAGCGGGCGGGGCCGGACGGGCGGTGGGGTGAGCCCCGGCCGGGTCGTGCCCGCGCGCTCCCGCCGTGCCCGGCTGCGCCCGCCATGCCCGTCGCCCACCCTCGCCCACCCGTGTCTGCGGTGTCTGCGGATATCTGTGATGTCCGCTGTGCCTGCGATGTCCGCCGTGCTCGCGCGGTCCGGTGCGGTTGGTGAGGTACTCCAGTCGGCCCCCGCCGGTCGACGGGGGCCGCTTCGCCGGTCGGCCCGGCGGAGGTGCTGGTCCGGTCGCGCCCCGCAGCCGTGTGGTGGCAAGTCGGCATACATCCTGACTTGCCGTTCGCTCAACGGACGCTCAAATCCGGATAACGATCCCATTACCGCGCCCGTGCTTATCGGCCTATGTCGCGATGTTTGTCCTATTTTTCGGGTGGCCTGCGCCACGAGCGTCGCTACTGATCACTTGGCGCCTCGTGATAAATCTTCACGACCTGCCGTCCGCGACGCCACCCCTGTCGCGGCCGGGAGCGCTGAGCCGGCCGACCGTCGGCGTGCAGGACTCCATCCGGGGGGATCGGGACCCGATCCGGACGATCCGGGTCGGTATGGAGAAAGGCGCACCACTCATGACCTCAGCGCAGGTCGATACGCGAAACGACGACGGCGGCGAGGCCACGGAAGTCGCGTCGGACGAGGGCTATCAGCGCGGGCTTGGCAGCCGTCAGATTCAGATGATCGCCATCGGTGGCGCCATCGGCACGGGGCTCTTCCTCGGCGCCGGCAAGGCGATCACCAAGGCGGGTCCGAGTCTCATCCTGGCCTACGCCATCGCCGGCCTTGTCATCTTCTTCATCATGCGGGCGCTCGGCGAGCTGCTCATGTACCGCCCCGTCTCCGGCAGCTTCTCGGAGTACGCCCGCGAATTCCTCGGCCCGTTCTTCGGTTTCGTCACCGGCTGGACGTACTGGCTCTTCTGGGTCGTCACCGGCATCACCGAAGTCACAGCGGCCGCCAAATACGTGCAGTACTGGCGCGACGACATCCCGCAATGGGTCTCGGCGCTGGTCTTCACCGTCATCTTGTTCGCCGCGAACCTGATCTCGGTGAAACTCTTCGGGGAACTTGAGTTCTGGTTCTCCATGATCAAGGTCACCGCCATCATCGGCATGATCCTGATCGGCCTCGGCGTGATCATGCTCGGCTTCTCCGACGCCGGTGACACCGCGTCCTTCACCCTGCTCTGGTCCGACGGCGGGTTCTTCCCCAAGGGCATCGGCGGCACGCTGATGACCCTCCAGATCGTGATGTTCGCCTTCCTCGCCGTCGAACTCGTCGGCGTCACCGCGGGCGAGTCGGTCAACCCGAAGAAGACCCTCCCCAAGGCCATCAACACCGTGCCGTGGCGTATCGCCGTCTTCTACCTCGGCGCGCTGATCATCATCCTGTCCGTCGTCAGCTGGACCGAGTTCGTCCCTGAGACCAGCCCGTTCGTGGCCGCCTTCGCGAAGATCGGCCTCCCGGCGGGCGCGGGCATCGTGAACTTCGTCGTCCTCACCGCGGCGCTGTCCTCCTGCAACTCCGGCATGTACTCCACCGGCCGGATGCTGCGCGACCTGGCGCTCAACGGCCAGGGCCCGAAGTTCTTCGTCAAGCTGACGAAGAGCGGCCTGCCGCTGCTCGGTACCAGCGTCTCGGCCGCCCTGATGATGGTCGGCGTCTGGATCAACTACGAGTGGCCGTCGAAGGCGTTCGACTACGTCGTGTCCTTCGCGACCATCTCCGGCATGTGGGCCTGGATCATGATCCTCTGCTCGCAGCTGCGCTACCGCGCCAAGGCCGACCGCGGCGAGCTGCCGCAGTCCAGCTTCCGGGCGCCCGGTGCCCCGTACACGAGCGTCTTCGCGCTCTGCTTCATCTTCATGGTCATCGTGCTGATGGGCTTCGACAAGGACTCGCGGGTCTCGCTGTACGCGGCCCCGATCTGGGCGCTGATACTGATCATCGGCTACTACGTGCTCAAGGCCCGCAACCCGGAGGCCGTGGCGCGCAAGGACTACTCCATGGCCGCCGCGAACGCGGACTGGGGTGACTCCGAGCCCGAGGCCGCCGCTGACCCGCTCACCAAGAGCGACGGCGACACGAAGGGCACGAAGGGCTGACCCCAGCCCCTCGTAGCTCCTCGCGGCCAGTGAAACGGCGCAGGGCCCGTCCGTACCGCCACGATACGGACGGGCCCTGCGTCGTACACGGCCGATGAGCGGCGGGCGCCCCGCCAGGGGCGCGGAAAGCCGCGCGAACAGCCCACGACGCACCCGCGGTCCGCGACGCACGGACAAGGGCTCTCCCTGCCGCCCCAGCACGCCCCGCCGGAGACGGCCTGGGCGCCGTACCGTATCGGCACGAGGCCCCCGGCCCGGCGCGAACCGCCCCTCTTATGCTGTCGCCATGCTCACCATCACCCAGGCCCTGTACGACCAGATCGTCGCGCACTCCCGCGCCGACCACCCCGACGAGGCGTGCGGCGTGGTCGCAGGACCGGAGGGCGCAGGCCGCCCCGAGCGGTTCATCCCCATGCTCAACGCGGCCCGGTCGCCCACGTTCTACGAGTTCGACTCGGGCGACCTGCTCAAGCTCTACCGCGACCTGGACGACCGGGACGAAGAACCCGTGATCATCTACCACTCGCACACCGCCACCGAGGCCTACCCGTCCCGTACGGACATCTCGTACGCGAACGAGCCCGGCGCCCACTACGTCCTGGTCTCCACGGCCGACACCGACGACGCGGGGCCCTTCCAGTTCCGCTCGTTCCGCATCGTGGACGGCGTCGTGACCGAGGAAGACGTCCAGGTCGTCGACGCGTACTAGAGCACCCGGGGTGCGGCTTCCGTCTCACTTCGTGCGACAGAAAAGTCCGGGATATGGGACGGGCTACCGGAAGCGAGAGCGGGAATCGATACGATGAGCGCATGGTTGTCCATGACGTGAGCGCCGCGATCTCCCGGGGGGTGAGCCCCGTGTACCCAGCCAGGACGCCGGGCATCCTGCTCGTCGCGCGGCTGCACGTCGATCTGTGCCGCCTCGCCAGCGCCATCTGTCCGCACCGCGCCGCCGCCTGACCCACGCGGTCACGCCCCGCAGCACGCCCACGCCGCCGCGTGCAGATCAGTCGTCATCCCGCAGTCCCGCACTCCGACAGGAGCACTTCCCCATGGCCATCGAGGTCCGCATCCCGACCATCCTCCGCAGCTACACCGGTGACCAGAAGAAGGTCGAGGGCAGCGGAGACACCCTCGAAGCGCTCTTCGCCGACCTTGAGTCGCGGCACCCGGGCATCCTCGACCGCCTCGTCGACGGTGGCGAGCTGCGCCGCTTCGTCAACGTCTACCTCAACGACGAGGACGTGCGCTTCCTGAGCGGCATCACCACCCCGCTCTCCGACGGTGACAGCGTCACCATCCTCCCGGCCGTCGCGGGCGGGGCCTCCGTCCGCGACGACGTCGCCTGATGCGGTACGACAGCCCGCTGGCGGCCGTCGGCAACACCCCGCTGGTCCGGCTGCCCCGGCTCTCGCCCTCCGACGAGGTCCGCGTCTGGGCCAAGCTGGAGGACCGCAACCCGACCGGCTCGATCAAGGACCGCCCCGCGCTCCACATGGTCGAACAGGCCGAGAAGAGCGGCCGGCTGACCCAGGGCTGCACGATCCTGGAACCCACCTCGGGCAACACCGGCATCTCCCTCGCCATGGCGGCCAAGCTCAAGGGCTACCGCATCGTGTGCGTCATGCCGGAGAACACCAGCGAGGAGCGCCGCCAGCTGCTCGCCATGTGGGGCGCGGAGATCATCCCCTCGCCCGCGGCCGGCGGCTCCAACACCGCCGTCCGCGTCGCCAAGGAACTGGCCGCCGAGCACCCGGACTGGGTCATGCTCTACCAGTACGGCAACGCCGACAACGCGGGCGCGCACTACGCCACCACAGGGCCGGAGATCCTCGCCGACCTCCCGTCCATCACCCACTTCGTCGCCGGTCTCGGCACCACGGGCACCCTCATGGGCGTCGGCCGCTACCTGCGCGAGAACGTCCCGGGCGTCCGTATCGTCGCCGCCGAACCGCGCTACGACGACATCGTCTACGGCCTGCGGAACCTCGACGAGGGCTTCGTGCCCGAGCTGTACGACGAGTCCGTGCTCACCACCCGCTTCTCGGTGGGCAGCGAGGACGCCGTGACCCGCACCCGTGAACTCCTCTCCGAGGAAGGCATCTTCGCGGGTGTCTCCACCGGCGCCGCGCTGCACGCGGCGCTCGGCGTGGCCCGCAAGGCCCAGCAGGCGGGCGAGCGGGCGGACATCGTCTTCGTCGTCGCCGACGGCGGCTGGAAGTACCTGTCCACCGGCGTCTACACGGCCGCCACCACGGAAGAGGCCATCGAGACGCTGCACGGCCAGCTCTGGGCGTAACCCCCACCCAGCCGAACCCCCCGGCGCGTGCGCCGCTGCCCGTGTGCTCCGGGCGGGCTGGACGACCCAGCCCGCCCGGAGCACACGGGCTCGCCCCTTCCTGAGCCGCACCGCCCCCGTGGGCTCCTCCTGGGCCGCCCCCAACTGAGCGTGATGGCCGCGACCGGCCCCCGCCGCCCCGCGCGTAGCCCGCCTGTCGGCCGACCGCACACGCGTCTCACAGCCGCCCGCCCGTCCTGGTGATTCCGCACACAACGCGAGTGCGCGGAGGAGCGACCAGCCCTTGCGCGCCTTACGCTCATGGGCATCGCATGACCCCCCGGTCTCCGCCCCCTGGGGTTCCCCATGCCGAAGGCTGGGAACTTCGGTATGGCGAACCCCCAAGGAGGTTCCTGCTTCATGAAGCTCACCGTCGTCGGATGCTCAGGGTCGTTCCCCTCCGCGGAATCGGCCTGTTCGAGCTACCTCGTAGAGGCCGACGGCTTCCGGCTGCTGCTCGACATGGGCAACGGTGCCCTGGGCGAGCTGCAGCGCCACTGCGGTCTGTACGACCTCGACGCCGTACTCCTGTCGCACCTGCACGCCGACCACTGCGTCGACATGTGCGGATACTTCGTGGCGCGCTACTACCGGCATGACGGCGGGCGGGCGGGCATCATCCCCGTATACGGGCCCGAGGGCACCGAACGGCGGCTGATCACGGCGTACGACGACGTGCCGGACGAGAAGTCCATGCGTGAGGTCTTCGACTTCCGCACCCTCACCCCGGGCACCTTCACCGTCGGCCCGTTCGCCATCAGGACCGAACGGGTCTGCCACCCCGTCGAGGCGTTCGGCTTCCGCGTCGAGTACGGCGGCCGGTCGCTCGTCTACTCCGGCGACACCGGCCCCTGCGAGGCGCTGCACCAGCTGGCCCTCGGCTGCGACCTCTTCCTGTGCGAGGCGGCGTTCACCTACGGCAAAGAGGACATCCCGGAACTGCATCTCAACGGGCGGCAGGCGGGCGAAGCCGCCGAGCGGGCCGGAGTCGGGCGCCTTCTCCTCACCCACATCCCGCCGTGGACCGACCCGCAGGTCAACCTCAGGGACGCGCAGGCCGCGTTCGAGGGCCCGGTGGAGCTGGCCAAGTCGGGCGCGACGTACGAGCTGTAGCGCGGAACGCGCAGCGCACCACCTGGCGTGGCGGACGGACCCCATCCGGCATATCGCCCATCCGTCGGAGACCCGTAGCCGGGCCGACATGCGGCAGCAGGGCGCGGTACATACAAGAGAAGGTCCCCGTATCTACCGGATATCCGGTAGATACGGGGACCTTCGTCGCTTCAGACAGTCACTCGTCGCCGTCGCCGTCGCCGTCGCCGTCGCCGTCGCTGTGAGCGGCCGTGGCGGCCAGGGCCGGGGATCAGGCCGTTGGCTTGCCGTCCGCCGCGGAGTCGGCTGGGGACTCCCCGGCCTGCGCCGGAACCCGCGCCTTCTCCTCGGCGCGCGCCGCCTTCTTGGCCTGCTTGAGCTCCTCCGCCGCGTCCTCGGCGGCCGCGTCGTCGAGGGTGTCCTCGGGTTCGCGGCCCGGCGTCGGGATGTTGAACTTCAAGATCGCGTAGCGGAACACCACGTAGTAGACCGCCGCGAACGCCAACCCGATCGGGATCAGCAGCCACGCCTTCTCGCTGTGCGACCACCCGAGCAGGTAGTCGAAGAGCCCGCCGGAGAAGGTGAAGCCGCTGCGGATGCCGAGCGCCCAGGTCAGGGCCATGGACACACCGGTCAGCACCGCGTGGATGCCGTACAGCACCGGGGCGAGGAACATGAACGAGAACTCAAGCGGCTCGGTGACGCCCGTGACGAAGGCGGTCAGCGAGATGGAGAGCATCATGCCCGTGACGGCCTTGCGGCGCTCGGGGCGTGCACAGTGCGCGATGGCCAGACCGGCGGCCGGGAGGGCGAACATCATGATCGGGAAGAAGCCCGTCATGAACATTCCGGCCGACGGGTCGTCGTGGAAGTAGCGCGCGATGTCGCCGTTGTACGTCTTGCCGTCTGCGGCGGTGAAGTCACCGAACTGGAACCAGGCGAACGAGTTCAGCAGCATGTGCATGCCGACCGGGATCAGCAGCCGGTTGACCACGCCGAAGATGCCGGAGCCCAGCGCGCCGTTGCCCGAGAGCCACTCGGCGAAGTTGTTGAGCCCGTCGCCGATCGGGGCCCAGGCGTAACCGAAGAGGACGCCGTAGGCCAGACCCGCGAAGGACATGAGGATCGGGATGAGACGGCGGCCGCTGAAGAAGCCCAGCCAGTCGGGGAGCCGGGTGCGGTGGTACTTCTCCCACAGCAGGGCGGCGGTGATGCCGACCACGACGCCACCGAGCACGCCCGGGTCCTGCGGCTTGTCGGTGACGTCGCTGACGAACCCGGTCAGCACGTTCTTGTAGACGAGGAAGCCGACGACGGCGGCGAAGGCGGTGGTGCCGTCCGACTTCTTGGCGAAGCCGATGGCGACACCGATGCAGAAGAGGAGAGCGAGGTTGTCGAAGAGCGCGCCGCCCGCATGGGCGAAGATCTCGGCGACCTTGTTCCAGCCCAGCCCCGTCTTGCCGAAGACGTCGTCCTGACCGAGCCGGTTGAGGATGCCGGCGGCAGGCAGGGCGGCCACCGGCAGCTGGAGGCTGCGGCCGATTTTCTGCATACCCTGAATGGCGCCTGCGCCCCGCTTCTTTGCGGGAGCCGCCTTGGCGGTGGCCGTGCCCATCGGATTCCTCCTGGTGAGGCGGGCTCTCAAAGGGGGAATGGCCCGCTGCCTGGTCTAAACCACAAGTGGTTTAGACCAGTTTTAACACGGCCTTACGGAGGAATGGAATCCTCTCCTGCCAGTGGACTGGACCACATGTCCGCCGAGTTGCGCAAATGGGCGATCAGAAGGGGGCCCGGGTGGGCTGTGATCATCTCCCGCGGCTGCCTCCCGAGATCGTACGAGCCATGCCCTGACCTGCGAGGAAAGAGCATGTCCGGCCGCCGCGGCCGGAGCCCGCACCGGGGCGGGGGTGGGGCGGGGCGGCGGCCCGCTCGTCAGGAACCGCAGAAGCCGCAAGAAGCCGCTGAGGCGGCAGAGGCGGGGGAATCGTGGAGGCCGCAGTGGCCGCTGAGGCCGCAGTGATCGCTGAGGCTCTGGGAGTCGCCGGAGCGAGCGAGCCCGCGCCCGAGGGCCGGGCCCAGGGACCCGACGGAGCCCCGCCCTCACCGGCAGCCGCCGCTGTACCCCGCCGACGTACGCCCGCGCCCCTGCGTCGCCACGCCCCTCCGCTTCACGCCCCTCCGTTTCACACCCCTGCGCCCCACACCTCCCCGCACGCCCGCCTCCGCGCACTCCCCGCCGCCCTATTTCACGTTCTCCTCCTCCAACTCCTCCGCATCAGGTTCGCGGCCGGGTGTCGGGAGGTCGAATTTCTTGATCAGGAAACGGAACAGGAAGTAATAGACCACGGCGAAACACAGCCCGACCGGGATGATCAGCCACGGTTTCGTGGCGAGGCCCCAGTTGATGGCGTAGTCGATCAGTCCGGCCGAGAAGCTGAAACCGTCGTGCACGCCGAGCTCCCAGGTCACCGCCATCGATACGCCCGTGAGCAGCGCGTGCACCGCGTACAGCGCGGGAGCGACGAAGAGGAAGGAGTACTCGATCGGCTCCGTGATGCCGGTGACCAGCGAGGTCAGCCCGACCGACAGCATCATGCCGCCGATCTCCTTGCGCCGCTCGGGCTTCGCGCAGTGCGCGATGGCGAGTGCGGCGGCGGGCAGCGCGAACATCATGATCGGGAAGAAGCCCGTGGTGAAGATGCCCGCGCTCGGGTCGCCGTTGAGGAAGCGGTTGATGTCGCCCTGGTAGGTCTTGCCGTCCGGCGCCGTGTAGTCCCCGTACTGGAACCACACGAACGTATTGAGGAACTGGTGCAGCCCCATCGTCAGCAGTGCCCGGTTGGCGATGCCGAAGATGCCGGAGCCCACCGCGCCGAGCCCGGTCAGCCAGTCGCTGAAGTCCACCAGCGCGTCACCGACCGGCGGCCACACCCACAGGCAGGCCGCCGCGAACACCAGGCCCACGAACGACATCATGATCGGCACGAGTCGGCGGCCGTTGAAGAAACCCAGCCAGTCCACCAGCCTCGTCCGGTGATAGCGCCGCCAGACCCACGCGCTGAACAGCCCCAGCACGATGCCGCCGAAGACGCCCGGGTTCTGCGGCTCACCGTCCTCGGGGAACTGCGCCAGCACATTGTGGTAGACGAGGAATCCGGCGACCGCGGCCAGCGCCGTCGAGCCGTCCGCCTTCTTCGCCATGCCGATCGCGACACCCACGCAGAACAGCAGCGGCAGCCCGAGCACCGGATCGAGCAGCGCCCCGCCCGCACCGGCGAACACCTTGGCCACGTTGTCCCAGCCGAGCCCGTCAGCGCCGAAGACGTCCTTCTGGCCCAGCCGGTTGAGGATGCCGGCGGCGGGCAGCACCGCGATGGGCAACTGAAGGCTGCGGCCCATCTTCTGCAGCCCTTGGAAGAAGACCGATGTCCACTTCTTCCGTGGTGCCGCGGCGCTGCTCACGCTCATGTCCGTCCTCCCGGCGGCAGTTGGCCATCACGCTTGCCGCATACTGGTGTAGACCTCTTGTGCCGCCGTTCGGGTGAGCCCGACGGTGGCGGCAGGTGATCGCCATCCTTCGCTAGGTAACGGACATATGCCCGCGAAGTTGGTCTAAACGTGCGTTACGGTATGACAAACGCTCGGCGGGACCGCCGAAGGGCCGAGAAAACAGGAGTGGACATGGCCAGCAAGGCTGAGAAGATCGTCGCCGGGCTCGGTGGGATCGACAACATCGAAGAGGTCGAAGGCTGCATCACCCGCCTCCGCACCGAGGTCAGTGACGCCTCCCTCGTTGACGAAGCCGCCCTGAAGGCCGCGGGCGCCCACGGCGTCGTCAAGATGGGCACGGCGATCCAGGTCGTCATCGGCACCGACGCCGACCCCATCGCCGCCGACATCGAAGACATGATGTGAGCCACGCCCCACCCGGCACCCGCTCACCCGCGCGTCTCAGCCCCTGACCTGCCCTGGCCCGCCCGCCGCACACCGGCCGCCGCCCACCACCCGGCGGCCACCCGCGTCCGGTGACGCCACACGCCCACGGCAGCACGGCACCCAGCCGCCGACGTCGGCCCACCACAAGTGGCCCGCCACCACAGCGACATGAGCCACCACTCGCCGAGACCACGACGGGCCTCGTTCCGTACGGACAGCCGCACCCGGGCACTCCGTACGGAACGAGGCCCGCCGCATTGCCGATAGGGTCGGAGCATGTCTCGTATCGACGGCCGCACACCCGACCAGCTCCGCCCTGTCACCATCGAACGCTCCTGGAGCAAGCACGCCGAGGGCTCCGTCCTCGTCTCCTTCGGAGACACCCGCGTGCTGTGCACCGCCAGCTTCACCGAGGGCGTACCGCGCTGGCGCAAGGGCAGCGGAGAAGGCTGGATCACCGCCGAGTACGCGATGCTCCCGCGCGCCACGAACACGCGTGGCGACCGTGAATCCGTACGGGGCAAGATCGGTGGCCGCACCCACGAGATCTCCCGCCTCATCGGCCGCTCGCTGCGCGCCGTCATCGACTTCAAGGCGCTCGGCGAGAACACCATCGTGCTCGACTGCGACGTCCTCCAGGCCGACGGCGGGACCCGCACCGCGGCCATCACCGGCGCGTACGTCGCCCTCGCCGACGCCATCGGCTGGGCCCAGGGCAAGAAGCTGATCAAGGCCAACCGCAAGCCCCTGACCGGCACCGTCGCCGCCATCAGCGTCGGCATCGTGGACAACGTCCCGCTCCTCGACCTCCGCTACGAGGAAGACGTGAACGCCGAGACCGACATGAACGTCGTCTGCACCGGCGACGGCCGCTTCGTCGAGGTCCAGGGCACCGCCGAAGGCGAGCCCTTCAAGCGCGACGAACTCAACGGGCTGCTCGATCTCGCGGTGGCGGGCTGCGACGAACTCGCCGCCCTCCAGCGGGAAGCGCTGGCCGTCACCAACTGACGCCGCACGGCGGGGCGGTGACACCCGCCCCGCCCCCGCCGCTGTGTCCCCGCCCGATCTCCCCAACGGACGCCCTCTCTTGGGCTCCCGGGGAAGCGAACGGACGCCCTCCCTTGGGTTCCCGGGGAAGTGACCGGGAGAAACAACAGGGACCCCGGCGGAGGAAGCAACCATGCACGGCCCCGCGCGCGTTTAGTCAGGTGACAGGTACGGGCACACGCACCGCCGTGGACTCGTACACACCCGCCGCGGAGGGACCCGTTCCATGGCCATGCGCCGCCTCACGACCGCCGCCGTCAGCGTCGCCGCCCTCGCACTGGCCGTGCCCCTGATGACCGGATGCGACGACGTCGACAAGGCGATCGACTGCGCGCAGCTGGGCGTATCGATCTCGGGGGACGTCAACGACCTGCAACAAGCCGTCACCGACTCCGCGGAAAACCCGGAGAAGGCCGACGACATCCTCGACGACCTCAACAAGGACATCGACAAGCTCCGCGACAGGACCGACAACGCCGACGTCGAGAAGGCCGTCGACCACCTCGACAAGGCCCTCGACAACGTGCGCGTCGCGATCAAGGAAGACAGGAACCCCGACCTGTCACCGGTCGGCGACGCGGCCAAGGAACTCACCAAGGTCTGCAGCCCCGGCTGACCCGGATAATCAGCCGTATGAAGCGCCTCATCCTCGCCACCCGCAACGCCCACAAGATCACCGAGCTGCGCTCGATCCTCACCGACGCCGCGCTCGATATCGACCTCGTCGGCGCCGACGCCTACCCCCACATCCCCGACGTCAAGGAAACCGGCGTCACCTTCGCCGAGAACGCCCTCCTCAAGGCCCACGCCCTCGCCAAAGAGACCGGCCTGCCCGCCGTGGCCGACGACTCCGGCCTGTGCGTGGACGTCCTGGGCGGCGCGCCCGGCATCTTCTCCGCGCGCTGGGCAGGCCGCCACGGCGACGACAAGGCCAACCTCGACCTGCTGCTGTCCCAGCTGAGCGACATCGCCGACGCCCACCGAGGCGCCCACTTCGCCTGCGCGGCAGCCCTCGCCCTCCCCGACGGCACCGAGCGCGTCGTGGAAGGCCACCTGAAAGGCACCCTCCGCCACGAACCCACGGGCGGCGGCGGCTTCGGCTACGACCCGATCCTCCAGCCTCTGGGCGAGACCCGCACCTGCGCCGAGCTGACCCCACGGGAGAAGAACACGATCAGCCACCGGGGGAAGGCGTTCCGGGAGCTGGTGCCGGTGGTGCGGGAGCTGGTGGGATGACGCGCCTTGGCCAGCCCCGGTAAGGCCCCAGGCTGCCGCACCGGACCTCGGCCGGGACGCTCCTGCCGGGCCGGGACGTCCCCGCCGGGAGACGCCGAAGGGCCGACTCGCCACAGAGGAGAGTCGGCCCTTCGAAACGAAGGTGTGCGGCCGGAGGGACTCGAACCCTCAAGGGATTTCTCCCACAGCATCCTAAGTGCTGCGCGTAGGCCAGTTCCGCCACGGCCGCTAGCCGCCAGTAATGGTAGCGGGCGTACGACCCACCGGTCAGGCGGGTAATCCTGTGCCGATCACCGTGGATCGATGGCGCGACGGGTGAGCCGACGGTTGCGGCACCAGGTCTCGGTCGTGGCGTGACAGTTGGGGCAGAGATAGCGCAGATTCTGCGCCCGGTTGTCGAGCCAGTCTCCGTTGATGTGGTCGATGTGCAGGGTCATCAGTGCCTCACGCCACTCGCCCTCGTTGCCACAGAAGGCGCAGCGGTACGGGACGCCCAGCGCGCTCAGCGCCCGGTGCAGCCGGTCACGGTTGACGCGAGGTGACCCGGCGGACCGTACGCGGAGCACATCGGCGGGGGCGGGACCGGACTGCCCGACCAGGGCCACCCGGCGGGATGTTCGTACGAAATGCGAGGTGTCCAGGCGGAGTTGGGCCACCCAGCGCTGGACTCGACGCGTGCTCACATCGTTCGGCGGCATGCCGAGGGCCCGCACTACATCCGCGTAGCTCGTCGAGCCCGCGACGGCCTCCGCGAGCTGCTGGTCGGGGCGGGGCAGCCGGGAGTGGCTGAAGTGCGTCACATCGATGTGCAGCGCGATGAGCGTGCGCCGCAGCGCGGCCCGCGTCCTTCCGTCGTCGGGCGCCCCCAGGGCACGCGCCAGCGCGCGAAAGCTGTTCACCGACGCCGCGGCCTCCGCGAGCTCCGCGAGGCCGTACGGCAGTTCCGGTGCGTGACGGTTGAGGCCCGGGAAGTGACTGATGTCGATACCGGCCGCCGCGATGCGCCTGCGGAGGTGCGAGAGCGTGCCGGTGGCGGGCGTCGCGCCAAGCTTCCGCGCCACTTCCCGCAACGTGGTCGAGGAGGTGACGGCTCGGCCGATCGCCTCGTCGGAATACTTCCTGGTCATCAGGGTTCGTCCTCCTGCCCGGCCCTGGCACGCCCCTTCCACGGTGTTCGCTCACCGTGGCCGCGGCTTCGGCCGCCCCTTCGTGGATGCGGCCGCTTGTGGCAGCCTCGAACTCTTCAACGAGTCGGGGGACGAGGGGTTACGCCGTTCAGGGCAGGCGGCGGGCCGGGGCCCGCCGCCTGTGGGGTCAGAACCTGGGGTCGGGGGACTGTGACTCGACCATGCGTACGGCCTCCTCCTGGGTCGCCACCGAGGGGCCGGAGCCTTCCAGGGGCTGGCGGGCGGTTTCCTTCATGCAGGCCACGGCTACCAGGCCGACCAGGGCGGCGAGCATCGCGTAGACGGCGGGCATCATGTCGCTGCCGGTGACGCTGATCAGGCCCGTGATGACCAGGGGGGTCGTGCCGCCGAAGAGGGAAGCGGCGAGGTTGTAGCCGATCGACAGGGAGCCGTAGCGGACGTTCGTCGCGAAGAGTGCGGGCAGGACGGCGGACATGGTGCCCAGCAGGCAGACCAGCGGCAGGCCGAGCATCAGCATGCCGGAGGCGACGGCGAGGAAGCTGCCCTGCTGGAGCAGCCAGAACGCGGGGAGGGACAGCACGGCGAAGCCGCCCATGCCCGCCGCGAGCAGCGGTTTGCGGCCGAAGCGGTCGTTGAGGTGGCCGACCCGGTTGACCAGGCACATGAGGATGACCATGGTGCCGACGATGAGGAGCAGGCCGTGGGAGTCGTCGTAGTCGAGCTCGTCCGTGAGATAGGTCGGCATGTACGAGAGCAGCATGTAATGGCAGATGTTGTACGCGGCGACGAGCACGACGCACAGCAGGAGCCGCTGCCAATGGGCGACGAAGATTTCCTTCAGCTCGGTGGTCTCGCTGTTGATATGGCCTTCGGCGGCGTTGTTCTCTTCGAGTTTCTGGAACGCGGGGGTCTCTTCCAGCCTCAGCCGCAGGTAGAGGCCGGCGAGTCCGAGGGGACCCGCTACGAGGAAGGGGATGCGCCAGCCCCAGTCCTCCATGGTCGCGTCGCCGAGCTGCTCGTTCATGACGACGACGAGGCCCGCCGCGCTCGCGTAACCGGCGAGGGTGCCGAGTTCGAGGAAGCTGCCGAAGTAGCCACGCCGCTTGTCGGGGGCGTATTCGGCGATGAAGGTGGAGGCTCCGCCGTATTCACCGCCCGTGGAGAATCCCTGGATCAGCCGGAAGATGATGAGAAGGGCTGGTGCCCAGAAGCCGATGGAATCGTAGGACGGAATCAGCCCGATGCAGAAGGTGCCGAGCGCCATCAGGATCATGGTGAGGGCGAGCACGGATTTACGGCCGATACGGTCGCCGAGCGGCCCGAAGTACAGTCCGCCCAGGGGACGTACGAGGAAGGCGACGGCGAAGGTGGCGAAGGACGACAGCAGCTGCATCGTGTCATTGCCGGACGGAAAGAAGACGTGCCCGATGGTGACGGCGAGATAGCTGTAGATGCCGAAGTCGAACCATTCCATGGCGTTGCCGAGCGCTGCGGCTTTTACGGCTCGCTTGACGATCTTCTCGTCGGTGACGGTGATATCCGTCCGGCGCAGCTTGGGGTTTTTTCGGCGGGCGACCGCGCGGAAGAGGGGCCGGTGACGTCTGACCGCCTCGGGGTCTTGCGCGGCGTCGTCGATAGAGGTGCCGGTTGACACGACTCGCCTTCCCTTCGTCTGCTGCGACCGCGTAGGGCGCGGTTTCGGTACGACTAGGGCTGCTGCGCCCGTTGAGTGCGGTCAAACCCCTTTTAGCAGCTAACGCGATATTGCTCACATTGGCTGGGCCGTGCGGCGGCATGCCGGTTCGGGGCTTGGCGGGGCTGTGGGACAGGCGCTGTTACAAGATCTTTACGCTGTCGCGCGCTGGCTGAGTCGTACGGGCAACGGGTCTGTGTGGCTCGCACGCAAGGGTGGGTGCGTGGAGTGCGGGCTCTCGCCCGTTCCGTAGGGAGATGTGAGTGCGATGGCTGTCCGTCCCGTTCTGCGCCGCCCGGTTCTGCGTCGGCCCGCCGTGTCCGCGGCTGGTGCGCGCCGGGCCGGTGTGCGTGCCGCCGTGGTGACGCTTGTGGTGGTGACCGCGGTCGCCTGCGGCGGGGTGTGGTGGAGCCAGGCGGCTGACCGGGGCGGTGTGGTGGAGAAGGCCCCGAAGACGGCGGCGGTCGAGCGGTCGAAGTCCGGGGCGGTCAAGGCGGTGGGGCTGCCGGGCGTGCGGGACTGTGGTCAGGGGGAGCCGTTGCTGAAGCCGGAGATCATCACGCTGGTGTGTGTGGACGCGGGGGTGGTGGCCAGCGACCTGGAGTGGCAGAGCTACGACGCTGAGGGCGCGGAGGGGGATGGTGTGGTGCAGGTGTCAGGCTCGGTGGGTGCGGCGCCCGCTTCGTATCCGGCGCGTTTGTCGCTGTACGGGGCGAAGAATGTGGACGGCAAGCCTGCTTTTACCGGGCTGACGGTGATGTATTCCGGGTCCACGCCGTTCGGTGAGGCAACTGAGACGTACACGATCGCCTGATGGGCATTCGTGGCCGCATCGCGCTCGCTATTTCCTTTGTGACGGCTTTGGCCGTGGTGCTGCTGGGTCTTTCCGTGCATCACATCGCGGATCGGGACCGGCAGCGGCAGGCCCGGGAGTATCAGGATGAGCGGCTGAGTTCCGCTTTGCGTATTTATCAGCGGGACGATTCTCTGGCGCTTGGTGCGCAGCTCGACGATGCCAGGATTCCGCCCCCGCTGGCTCGCGCGGTGGCGGGTGGTGGTTCTGGGACGTACATCAGCGGTGGGGACGATCCGCGTGCCTGGGCCGCTACGGGGGTCGGCGGGGACAAGGTGCTGTCGGTGTCGGCGGCGTTCCCGCGTGCGGACCCGGCGCAGGACGCGTTGGACCGGGCGTTGATCGTCGCCGGTGTGGGGACGGTGGTGCTGGCCGCCGTGGTGGCCTGGTTTGTGGCGCAGCGGCTGTCGCGGCGGCTGCGGCTGAGTGCGGCCGCCGCACGCAGGATCGCGGCGGGGGAGCCGCCGGACGCCGCCGCGCTCATGGTCCGGGGCCGCGATGAGGTCTCCGAGCTGGGGCGTTCCATCCATGACATGGCGGCTTCGCTGGCGGGTCGGGTGGAGGCGGAGCGCAAGTTCACCGCTGATGTGGCGCATGAGTTGCGTACGCCGGTGGCGGGTCTTGTGGCCGCCGCCGAGCTGTTGCCGCATGAGCGGGCGATTGAGCTGGTGCGGGACCGGGCGCAGGCGATGCGGGGGCTGGTGGAGGACCTGCTGGAGGTGTCGCGGCTGGACGCCGGGGTGGAGAGCGCGCAGCTGGAGCCGGTGGAGTTGCCGTTGCTGGTGCGGGGGATCGTGCGGCGCGCGGTGGGGCAGCGGGGGATCGCCGAGTCGGTGGTGCGGGTCACGGCTGTGGGGGAGGGCCGGATCGTCACGACGGACGCCCGGCGGGTGGAGCGGGTATTGGTGAATGTGCTGGCGAACGCGGTGCGGCATGGGCGGCCGCCGGTGGAGGTGCGTGTGGAGGGCGCGCGGATCGTGGTGAGCGACCATGGCCGCGGTTATCCGGCGGAGATCCTCGCTGAGGGGCCGCGCCGGTTCCGTACGGGTGCCCCGGAGCGGGGTACGGGGCATGGTCTCGGGTTGACGATCGCGGCGGGGCAGGCGCGGGTGCTGGGCGCGCGGCTTGAGTTCGGCGCCGCCGCGTCGGGCGGCGCCGAAACGGTGCTGTCGCTCCCGGAGTTGGACGAACCACCGAAGCCGCCGGAGGCGCCGGAGCCGGAAGGGCGCATCCGGCCGGGGGATTTGGCGCCGGGGCCCGGGCCGGGGCCCGGGTCCGGGGCCACCCCGGCCCGGTGAAGGCCCGCTGTCCGGCGGGCCTGCTCCGGGGGCCGGTGGGCCGCCGTCCGGGCGGCCCGGCCCCCGGTGGTCCGGGAGGACTCAGTGGCCGACGGCTCCCGGTGGGCAGGGAGGGCCGTCGGCCTGTGGGGCCCCGTCGGCCTGTGGGGCCGGGTGGTCCCGGGAGGCTGTTGTGGTGGGGGTGAGAGGCGAGCAGATGCGGCAGGGTTGCTGCCGCTCTGCTTGTGCCGGTCCGCCGTCAGAGGCCGCCGTCAGAGACGGTCGTCAGAGACCGAGGTCCTTGATGATTTTCGCGACGTGCCCGGTGGCCTTGACGTTGTAGAGGGCTCGTTCGACCTTGCCGTGTTCGTCGACGATGACGGTGGAACGGATGACCCCGGTGACCGTCTTTCCGTACAGCTTCTTCTCGCCGTAGGCGCCGTACGCCTCAAGCACCGTCTTCTCCGGGTCGCCGACGAGCGTGACCTTCAGGTCTTCCTTGTCACGGAACTTGGCGAGCTTTTCCGGCTTGTCGGGGGAGATGCCGATGACGTCGTAGCCGTGCCCGGTGAGGAATTCGAGGTTGTCGGTGAAGTCGCAGGCTTGCTTGGTGCAGCCGGGGGTGAGGGCGGCGGGGTAGAAGTAGACGATGACCTTGCGGCCCGCGTGGTCGGCGAGGGAGACCGGCTTGCCGTCCGCGTCGGGCAGGGTGAAGGCGGGGGCGGTGTCGCCGGGCTGCAGTCGCTCGCTCATAGCTCTCCTTAGTGGGTGATTCCGCTGTCCCTGACATTAGCCAGGTTCGCGATGGGGGATTCCGTGGGGCACAGATCGAACCGACCTGACAGACTGTCCAGCACGGATCATCGATAATTGACGGAGGCAGCGCGGTGTCGGAAGCCAGGACCCCTGCGCAGATCGAGGCTGATATCGCCCGCAGGCGGCGTGAGCTCGCTGTGACGCTCGACGAGATCGGGGTGCGCGTGCACCCGAAGACGATCATCGGCGACGCGAAGGCGAAGGTGGCCTCGACTGTGGACCGTACGGCGGGGCAGGCGTACGTGGCCGCCAACCGCGCGGTCTCTGACGTGCGGGCCCAGTTCGTCTCGGCGGACGGTGCGCCGCGTCTTGAGCGGATCGTGCCGGTCGCGCTCGTGGCTGTGGCCGTGATCGGACTGCTCACCGTCTCCTCGCGGCGGCGTCACGACTGACGCGCGGCGGTGGGCCACAAGGGACGGGGACCGGGCCACGACGGACGGGGACCGGGCCGTGTCGGCTGAATGGCACCGGACCCATCGGCGTACGGCGGGGGCCGGGCCAGGTACCGTCATGGCGTGAGTGCCAAGACGTCCCACGACAAGCTGCCCATCCGGATGCTGCATGACCGGGTGCTGGTCCGAACAGACATTCCGGAAGGCGAGCGTCGCTCGACCGGCGGCATCGTCATTCCGGCGACCGCCGCCGTCGGCCGCAGGCTGGCCTGGGCCGAGGTGGTCGCTGTCGGCCAGAACGTACGGACCGTGGAGCCGGGCGACCGGGTGCTGTACGACCCCGAGGACCGCGCCGAGGTCGAGGTGCGCGGGGTCGCGTACGTGCTGATGCGCGAACGTGATCTGCACGCCGTCGCCGCGGAGCGCCTGGAGGGCTCGGAGGATTCCACGGGGCTGTATCTGTAGGGCTGATCTGTCGGCCTGCGGCCTGTGGGCTGTACGGATCTGATCGGTAGGGCTGCGGGGTGTACGGGCTGTGCCCGTAGCCTCGCGCTTCGTCCCTCGTGCCGTCTCGTGCTTCTGCGTCCGTGCCGCCTCGCGCCCGGTTCCGTGTGCCGTCCCGCCGCTGGTGTGGCGCGGGCCATCGGAGCCCGGCGGGCGGCGTTGACCTGCGCTGATATGCGTCGTAGGCAGGGCGGTGACCTCGGTCACCGCCCTTTTTCTGCCGTGTTGCTAGGGTCGTAGATATCCCGACGAGACGCGCCGTACCGGGTTACGCAAAGACGACGCACCCCTGTTGAAGCACGCATTTCACGGAGGTGCCGTCATGGCCTGGGTTCTGTTGATCGTCGCTGGTCTGCTTGAGGTGGGCTGGTCGATCGGGATGAAGTACACCGAGGGGTTCACCCGGCTGTGGCCGAGCGTGTTCACCGGTGCGGGCATCGTCGCGAGCATGATGCTGCTGGCGCACGCCGCCAAGTCCCTGCCGATCGGCACCGCCTACGGCGTGTGGGTCGGCATCGGCGCGGCCGGTGCGGCGGTGCTCGGCATGGTGGTGCTGAACGAGCCCGCGACCGCCGCCCGGATCTTCTTTGTCGTGCTGCTGCTGGTGGCGGTGGTCGGCCTGAAGGCGACGTCGGGCCACTGACGGCTGCGCCGCCGCTGCCCTCACCGCGCCCGTAGGCCGCGCCCGGCCCGGCTCCTCGTCGGGACCTGGTCGGGGCCGGTCTGCACTGAGAGGCCCATGGTGGGCGGTCGCTGCTGGTGGTGCGGGTGTTGCCGTGCCGTATGGGCAGGCGCGGACGGGTCCGCCCCGGCCGGTGAGCAGTTTGCGGACTTTCCGTGTCCTCGCCGGTCGGGGCGGACCCGCCGTCTTGCTTTGGTGACGTGACGTGACGTGACGTGACGTGACGTGACGTGACGTGACGTGACCTGACCTGGCCTGACGTGACCTGGCCTGACGTGGCCGGCCGCCGTCGTCGGGAGCCGTACGCGGCCCCGGGTCAGCCAGTGCCGCCGGCTCCGCCGCCGTCTGCTCCGCCGTCCGCTCCGCCGTCTCCGCCGCCGCCCCCGCCGTTCTGGGCGCCACCCGGGAGCCCGCCGTCCTGGCCGCCGATCGGCCCGGCGTTCTGGCCGCCGTTCTGTTCACCGGTGGCTCCTCCGGCCGGGAAATCGGTCGGAGGGGTGGCGGTCGGCGGCGTCGGGATGTCGGTGGGCACGGTGGGGATGTCCGTGGGTGTGGTGGGCGTGTCCGTGGGTGGGGCGCTGGTCTCCGGGGGCGCGCTGCTGGTCGGCGGCGCGCTGCTGGTGGCCGGTGGCTCCGTGGTGCCGGTCGGCGGCAGCGACGGGGTGTCGGCGCCGTCCTCCAGTTGCAGGTCGAAGTCGCGGGCGGGGACGCCCTTGAGGGCGTCGGCGGTGTACTCGGCCCAGATCTCCGCCGGGTAGCCGCCACCGTTGATGCGGGGCAGGCCGGTCGCCCCGTACAGCGGTTTCTGCGCACCGGTGTCGGAGTCCTGACCCATGACGGCGACGACGGTCGCCAGGTCGGGCGTGAAACCGGCGAACCAGGCCGCCTTGTCCTCCTCGGCGGTGCCGGTCTTGCCCGCCGCCGGGCGGCCTGCGGCCTGTGCCGCGGTGCCGGTGCCGCCTTCGACGACGCTCTTGAGGATCGAGGTCGTGGTGTCGGCCGCGTCGCGCGGGACGGCCTGCTTGGTGCTCTGCCGCGGCAGGTCGATCTTCCCGCCGTCCTTGGTGATCTCGTTGACCAGGCTGTAGGCGCCGTGCTTGCCGTGGTTGGCGAGTGTCGCGTACGCCTCTGTCATGTCCAGGACGCTGGCCGTGGAGGGGCCGAGCGCGATGGAGGGACTGGCGGTGAGGTCGGGGGTGTTCTCGGGGATGCCGAGGTCGACCGCGGTGTCCTTGACCTTCTCGGGGCCGACGTCCTGGGCCATCTGCGCGTAGACGCTGTTGACGGACTTGTCGGTGGCCGTGGTGACGTTGACCGGCCCGTAGTCGACGTCGTCCTCGTTGGCGGGCGAGTAGTTGGTGGGCCCGTTGGGGCCGATGACCTCGCGCTTGTTGGTGCCGTCGTAGAGGGTGTCGGGCGTGATCGGTTGACCGCCCTGGGTGACGGAATCGTTCTCGACGGCCGAGGTGAAGACGAACGGCTTGAAGGTGGAGCCGACTTGGTAGTCGCGGCGGGTGGCGTTGTTGACGTACTGCTTCGTGTAGTCGACACCGCCGTACAGGGCGACGACCTTGCCGGTCTTGGGGTCGATGGAGGCGCCACCGGCCCGCACGTACTTGTCGACCTTGTTCTGGTCGCTGAGCTTGTCCATCAGCCGCTTCTTGACGGCGCCGACGAACGCGTCCTGCTTCTTCTTGTCGATGCTGGTGGTGATGCGGTGGCCACCGGCGGCGAGGTCCTTCTCGTCGATGATGTCGTTGCTCGTGATGTAGTCCTTGACCGCCTCGACGAGGTAGCCGCGCTGCCCGGACATGCTGGAGGCGGGCTTGGCCTCGTCCGGCGTCGGGAACTTCATCGCCTCCCGCTCGGACTTCTCCAGCCAGCCCTTCTTGACCATGCCGTCCAGTACGTAGTTCCAGCGGGCCAGCGCCTGCTTCTTGTACTCGGGATGGACGACGACGTCGTACGCGCTGGGCGAGTTGAGCAGCGTCGCGAGGTACGCGCTCTCGCCGGTGTTGAGCTCGTCGGAGTCCTTGCCGTAGTACGCCTGCGAGGCCGCCTGGATGCCGTACGCGTTGCGGCCGAAGTAGCTGGTGTTCAGGTAGCCCTCAAGGATGTCGTCCTTGCTGACCTCGCGGTCGAGCTTGATCGCGATGAAGAACTCCTTGGCCTTGCGGCTGACCGTCTGCTCCTGGTCCAGGTAGTAGTTCTTGACGTACTGCTGCGTGATCGTCGAACCCGACTGCTTGCCCTTGCCGGTGGCGGTGTTCCAGGCGGCCCTGACCATCGCCGCCGGGTTGACCGCGGACTCGGAGTAGAAGTCCCGGTCCTCGGCGGAGAGCACGGCGTGCTGCGTGTTCTTGGACACGTTGCTCAGCTTCACGTTCTCCCGGTTGACCGCGCCTTCGCGGGCGAGTTGGGAGCCGTCGGAGTAGAGGTAGACGTTGCTCTGGGCCAGCGCGGCCTTGTTGGCGGCCGGGATGTCCACGAGCAGGTAGCCGGTGACCAGGGTGCCGCCGACGAGCAGGAAAAGCAGGAGGAAGGCGCCGAGCACCATCCGCCAGGTCGGGAGGACGCGGCGCCAGCCGGTGCGCTTGGGGCGGCGCTTCTTCGCCTTCTTGCCGGGCTTCGGCGGCCCACCGGCGGCGTTGCCGTCAGCGGCGGCGGAAGCGGAAGCGGAAGCGGCGTCGGGGGTAGTGGCGCCTGCGCCAGTGCCTTGGGCGCCGGTGCCTGCGGCGCTCGCGGCGGCAGTCGCGGGCACGGTGGGGAGCGCGGCGGTGGCATCGGGGCCTGCCGCGCCTGCCGCGGGCACGGAGCCGCTGCCGGTGGGGGCGGGCCCGGCGCCGCCGTGGCCCGCCGCCGCGGCGGCGGGGCCTGGGCGGGGGGCGTTGCCGCCACCCGCGGCTTTCGGGCGGCCGCCCGTACCACCCGCGGCATGCGGGCCGGTGCCGCGCGGCGCCGCGGGGCCCGTGTCACGCGCGGCGTTGAGGCCCGTGTCATGTCCGGTGCTGGGGGCGCTGTCGCGCGGGGGCCTCGGGGCGTCGCGCTGCGGCGGCTTGGGCGCGCCGGCACCCGCTGCCTGCGGGCGCATGCCACCCGCCGTCTCCGGCCGCATGCCGCCTCCGGCCTGGAGACCGGGGTCGCGCGGAGCCCTGGCGCCGCGGTCCTGCGGAGCCCTGGGGCCGGAATCCTGCGGGGACCTGGCGCCGGGGTCACGGGGGAGCTGGCCGCTGGGGTCGCGCGGCGGCTGAGCCCCGGGGTCACGCGGAAGCTGGCCGCTGGGGTCGCCCGGGGGCCTGCCGTTGGGGTCGCGTGGCGTCGCGGAATCGCGTGGCGTTTTGGGGTCGTGTGGCGTCTTGGAGCCGCGTGGCGTCTTGGGGGTACGGTCGTCCGCCGCCTGGGGCGCGCGCTCACGCGGCGGCGTCCGCGGACGGTCGCGCGGGGGCCTCGGGGCGTCGTCTCGCGCGGGCTTGGGGACGTCGTCACCTGGCACCGTGGGGTTGGGGCCACCTGCGGCTTCGGGGTGTTTGTCACCCGCGGCTCCGGGCTTGCCGCCGCCGCCTTCGGCGTCGCTGTCGCCTCCGCCTTCGGCGCTTGGCTGCTGAGGCTCGTCGGTCATGTCTGTAGGGACTCCTCGGGCGCCGCCCATGGTTGTGTCACGGCATAAATAAATCGTGTCGTGTCGGGCGATTCGCGTCGTACGCCCCACAAAACACTGTCGCATCATGCGTTCCGCTAGGCGGAGGCGGCGCGCACCTGTGACAGCTCTGTGACCCGCTGGTTGGCCCTGGCGGCTCACCCCACAGGGTGAATAATGCCTGGCTTGCCGCCCAGCCGCCGGTCTAAGCTCGTGGACTTTGGTGCTCAGCGACGGGAAGGGAGCCTCGGTGCGGCTCTACATGGCCGTCGCGGCGAGCGGGTTCCGACGTTACGCGACGTACAGGGTCGCCACCGCCGCGGGGGTCTTCACCAACACGGTCTTCGGATTCATCGTCGCCTACACCTTTGTCGCGCTGTGGGACCAGCGGCCCCATCTGGGCGGCTACGACGTCTCCCAGGCGCTGACGTTCGTCTGGCTCGGGCAGGCCCTGCTGGCCGCCGCCGCCCTGATGGGCGGCGGTTTCGAGGTGGAGTTGCAGGAGCGCATCCGCTCCGGGGACATCGCCATTGATCTCTACCGGCCCGTTGATCTCCAGCTGTGGTGGCTGGCCGGGGACTTGGGGCGGGCGGGGTTCCAGCTTCTCGGGCGCGGCATCGTGCCGATGGCGCTAGGCGCGCTCGCGTTCGAACTCAGCTTTCCGGCGTCCGCGTTGACCTGGCTGGCGTTCCTGTTCTCGGTTCTTCTCGGGCTGCTCGTCGGTTTCGCTCTGCGCTATCTCGTCGCGCTGACCGCCTTCTGGCTGCTCGACGGCAGTGGAGTGGCCATGGTCAGCATGCTGCTCGGGATGTTCCTGTCGGGCATGCTGCTGCCGCTGCCGGTCTTCCCCGGGTTGCTCGGTGATGTGGCCAAGGTGCTGCCCTGGGCGGCGATGCTCCAGGTGCCGGCGGATGTGTTCCTCGGCGAGCGCACAGGGGCCGGGCTCGCGGGGGCGCTCGCCTTCCAGGCCGGGTGGGCGGTCGTGCTCTTCGCGGGCGGCAGGGCCCTGCAGTCCGTGGCCACCCGCAAGGTGGTGGTGCAAGGTGGCTGAGCCGCGTCAGGCCGAAACCGGGACGAGCGAGGCGGCGTCCGGGGCGACGGGAGGGCTGGCGGCCGGGACGGCGCCCGGGTTGGCGTCGGGGGCGGCGCACCACGAGGTCCGTGAGGAGCCCTGGGCGGAGCGTGCCTGGCACGGGCTGCGGGCTTACGGGCTCATCGTCGCCATGTGGGTGCGCTCGACGATGGCGTACCGCACCTCGTTCCTCATCATGACGGCGGGCAACTTCGCGGCCACCGCCCTCGACTTCGTCGCCATCATGCTGATGTTCGGCCACGTCGAGCAGCTGGGCGGTTTCGCCCTCGCCGAGGTGGCCTTCCTGTACGGGACGACGAGCACCGCCTTCGGGTTGGCCGACCTCACCCTCGGCAACATGGAACGGGTCGGCCGCCGTGTGCGGGACGGGACGCTGGACACGCTGCTGGTGCGGCCCGTGCCGATTCTCGCGCAGGTCGCGGCGGACCAGTTCGCGCTGCGCCGCCTCGGCCGGATCAGCCAGGGCGTGATGCTGCTCTGCTGGTCGCTGACCGAACTCGACATCGACTGGAGCCCGGGCAGGGTGCTGCTGATGCCGGTGATGCTGCTCAGTGGGGCGGCGATCTTCGGGGCGGTGTTCCTGCTCGGCGCCGCCTTCCAGTTCTGGGCCAGTGACGCCTCCGAGGTCCAGAACTCCTTCACGTACGGCGGGAACACGCTGTTGCAGTACCCGCCGACGGTCTTCGCGCAGGAGCTGGTGCGCGGCGTCACGTTCGTCATTCCGCTCGCCTTCGTCAACTGGATGCCCGCGCTGTACATCCTGGGCCGCCCTGATCCGCTCGGGCTGCCCGGCTGGGTCGACTTCGCGTCACCGCTGGTGGCGCTGGTGTGCTGCGCGGTGGGCGGGTTCGCGTGGCGGGCGGGGCTGCGCGGGTATCGGAGCACGGGAAGCTGAGGGGGATGTGGTGACGGGTTTGGGTGGGTTGGATCGCTCGGGTGGTTCGGACTCTGGCGGTGGGCCGGGTGGTTCGGGCCCTGGCGGTGGGTTGGGTGATTCGGACCGTTCCGATGGGTTGGGTGGTGCGGCTGGGTTTATTGAGCTTGAGGGGGTCGAGAAGGTCTTCGACGTACGGCGCAAGGCGGGGTTGCTGCGCCGGGAGCGGCATCAGGTGCGGGCGGTGGACGGCATCAGCTTCCGGGTGCCGCGTGGAGAGATGGTCGGCTACATCGGGCCGAACGGCGCCGGGAAGTCCACCACCATCAAGATGCTGACCGGCATCCTGGTGCCCAGCGCCGGGCGGCTGCGGGTCGCGGGGATCGACCCGGCCCGTGAACGTACGCGGCTGGCCCGGCGGATGGGGGTGGTCTTCGGACAGCGCACCACGTTGTGGTGGGACCTGCCGTTGCGCGACTCGTACGCGCTGGTGCGGCGGATGTACCGGATTCCGGATGACCGGTACCACGCCAACCTGGAGCGCTGCGTGGAACTTCTCGACCTTGCCGAGCTTTTGGAGGTCCCGGTACGCCAGCTGTCGCTCGGCCAGCGGATGCGGGGTGACATCGCCGCGGCCCTGCTGCACGACCCGGACGTGCTCTATCTCGACGAGCCGACCATCGGGCTCGACGTGATCAGCAAGGCGAAGGTGCGGGAGTTCTTGCGGGAGATCAACGCGGAGCGGGGTACGACGGTCCTGCTCACCACGCACGATCTGACCGACATCGAGCAGCTGTGCAAGCGGGTGATGGTCATCGACCACGGGCGACTGGTCTATGACGGCGGGCTCGACGGGTTGCACGCCGTCGGTGAGAGCGAGCGCACTCTCGTTGTCGACCTGGAGCGGGAGATGGCGCCCATCGAGGGCGTGCCGGGCGCCCGTACGGTCAAGGTCGAGGGGCCTCGGCAGTGGCTGGCGTTCCCGGCCACGGCGAGTGCGGCCCCGATCGTGGCGGCGGTCGTGGCTGCCTATCCGCTGGTCGACCTGTCGGTGCGGGAGCCGGAGATCGAGGACGTGATCGCGAAGATGTACGCGGGGCGGGTGGGCTGAGCGTGGTGCTGGGTGGGGTCGGGTCGTGGGCGTGGGCCCGTGGCCCGAGCGTGGGCCGGTGGCCGGTGGCCGGTGGCCGGTGGCGGGTGGCCGGTGGCCGGTGGGCCGGGGACCGTGACCTCCGGTGCGGGGTCCTGGACCGCATATTTACGGCGCCGTTGACCCGATACGTGGGGTGGGCCTCCCGTTGGCGCCACAAATACACGTCAGCGTCCAGGACCCCGCCCTGCGGCCCCGGTCCCCTCCGTTCGTTGGCGGCTGCGGGTTCTCTGTCTCTTCCGTTTGGTGGTGGCGGTGGGTTCTCGGTCCCCTCTGTTTGGTGGTGGCTGCGGGTTCTCGGTCTCTTTCGTTGGTGGTGGCTGCGGGCCGTTCCCTTTGGGCTGACCGGGGGGTGGTTTGGGGGTGCTTGGGTGGGGTCGAGGGTGCATGCTCGAACGGGTATGCCCGCGTAGGCTGTTCGCCATGACCGGTGAACTCCCCGAGATGCGGGCTTCCGATGCTGAACGTGAGCGTGTCGCTGAGGCATTGCGGGAAGCCGTCGCCGAGGGGCGACTCGACATGGAGGAGTTCGAGGAGCGGCTGGAGCGGGCGTACACCGCTCGTACGCATGCTGACCTGGAGCCGTTGGTACGCGACCTGCCGGTGCCGGCTTCCGCTGTGCCTTCCGGTGTGCCCGCGCGGGCGGTGGACAGCGACGCGGCGCGGCCGGAGCGGATCGGTGGGCGTCCGACCTCGCGGTGGGCGATCGCCGTCATGGGAGGGTTCCAGCGTGCCGGTGGCTGGACCGTGCCGCGCAGTTTCACGTCGCTGGCCTTCTGGGGCGGCGGCGAGATCGATTTGCGTGAGGCGCGGTTCGAGGAGCGTGACGTGGTGATCCGCTGCTTCGCGATCATGGGTGGGGTGTCGATCATCGTGCCGCCCGACGTTGAGGTGCAGGTCAGCGGGATCGGCATCATGGGCGGTTTTGATCACAGCGCGGTCGGTGGTGGCGAGGAAGCGCCGGGGGCGCCCCGGGTCACTGTCACCGGGCTCGCCTTTTGGGGCGGGGTGGGTGTCGAGCGCAAGCGCCGGAAGGCTGACCTGCGGCGCGAGAAGGAAGAGCGTCGGCTGGAGAAGGCGGAGCGGCAGCGTGAGAAGGCGGAGCTGAAGCGGCTGCGGCAAGAGCGTCAGGTTGAGGGCCAGGGCGAGGGCGAGAAGCGTCGTAAGGAGTTGTGAGTTCCGGTCTTGTGGGCTTGTGGTGTGGGGTTGGTGTCTGTTGTGAGTTCCGGCCCTCGTGGCCCGGTGGTGTCCGTTGTGAGTTCCGGTCCTGTGGGCTTGTGGTGTGGGGTTGGTGTCCGTTGTGAGTTCCGGCCCGGTGGTGCCTGGTGTTCGGGGACTGGGCCTCGGTGTGCGTGTTGTGGATTGTTTCGGCTGTCCCCTGGCTGTCCCTCGCGTGGGGTGTCTCTGTTCGGTGGTGTGTTTGGGGGAGTGCGCGGGGCGCGGTGAGTCGCGGTCAGAGTTCGGCGGCTGCTGAGCCTCGGAGGTGCTGGAGGTCCAGTGCCTTCGCCATGGCTCGGTAGCCCTCGTCGCTGGGGTGGAGGTGGTCGCCTGAGTCGTAGGCGGGGCGCAGGCGTAGTGGGTTCATCGGGTCGCGGAGGGCCGTGTCGAAGTCCACGACCTCGTCGAAGACCTCGCCGGAGCGGATCTGCTGGTTGACGGCCTCGCGTACCGCGTTGAGCCGGGGGGTGAAGCCCCGGTGGCCGTGGAAGGGCATCAAGGTGCCGCCGACGACGCGCAGTCCGCGGGCGTGGGCTTGTTCTGTCAGCTGTTTGAGGCCGCCGACGATGCGGTGCGGGTTGGTCTCGTGTGGGTTGCGCAGGATGTCGTTGACGCCCAGCTCGATGATCACGGCTCGGACGCCGGTGCGGGAGAGTACGTCGCGGTCGAAGCGGGAAAGGCCGCTGGGGTTGTCCGGTGGCGACTGGTTGCCGTCGGTGAGTACACGGTTACCGCTTATGCCCTGGTTGAGGACGCCCAGGCGGGGCGCGCCGCGCTCCGTGCGCAGTCGCTCGGCGAGGAAGTCGGGCCAGCGGTGGTTGGCTCCGGAGGTGGAGGTGATGCCGTCGGTGATCGAGTCGCCGAGCACGACGACGGAACCCCGTGCCTTGTTCGTCCAGACGTCGACGCCGGTGAGGTAGCGCCAGTAGGGGCTCTGCTCGGTGTAGGCAAGACCGGCGGTGTCCTCCGTACGGTCGCCGCGCGCGAGGTAGGAGATCTGGCGGGCGTGCGGGTGGTAGGTGACGGCTCCGGACGGGGCCGGGGAGTAGGTCGTGACCAGCAGGTCGCTGGCGTCCGGGACGCTGAGCCTGGCCGGGTCGCTGGTGACCTGCTGTCCGGCCGGGATGGTCACGGCGCCGCGCTCACCGAAGCTCAGCCGCCGCATGCTGTCCGCCGCCGCGGTCGGGTTGCTGGGGGCCGCCGCCAGGGCCACGGACGCGTGGCTGATCGTCAGCGGCCGGTGCCCGTAGAGGTTGGAGAGCTGGATGCGCACCTGGTTGCCGCCGACGCTGAGGCGCACGACGTTGCGTATGGACATGCCCGAGAGGCCGTTCATGCTCTTCGGCTCCGCGGCGGCGGGTGAGGTGGACCAGGAGCCGACCCAGTTGCCCGATGAGGCGGGCTCGGCGGGCTCGTTGCCCTTGCGGGCGGGGGTGTCCACGTCGCCGCTGCTGTGGCCGACACCGATGAATATGGCGGTCGACACGAGGATCACCACGGCCGCCAGCGCAGCGAGTACGGCATAGGCCGTACGTCTGGGCATGGGGTGCACGGTCATGTGCGCGGATCTCCTCGGGAGGGCGGAGCCAGTGACTCCGCAGGTCGGGGACTGCGGGGTGATCAGCAGCGCCGTCGCAAACTCAGATCGGCCCTTCATGATCCCACGGCGGGGGGTGCGTCTGCCCGGTGGCCCGGCCTGGCCGTGCCTTGCGCGTGGCGTGGACGGCTGTTCGCCCGCGTGGTCAGACGCCGGGAACCGGTGGTTCGTTCCACAAGGAGGCCAGGAAGGGACAATGGCCTGGAGGGACCGGCTCGATCGGGTGGAGTGGATGGAACGGGCGAACAGGGACATGAGCGCTGAGACGCGTGGTGAGCTGGGCGGCGGGGCGCGTGCGGACGCGGTCGGCGGGTCGGGCCCTGGCGCGCCCGCGCGCGATGAGCGTGTGGGTGTGGGTGTCGACGCGGGTGTGGGGGCCGCGGGTGACGACGGGGCGCGCGGTGGGGGCGGGCCTGCTGTGCGTGGTGTCGTCGGCTTCAGTCCGGCTGACCTGGAGAAGCAGCGTGGCGTACGGCAGATGAAGGCGCTGGCGACCGGTCTGCTGCTGGCTGTGGCCCTCGTCTATGTGCTCGCCAAATGGGCCCAGTCGGCCGGACTGGGCGGCTGGGCCGGGTACGTGGCGGCCGCCGCCGAGGCGGGGATGGTCGGCGCGCTCGCTGACTGGTTCGCGGTGACCGCCCTTTTCCGGCGCCCGATGGGCCTGCCCATTCCGCATACCGCGATCATCCCGACGAAGAAGGACCAGCTGGGCCACAGCCTGGGCGAGTTCGTCGGTGAGAACTTCCTGTCCGGCGACGTCGTACGGGAGCGGCTGCGGGCCGTCGGTATCGGCGGCAGGCTCGGTGCCTGGCTGGCCGAGCCCGCGCACGCGGACCGGGTTACCGCCGAGCTGGCCACCGCCGTGCGGGGCGCGCTGACGGTGCTGCGCGACGCGGATGTGCAGGCCGTGGTCGGAGAGGCCATCACGCGGCGGGCGGACGCGCAGGAGATCGCACCGGGCCTCGGCACGATGCTGGAGAAGATCGTCGCGGACGGCGGCCATCGCAGGATGGTCGATCTCGTGTGTGTCCGCGCCCACGACTGGCTCGTGGTGCACAGCGACTCGGTGATGGACGCGGTGACCGGCGGCGCGCCCGGCTGGACACCGAAGTTCGTGGACCGCAAGGTCGGCGACCGGGTGTACCGGGAGCTGCTGCGCTTCGTCACCGAGATGCGCGACATCCCCGACCACCCGGCGCGCGGTGCCGTGGACCGCTTCCTGGCCGACTTCGCGAGCGATCTCCAGTCCGACACGGACACCCGGGCCAGGGTGGAGCGGCTCAAGAGCGAGGTGCTGGGCCGGGGCGAGGTGCAGGACCTGATCGCTTCGGCGTGGAGTTCCGTACGCGCGATGATCGTCGCGGCCGCCGAGGACGAGCGCAGCGAACTGCGGCTGCGGGCCCGGGCCGCGATCCTCTCCCTCGGCGCGCGGATGGCGGCGGACGGCCGCCTCCAGGCCAAGGTCGACGGCTGGCTTGAGGACGCCGCCGTCTACGTGGTGACCACCTACCGCAACGAGATCACCTCGCTGATCACGGAGACGGTCGCGAGCTGGGACGCCGAGCACACCTCGCGGAAGATCGAGGCACACATCGGGCGTGACCTCCAGTTCATCCGGATCAACGGCACGGTGGTCGGTGCGCTGGCGGGCTTGCTGATCTACACGGTGACGCACGGCTTGGTCGGCTGAGCCGGTCTGCCGGCTGTTGTGGGCCCACTCGCCTGGCGGTGACGGCCGAGACCTGGGATGCCCAAGCGACCGTTCGGCGCGTGCGGGTGGAGACACCGCGTAGGGTCGTACGCCGTGCTTCGACGACCTGCCCTGCTGTGGCTCCTGGTGCCCTACGTGCTCTATCTGGGCGCGCTCCCCCTCGTGAACCGGGTCCATCCCACTGTCCTCGGCCTGCCCTTCCTCGTCTGCTGGCTGCTGCTCGCGACACTGCTGACGCCGGTGGCCGTGTGGCTGGCGTGGCGCGGCGACAAGAAGCGGCATGGGGCCGTGAAGCGGGGGCAGGCGTGAACGCCGCTGTCGCGACGTCCGTCTTCGGCGTCTTCATGGTCCTCACCGTCGCTCTCGGGCTGTTCGCCGTGCGCGGGCGCGGCGGCGGAGGCGGGCTCGCCGAGTGGTCGGTGGGCGGTCGCAGCATGGGGCCCGTGTTCATCTGGGTGCTGATGGCGGGTGAGGGCTACACCAGCTTCAGCTATCTCGGCGCTGCCGGCTGGGGCTACAACTTCGGCGCGCCGGTGCTGTACGTCATCGCGTACATGTCCTGCGGCTACGCCGTCGGGTACGTCGTAGGGCCCCTGCTCTGGGCGTACGCGCGCAAGCACTCGCTCGTCGGGATCACCGACATGGTCGCGCACCGCTACGGGCGGCCCTGGCTCGGCGCGGTGGTCGCCATCGGGGCGACCGTCTGCCTGCTGCCGTACATCCAGCTCCAGATCACCGGCATGGGCGTGGTCGTCTCGACCATCTCCTACGGGGCGATCAGCCTCAACTGGGCCTACTTCCTCGCCTTCGCCGTGACCACGGGCTTCGTCGTGGTCAGCGGGCTGCGCGGCAGCGCATGGGTGTCGGTGCTCAAGGACGTGCTGGTCATCGGCACGCTGGGCTTTCTTGCGGTCTACGTGCCGCTGCACTACTTCGGCGGCTACGGGGACTTCCTGGACCGGGTCGTGGACGAGAAGTCGCAGTGGCTGACGTTCCCCGGGCACGCGTCGGGCGGTCTGGGGCAGGGCTGGTTCATCTCGACCAGCTTCCTGAACTCCCTCACTGTCGTGATCTTCCCGACGACCGTCGCCGGGTACCTGGGCGCGCGCAGCGCGGACACGCTGCGCCGCAACGCCATCGCGCTGCCGGTGTACAACGTGCTGCTGTTCGTGCCGATGCTGCTGGGCATGGCGGCGCTGTTCGTCGTGCCGGGGCTGGCCGGGGCCGACTCGAATCTCGCGCTGTTCAAGCTGGTGGTCGATTCGCTGCCCGCCTGGGCTGTCGGGGTCATCGGGGTCGCCGCCGCGCTGTCGTCGATCGTGCCGATGGCGGTGTTCATGCTGGTCATCGGCACGATGTGGGGCCGCAGTGTGCTGGGCCTCGTGCCACGGCTGGCGAGTCGGCAGAAGCTGGGGTCGCAGGTGGTCGTCGTGGTGGCGGGAGCGGTGGCACTGCTGCTGACCTACACCGCCCCCAACACCCTGGTGCGGCTGTCCCTCATCTCGTACGAGGGGATGGCGCAACTCGTACCGATGCTGCTGCTGGGGCTGCTGTGGCGACGGCTGACGCTGTACGGCGCGGTGAGCGGCCTGGTGGTGGGGGCCACCCTGGTCAGCGTGCTGGTCTTCACCGACCGTGACCCGCTGTGGAGCGTGAACGCGGGACTCGTCGCGCTCGTCGTGAACGTGGCGGTCGCGCTGGCCGTCAGCTGGCTCGGACCGCGCGAGCGCGACGACCGGCCGGACGCGGAGGTGCTGGCGACGGACGAGGGCTGGGAGGACGCGGAGGGGAGCGCCGACCCGGGGAGCCGGCAGGACTCGGGGGCGGACGCTCCGGCTGTCAGTGGGCGGGGTTAGCATCTTTGCCACGAGGGCCGCACCCGCACGGCGGTGTCCGCGGCAGTCTGCGGGGGTTCCTGAGTGATCTTGGGAGGGGGGAGTCGCGTGGGTCAGTTCATCGGTACGGTGCGTACGCACGTGGGCGTGCTCCTCTTCTCGCTGGCCCAGCTGCTGGTGGAGGGCGGGCCGCTGAGTGCGGTCGCGCTGACCGCGACCACCGCGTTCGCCGCGGCCATGTTGGCCAGTGCCGTGCTCGCGACGCGGGCCACCGCCAGGCCGGGCCCGCCAGGCCGCGTCCGTACAGCGATACGTGACAGGGAGCGCCGGACGGCGTTCCTGCCGCAGCGTGATCCCGATGCCTCCGGCCGTCCCCGGCCCCGAGCGCCTGGCCGTCTCCTCCTGACGGCCGCGTAGGCGCTTTCCCAGCTTCTTGCTCCGCGCCCGCGCGGCTCGTCACGCCGATTCACCACTCCGGCACGACGAGACCCGTGGAGGGCTCCCCGCATGTCTGTTTTCGCATCCCTCGGTGCGTTGCTGTCCCACCTGGCCGACGCCCTCGACCCGCTGTTCGGCGCCTCGGCGACCGCCGCCGCGATCGTCGTCTTCACGCTGGGCGTGCGGCTCGCGCTGCATCCGATGGCCAGGGCCGCGGCCCGCGGTCAGCGGACCCGGTCCGAGCTCGCCCCGCGCATGGCCGAGCTGAACCGCAAACACAAGAACGACCCGGAGCGGCTGCGCCGGGCCATGACGGAGCTGTACGCGAAGGAGAAGGCATCACCGCTGGCCGGCTGCCTGCCGACGCTGGTCCAGCTGCCGTTCTTCTTCGTCATGTACCACCTCTTCTCGACCGGCGACCGGGACCTCCTCGACCACACGCTGCTCGGCGCCCCGCTCGGTGGCCGCTGGGCTGACGCGCTCGGTGACGGCGGCCTGGCCGGGCCGCACGGGCTGGTGTACCTGGTGCTGTTCGCGATGATCGCCGCCGTCGCCACCTGGAACTACACGCGCGCCCGCAGGGCCGCCGCCGTCACCCCCGTCCCGCAGGCGTCGTCCGGTGCGGCCCCGGGCATGGCGGGGCTGGTGAAGATCCTTCCACTGCTGTCCTTCGGCACTCTTGTCACGGCGGCCGTGGTCCCGCTGGCAGCAGGGCTCTACCTGGTGACGACAACGACGTGGACGGCGGTGGAGCGGGCGCTGCTGATCCCGCTGCCCGCCCCGCAGCCGCTGGCTACCTCACGGTAACGGTCCAGTCTGTGAACGGGGTCTTGCGGACTGGACCCCGTTCTTGGACGATCAACCAACTCGGGGCGCTGCGGGCGCCCCTGATGACCGGCGTCGATGACCGTCCCTCATCGGCCAGTCCACGGCGGCGCGACCGACGTTGGCGCGCCATGCCTGGACCGACCTTCGACCACGGGAGTTGTACGGATGAAGCTGCTGCGTGTCGGAACCCCTGGGGCGGAACGCCCGGCGGTGCTCGACGAGGGCGGGACGCTGCGCGATCTGTCCGGCCTGGTGACCGACATCGACGGCGCGCTGCTCGCCGACGAGGCGGCGCTCGCCCGGATACGGGCCGCTGCCGCGTCCGGCGAGCTGGCCGCCATCGACGCGACGGGCCTGCGGGTCGGCCCGCCGGTCACTCGGATAGGGAAGGTGGTGTGCGTCGGGCTGAACTACCACGACCATGCCGCCGAGACCGGTGCCGCCATTCCAGCCGAGCCCATCCTCTTCATGAAGGCGCCGGACACGGTCGTCGGCCCCGACGACACGGTGCTCGTGCCGCGCGGCAGCGTGAAGACCGACTGGGAAGTGGAGCTGGCCGTCGTCATCGGACGTACGGCCCGCTACCTGGAGTCGGACGAGGCGGCGCTCGCCTCCGTCGCCGGATACGCGGTCGCCCACGACGTCTCCGAGCGCGCGTTCCAGATCGAGCGCGGCGGACAGTGGGACAAGGGCAAGAACTGCGAGACGTTCAACCCGCTGGGCCCATGGCTGGTGACGGCGGATGAGGTGCCCGACCCGCAGGCGCTGGGCCTGCGGCTGTGGGTGAACGGTCAGCTGCGCCAGGACGGCACCACCGCCGAGCAGATCTTCCCGGTGGCCGAGGTGGTCAGGTACATCAGCCAGTTCATGACGCTGTACCCCGGTGACGTCATCAACACCGGCACCCCGGCGGGCGTCGCGATGGGCCAGCCCGAACCCAAGCCGTATCTGCGCGCGGGCGACGTCGTGGAGCTTGAGGTGGACGGACTCGGCCGCCAGCGCCAGCGCCTGGCGCCCGCCTGACGACGTATCGCCTCCGGCGCGGCTCCCGCGCGTGCGTGTCGGTGCCTCTTGCGCTTCGGCATGGGCTTCGGCTTTGGTTTCGATGTTGGTCGGGTGCGGCTCCAGGTTCAGCTGGTGCCGGTGGGGCGGGCAGGGTGAGTCCATCGGGGGACCGGTCGTACGCATTGGTGTGAGGTGCGGGCGTGTCCGCGCCGGTCTATAGCGATGTGCCCACATATTTCCACATATGTACGAGGTATCCGCTCAGTCGGCTGAGCCGTCGCAGACCGTGCTCCACGACCGGCGGCTGCGCTGGGGCGCGGCGACCGCCACGTCCTTGGGAGCCGCACTCCTTGTCGGGGTGTTCGCCGCCTCCGGCTCCGCCGAGCCGTTGCCCGGCGGACCGGAGCGCTGCGGCGCCCCGGGCGGCTGTCCGGACCGGCTCCCAGCGGTCAACAGCGGGCAACCGGCGGCCGGTGACGGGCACCGAGAGGTCGGCGACGGAGCGGCCGCCGGGTGGGACAGAGGTATCCATCTCTTCGTCGGCGGCGACTTCCGGGTGCGGGAGGCGGCAGCCGGGGCGGTGGGCAAGGCCGTCGTCCTCGGCGGCTTCGACATGGACAAGCGCTCTGGCGTCGCCCCGTTCTACACCGTGCGCGTCCCCGAAGCCGGCTCCCGGCCGCAGACCGGCGAGACGGGGCCCCTCACCACCGGCGGCAAGGTGACCATCGCGCCAGGCCAGCGGCTGCTCACCAAGGAGGGCAGCGCCGCCGGAGCGGTGCGGCATGGCGGCAGGCTGTCCGGCACCGTCAGGCCGACCGCCGTATCCGAGCCCGGGGCGGCCGACGCCTACCGCGGGCTGCGGCCCGGGCTCACCGAGGCGAGCCGCTGCTACGCGTACGAGAACGGCGTGCCCCGTAAGCCCACCGGCACCGCCGTCAACCGGGGCGACGCGACGGTCTTCACCGGTGACGGCACCTCGGCGATCCAGGTCTTCCACGTCGACTTCGACCTGACCAGCCCCAGCGACGGCCAGCAGGGCCTCACCTTCCGGCGCGTCCCGGCCGACGCCACCGTAGTCGTCAACGTCACCGGCGACAGACGCGTCATCAGCCCCCGTACCGGCGCGCTGCCACGCGGCTTGCGCGAGCGTCTGCTGTGGAACATCCCCGAAGCCGCCACCGTGTCGCTGGCGGGCAGCGGCCGACTCCACGGCACGGTGCTGGTCGGCAACCCGGTCAGTACGACCACGGTGACCCTCCCGGAAATGAACGACCGGTTGTTCACCTCCGGTTCGCTCCACCACGCCGCCCCCCGCCCCGCCGCACGGAAGAGCGGGGGCGACCACCGGGAATCCCACGCCTACGCCTTCCACGGCGCCCTTCCTGAGTGCGCGGACACGTCCGCCTCGCAGGCGACGACACCGTTCTCGACGTCGACGCCGACCCCTTCTCCCTCGGATACGGATACGGACATGGATGCGGATACGGATATGGACGCGGCCGCGGGTACGAAGGTGGGTACGGACGCGGACGCGGACGGGGGCGCGGATAGCGGGTCGGCGTCGGTGTCCCACCCGGAGTCGGCATCCGCCTCGAAGAAGCCTTCTCCCGCACCCGCGAAGGCGAAGCCCGCAGCAAAGAAGCCAGCTCCCTCAGCGTCACGGCCCACATCGAAGTCGGGGAAGCCGGCCGCTGGGCCGGAGCGCGAGGGTGCGCCGCGATCCCCGTCCCCCTCTGCGTCAAAGCCGAAGTCCACGTCGGCGGGCGCCTCCCCCTCTTCCTCCGCGTCGGAGGACTCTTCCCCCGCGCCGTCCCCATCCGTGCCCGAGTCCAGGGACGAGTCCGATGAGCCGTCTCCGTCGGACTCGGCCACGCAGGAGCCGACCTCTTCCTCATCGAGTGCGGACAGCCGACCGGGAGCCGGAGGGCCTCCCGCTACCGGTGGTGCGCTGGCCGACTCCGGAACACCGATGGCTGGGCTGGCCGTCGCCGGTGCCGCTCTGACGGCGGCCGGCGTCGGGCTCGCCCTGATGGTGATGTTCCGCACGCGGGGCCGGAGTTAGCCGCCAGAGCCGCGGGGGAGGGGGCACCGTGAGCACGAGGAGCGCCGCACCCGTGAGGGGCGCGTGCGCGGCATGACGCGGCGAGGAGCGTGCTGATGCGGTTGAACCTGGCGGGGCGGAACGCGCTGGTCACCGGATCGACCCAGGGCATCGGGTCGGCCATCGCGCTGGGGCTGGCGCGTGCCGGTGCCCGGGTGGGGGTGAACGGGCGGAACGCCGGGCGCGTCGATGAGGCCGTGGGGCGGCTGAGCAAGGACGCCCCTGGCGCGGAGTTCGTCTCCGTGGCGGCCGACGTCACGACGGAGGAGGGGGCCGCGCGCGCCGTCGAGGCGCTGCCCGACGTGGACATCCTCATCAACAACCTGGGGATTTTCGGCTCCCGGCCCGCCCTGGAGATCAGCGACGCGGAGTGGCGGCGCTACTTCGAGGTCAACGTCCTGTCGGCCGTCAGGCTGACCCGTGCGCATCTGCCGGGCATGGCCGAGCGGGGCTGGGGCCGCGTCCAGTACATCGCCAGTGACTCGGCGGTGGTCGTTCCCGCCGAGATGATCCACTACGGCATGTCGAAGACCGCGCTGCTGGCGGTGAGCAGGGGGTTCGCCAAGGAGGCCGCGGGGAGTGGCGTCACCGTCAACTCCGTCGTCGCCGGGCCGACGCACACAGGCGGGGTCGAGGACTTCGTCTACCAGTTGGTCGACACGGACCTGCCCTGGGACGAGGCGCAGCGCGTCTTCATGCGGCAACACCGGCCGCAGTCGCTGCTGCAACGCCTGATCGAACCGGAAGAGATCGCGAACATGGTCGTCTATCTCAGCTCGGACCAGGCGTCTGCGACCACCGGCGGAGCGCTCCGGGTGGATGGAGGCTACGTGGACTCCATCCTTCCGTAAGCGTCCCGTCCGCTGCCCGCCTGGCTCGCTGCCTCCTCCGGCTGCCCCGTTCGCTCGAACCCCGGCTTCTCCCTCGCTCGCCCCCGCCGCGCTCAGGGCGCGGGTTCGACCTGGACCGTGCGGGACTCGGCGGCCGAGCGGCGCGCGGCCTCCAGCACATCGAGCGCGGCGGCGGCCTGCGGGCCGGTGACGGGCGGCTGGCCGCCGGTGCGGAGCGCGTCCGCGATGGCCGAGTAGTACGCGGGGTAGTCGCCGGGCACCGTGGGGATCGCCTCGCCGCCACCGGACAGCGGGGACTCTCCGGAGCCGAGCCGTCCCCATGCCGACTCGGGTTCGACGCCCCATCCGGCGCCGTCACCGTCGCCGTCGTCGCCGGGGCGGCGGCCTTCGCGCAGCGCCGCCTCCTGCGGGTCGAGCCCGTACTTCACATAGCCCGCTGTGCTGCCAAGGACGCGGAAGCGGGGGCCGAGCTGGGCGGTGGTCGCGCTCATCCACAGGTGGGAGCGGACGCCGTTGGTGTGGCTCAGGGCGAGGAACGTGTCGTCGTCCGCCTCGGCGCCGGGGCGGCGCACATCGGATTCGGCGTAGACGGAGCCGACCGGCCCGAAGAGGGTGAGGGCCTGGTCGACGAGGTGGCTGCCGAGGTCGTACAACAGCCCGCCGATGTCCGCCGGGTCGCCGGACTCCCGCCAGCCGCCCTTGGGGCGGGGGCGCCAGCGCTCGAAGCGGGACTCGAAGCGCTGCACGTCGCCGAGCGCGCCCGCGCCGACGAGGTCGCAGAGAGTAAGGAAGTCGTTGTCCCAGCGGCGGTTCTGGAACGCGCTCAGCAGCACCTCCCGGGTTCCGGCGAGCGCGACCAGCTCCCGCGCCTCGGAGGCGGTCGCCGCGAGCGGCTTGTCGACGACGGTGGCGAGCCCGGCCTCGATGGCGGTACGGGCGAGTGGCACATGGGTGCGGTTGGGAGAGGCGATGACGACCAGGTCCAGCTCGCTCGCGCGGTCGAGGAGTTCGTCCGCGGTGCTGACCGTGCGCACGCCCGGGTAGGCGTCGCGGGCCTCCTGCTGCCGCTCGGGGCGCGAGGTGACGACCGTGTCGAGGGTCAGCCCCTCGGTCGCGGTGATCAGCGGGGCGTGGAAGACCGAGCCTGCGAGGCCGTAACCGATGAGGCCGACGCGAAGGGGGCCACTGCGCGTCACGGGCGGACGAGGAGGGAGATTGCCGGTGGTTCCATCCATGGGAGCCACTTTGGCAATGCTGTTGCGAAAGTGCAAGCAGGGCGCACAATGGCGAGTGTGAGAAGTGAGAACAACGGGTCGGCCGGTCCGTACGGAAGGGGCGGCTCAGGTTCGTACGCGCGGGCCGGGGCAGGGCCGGGAGACGCCGGGGGTGGCGTGGGAAGCGCCGGAGGCGGAGGCGGCGGTGCCGCCGGGCCTCGCGGCGCCAACCTCGACGTACTGCGCGGCCATAATGCCGCGCTCGTCCTCGGGCTGTTGCGCGACGCGGGCGCGGCCGGGGTGAGCCGCCTTGAGCTGGCTGAGCGGACCGGCCTCACCCCGCAGGCCGTCAGCAAGATCACCGCGCGGCTGCGGGGCGATGGCCTGGCGGCCGAGGCGGGCCGACGCGCCTCCACCGGCGGCAAGCCGCGTACGGTGCTCCGGCTGGTGCCCGACGCGGGATACGCGATCGGGCTGCACCTGGACCGCGACGGCCTGACGGCCGTGCTCACCGACCTCACCGGAGGGGTGGTCGCCGAGCGTTCCGCGCCGTGCGACTTCGGCGGGGACGTGGACGCACTCCTCGGGCCTGCGGTCGCCGCGGTGACGGCGCTGCGTGGCCAGGTGCCGGGTGGTCAGTCGCCGTCGGGCGACCGCTCGTTGACGCGTCAGTCGCGGCCTGACGGGGCGTCGGGGGGCCAGGCGCTGGGCGAGTGTGTGCCGGATGGTGCGGGGTCTGAGTCGGCGCATGAGGGGAGGGGCCGGCCACCGGGCCGGTCCGGAAGCCCGGCACGGGGGCGGGGTCAGGGGCGGGTGCTGCTCGGGGTCGGCCTCGCCTGCCCAGGGCCGCTCGACCACGGCAGCGGGGTGTTGCATCGCGTCACCGGCTACCCCGGATGGGACGGCTTTCCGCTGCGCGACGCGCTAGCCGAACGCCTCGGCCTCCCCGTCCTCCTCGACAAGGACACCAACTGCGCCGCCCTCCGCCTCGCGGTGTGCGCCCCCGCCACCGAGTCCTTCGCGTATCTGCATCTGGGAACCGGCCTGGGCGCCGGACTGGTGCTGGATGGCGGGGTGCGCCGGGGGGTGCGGACCGGAGCCGGTGAGTTCGGGCACCAGGTGGTCCAGCTCGACGGGCCACGCTGCGCCTGCGGGGACCGGGGCTGTCTGGAGGCGCTGTGCCTGGCGGCCGTGGCCGAGGGGGACGGCGGCGGCGCGGCGCGGCTGCTGGGCGTGGGCGCGGCCAACCTCGTGCGGCTGCTTGACATCGACCGGGTGCTGCTCGGCGGCCAGTCCGTACTGGCCGGGCCAGGCGTGTTCGAGCGCGGAGTCGCCGGGGCGCTGGCAGCGGCGGTGGTGCGGGGCGGTGGCGAAGTGATCCCCGTCGCCGTCGTTGACCGGGGCGAGCGGATCGTCGTCGAGGGGGCGGCGCATCTGGTGCTCGCGCCGTTCTTCGGCCGGTAGGCCCGTAGGCCCGTAGGCCCGTAGGCCCGTAGGCGAGATGATCACCAGAAAATAGGCCGATCGGGTGGGATTTCGGCGAGGTGCCGCAGAGGACCGGCCGTGCCGCGCGGGACGGCCGGTGCGGCATGGCATGTTGCTGGGACCGAGGGATAGCCCAGCAGCAAAGGCCACCTATGCGTCCGCCCAGCGCTCCGCACCGTACTCGTCCCGCCCCGGCTTCTCCCGCCGCCGCCCGCCCTTCTGGCCCGCCCCGGCCGCTGCCTGCCGTACGCCCCCCGCATGCCGTACGCGCCGCCCGTGCCGTACGCGCCACCGCTACCGCACGCACCACCCGTGCCGTCGGTGTCGCCAGTGTGGTGGCGGCGCTGCTGGCTTCCGGCGCGCCTGCTCAGGCGGCTGGTCAGGTCACCCCCCGGATGGTCGCCGACGCCGTCGCGCATGACGCCGTCACGCACGCGGCCGGGCAGCCTGTCGAGTCGGCCCGGTACGGCGGACACCAGCCCGGTGCGGCCCGTCTCCCGGCGCGTGCTCCCGCGTGCGGCGATCCGGGTGACACCGGCTTTCCCCTCGGTGCGCGGTTGCGTGGTGGGCCCGCCGCGTACGAGAGCGGTGGCGGCTGGCGGACCTGGCGGCTCGAACTGCGGAACTCCACCCGCGTCACCTGCGACGACATCCACCCCGTCGCCGTGATCACCGACCGGGCACACGAGCTGCGCCCACGGCATGTGCGGCTTGAGTTCCGCGACCCGTACGAGCGGCGCTGGCGGCCGGTGCGCTTCGAGACGACCGACCGGGACGAGAACGTCGGCGTCTTCGCCGGTGGGTTCAAGGGCTTCGCGGTGCCCGCGCACAAGAAGGTCACCGTGACGATGCGGGCGCGGTTCACCGCCGACGCCCCCAGCGGCCCGGCGAACGCGGCCGTGACCACGGTGCAGCGGCAGCTGGACGACGGGAACTGGGTAGGCCAGTCGGGCGCGTACGCGTTCACGATCAAGCCCCGCCCGACGCGGGACGGCGGCGACCGCGCCGAGAGCGAAGGCAAGGAGACCGAGGGAGACGCCCGGGCCGCCGACGGCGATCACGGCCGTGCCAGCGGTGATGGCGGTGGCGGTGATGGCGGTGGTGGCGGTGACGGTGGGGACGGCGGTGAGGACGGCGCGGGGGCCGGGAGCGACCACGGCAGTGGGCGTTCCCACGGCCCCGCGCAGCTCGCCGAGACCGGCTCGGGCACCCTGTGGTGGCTGGGCGCCCTCTCCGCCGTACTGCTCATCGGCGGCGGGGCATTGGTGGTGGGCGCACGGCGCCTGGTCCGCCGGGGCGGCTGACCGCCGGGACGCCGCCCTGCCCCGGCCCTGCCCCCGGCCATGGGCCACCCCGCCGCCGTAGCGCTCCCGCCCCCGCCGCAGTCACCGTCACCCCGGACGCCCACGGAAAACCAGCCATCCGCCACGCGATACCCGTGCCCGCCCGCCGCAGCCCGTTGGCCAGCGGCTCGTTGCTCCCGTGCCGCTGGGTGATGCGAGGATCACGGCGTGGACTACCCGAACGACCAGGCACCTGGCGCACCGGTCAGAGCGGGCGTGCCCGAGCATGGGCGCGTCCCCAAGTACTACGCCGTGAAGACGCGCGTGTCCGCCCTGATAGAGGAGTTGGGGGAGGGGGAGCTGCTGCCGACGGAGCGGGATCTGGCGGTGCGGTTCGAGGTCTCGCGGGAGACCCTGCGACAGGCGCTGCGCGAACTGCTGCTTGAGGGACGGCTTCGGCGGATGGGGCGCGGCACGGTGGTCGCCGGGCCCAAGCTGGAGCAGCCGCTGTCGCTGGCCAGTTACACCGAGGGTGTGCGGCGGCAGGGGCGTCGCCCCGGCCGTGCGCTCATCAGCCTTGACCGCTTCCCGTGTCCACCGGGCCTCGCCACGGAGCTCGGCCTCGAACGGGACGTTCCGGTCTGGCACATGGAGCGCGTGCTGCTCGCCGATGACGAGCGGGTCGGGCTGGAGAGCACCTATGTCGAGGTGGCGCGGGTGCCTCAGCTCGACACGGACTTCACACCGGACTCGTCCTTCTACGCGTATCTCCACGAGCGGTGCGGTATCGGCTTCGGTGACGCGGACGAGCGCCTGGAGACCGTGCTGGCGACGCCGCGCGAGGCGCTGCTGATCGGTACGCCGCCCGCCCTGCCGATGCTGCTCATCCACCGGGTCTCGCGGGATACGCGCGAGCGGCCGCTGGAGCGGGTGCGGTCGCTGTTCCGTGGCGACCGGTTCAGCTTCACCACCCACCTGAAGGGCGGCGCGAAGTAGGTCCAGACCGGCGGAGCAGTCCGTTCCGCCCCGCGAGTGCTGGTCGCCGACCACCCCGCCACCGCAGCAGCTCGAACGCACCCCGGTCGCGCTGCGAAAAAGCGACAACGGGGGTCGTAAGCCAACCAAACGCACCCACATATGATCACGGGCAGATAACGGGTCTAGGCCACGTTTCGGGGCCTGTTCACCACGGCGCCGCCGTACGGATGCGCCCGCGCCACCCGGCACCAGGACCGTCAGGGCCATGCGAGTCATAGTCGTCGGAGCCGGCGTAGTGGGAACCATGCACGCCTGGCACGCAGTGGAACGCGGCCACGAGGTCGTACACATCGAGCGCGAAGCCGAGGCCCGTGGAGCCTCCGTCCGCAACTTCGGTCTGGTCTGGGTCAGCGGCCGGGCCGGTGGCGAGGAACTGGAGACCGCGCTGCGTGCCCGCGAGCTGTGGGAGGGCATCGGCGCGCGCGTGCCCGGGCTGGGGTTCCGCCCCAACGGCTCGCTCACGGTCGTCACCAACGAGGCGGAGCTGGCCGTCGCCGAGGCGGCGCTCGGCCTGCCCGACGCCGCCGCGCGTGGCTACAAGCTCCTCGGCCCCGAAGAGGCGCGGGCCGTCAATCCGGCGTTGCGCGGCGAACTCCTCGGCGCCCTGTGGTGCGAGCGTGACGGCGCCGTCGAACCCCGCGTCGCGCAGCGGGCCTTGAAGAACGCGCTGCTGGCCTCCGGCCGCTACACCTTCCTCGGCGGCCGCGAGGTCCGCGATGTCGTCGGCACCGGCGCGGTGCGCGACGACCACGGCGACACGCACACCGGCGACGCCGTCGTGCTGTGCACCGGCGCCTGGCTGGGCGGCCTGGTCCGTGAGCTGGCGCCGGGCCTGCCGGTGCGCCGGGTCAGGCTCCAGATGATGCAGACGGCTCCGCTCGGCGAGGAGCTGACCACCTCGGTCGCCGACGCCGACAGCTTCCGCTACTACCCGGCGTACGGCGGCGCCGCGCTCACCGCGCTGGCCGCCGCCCAGCGGCAGCCGCCGGTCGCCGCCGAACACAGGACGCAGCTGCTGATGGTGCAGCGCGCGGACGGCGGGCTGACCATCGGCGACACCCACGAGTACGAAGCGCCGTTCTCCTTCGACGTGGTCGAGGACCCGTACGAGCATCTGACGGGCGTCGTCGAGCGCCTCCTGGGCCGACCCGTGCCGCCCGCCCGCCGCCGCTGGGCCGGGGTGTACGCGCAGTGCGTGGACACCACGCGCGTCGTCCACCGGGAGCGGGTCGCCGACGGCGTGTGGCTGGTCACCGGGCCCGGCGGGCGCGGCATGACCTGTTCCCCGGCCATCGCCGAAACCACAGCGAACGAACTGGGCTGGTGACACCCATGACACCCACGCCACCCACGCCACCCACGCCATCGCCACCCGCGACAGCCATGACCCCCGCGACACCCCGGACTCCCGGCTCCGCTCCCGCGCCCCGCAGCATCAAGCTCGTCGTGCTGGACATGGCGGGCACCACCGTCACCGACGGCGGCCTGGTCGAGCAGGCGTTCAGCGCCGCCGCCCAGCACCTCGGCGTCGAACCGGGCAGCGCCGACCACGCCGAAAAGCTCGCCTACGTGCGCGCCACCATGGGCGAGTCGAAGATCTCCGTCTTCCGGCACCTGTTCGGTGCGGAAGGCGACGCGCGGCGCGCGAACGAGGCGTTCGAGGCGGCGTACGGCCAACTCGTCGACGGCGGACGGTGCGCCCCCGTCCCCGGTGCCCGCGCGGCCATCGAGGAGCTGACGGCGCAGGGCCGCACGGTCGTTCTGAGTACCGGGTTCGCCCGGCCCACACAGGACGCGATCCTCGCGGCGCTCGGCTGGCAGGACCTCGTGGCGCTCACGCTGTGCCCCGCCGACGCGGGCGGCCGTGGCCGCCCGTATCCGGACATGGTGCTCAGCGCCCTCCTGCGTACCCACGCCGCCGAGAGCGTCCAGCAGATCGCGGTCGCGGGCGACACCGCCTACGACATGCTCTCCGGCCGCCGCTCCGGCGCGAGCCTCGTCGCCGGGGTGCTCACCGGCGCGCACGACGCGCGTCAGCTGACCGAGGCGGGCGCCACCCACGTGCTCGGCTCGGTCGCCGGACTGCCCGCCCTCATCGCCGCGTACGAGCGCGGCGACGGCACTCCGGGGACCGCGCCGTGAGCGGGGGGAGGGCGCCTGCCGGCGGCATCCGCTTCGAGCGGGTCTCGGTGGCGTACGGGAAGAAGGCCGAGACCACCGCGCTGGACTCGCTCGACCTGACCGTCGGGCCCGGTGAGGTGATGGCCCTGCTCGGGCCGTCGGGGTCCGGCAAGACCACCGCGCTGCGGGCCGTCGCCGGGTTCGTCCAGCCCGTCTCGGGCCGGGTGTTCATCGGCGGCCGCGACGTGACCGGGGTGCCGCCGCACCGGCGGGGCATCGGGATGGTCGTCCAGCAGTACGCGCTGTTCCCGCACATGCGGGTCGAGCAGAACGTGGCCTTCGGTCTGAAGGCGCAGCGCGTGCCACGCGGTGAGATCGCCGGGCGGGTCGCCGAGGCGCTGGAGATGACCGGCATGGCCGCGTACGCCAAGCGCTACCCCAGGGAGCTGTCCGGCGGCCAGCAGCAGCGCGTCGCCATCGCGCGGGCGCTGGCCATCCGGCCCGGAGTGCTGCTGCTCGACGAGCCGCTGTCCGCGCTCGACGCCCAGCTGCGCTCCGGGATGCTCGCCGAACTGGCGCGGCTGCACCGGGAGTTGCCCGAGGTGTCGATCCTGTACGTCACACACGACCAGGTCGAGGCGCTGACCCTGGCGGACCGCATCGCCGTGATGGACAAGGCGCGCCTCCAGGACTGCGGGACCCCGCAGGACCTCTACCGGCGGCCGCGTACGGAGTTCACGGCGTCCTTCGTCGGCGACGCGAACCTGCTGCCGGTCACGGTGCGGGAGGGCGGCGTCAGGTTCGGCGGTACGGACCTCACGGCGGCCACCGGGGACGCGGCGCCGGGTGCCGGGGCGACGCTGTGCGTACGGCCGCACCTGGTCTGGCTCGGCGAGGGCGAGGGCGAGGGCGCGGGCGAGAACACGCTGCGCGGCACCGTCACCGAGGTGCAGTGGCGCGGCTCCACGCACCGGCTGTCCGTCGACGTCGACGGGCACCGGGTCACGGCCGATGTGCGCGAGCTGCGCGAGACGCCCCAGCTGGGCGACCGGGTGGCGCTGCGCTTCGCCGCGCGGGACGCGGTGCTGCTCCCGGCGGGCGCGGGGGAGACGGCGCGGCCGGGGCCCGGTGCCGCCACCGTACGCGGCACGGTGCCCGTCGGCGCCGGTCGCGCGAGCGCGGGGGGCGGTGGCGCGCATGGCTAGCGCGAGCCCCGCCCCACGCCCCGGGCAGGCGGCGCCGGGGGCGGCGGGCGGCGGCCAGGACACGGGGGCAGGGGCGCGGCGGGCCGGAGGGGGGACCGCGGCTCCCGGGGGACAGCCCCCGCGCGGACGGACGGTGGCCCGCTGGTTGTGGGCGCTGCCACCGGTCGCCGTGCTCGGTCTGGTCTTCCTCTATCCGCTGTGGCTCGTCATCGAGCAGTCCTTCACCCCGGACGAGGGCGGCACCTCGCTCGCGCCCTACCGCGAGGTGTTCGCCTCGGAGGCGTTCCGCGAGGCGCTGTGGACCACCGTGTGGATCGCCGTCGCCGCCACCGCCGGGTGCCTCGTACTCGGCTTCGTCCTCGCGCTGGTCATCGCGTTCGTGCCGTTCCCCGGCGGGCGGGCGGTCGCCAAGTTCATCGACGTCTTCCTGTCCTTCCCGTCCTTCCTCATCACGCTCGCTCTGCTGTTCGTCTACGGCACGGTCGGCATGGCCAACGGCGTATGGACGAACGCGACCGGCGCGGCGAGCGGCCCGTTCGACTTCCTCACCACGCCCTGGGGCGTGCTGCTCGCCGAGATCACCTACTTCACGCCGTTCGTGACGCGCCCGCTGCTCGCCGCGTTCTCGCAGCTGGACACCGCCCAGCTGGAGGTGGCCTCGTCGCTCGGCGCGCGACCGGCGCGGATCATCCGACAGGTGATCCTGCCCGAGGCGCTGCCCGCACTCGCGGCGGGCGGCAGCCTGGTCCTGGTGATGTGCCTGAACGAGTTCGGCATCGTCCTGTTCACCGGCGCCAAGGGTGTCACCACACTGCCGATGCTCGTCTACAGCGAGACGATCCTGGAGTCGGACTACCCGGCCGCCTGCGTCGTCGCTGTCGTCAACATCGCCCTCTCGGTCGGCCTGTTCGGGCTGTACCGGGTCCTGGTGGCCCGCACCGGGCGTGCGGGCCCCGCGAAGGAGGCCAGCCGTGCTGGTGCATAGCCGAACCGGCCGCTGGGCGACCTGGGCCGTCTTCTTCGTCCTCTTCTTGCCGCTGTTCGCATTGCCCCTGCTGGTCATCGTGGGCGCGTCGTTCGCGACCCACTGGAGCGGTACGTTCCCGTCCGGCCCCACCACCGGGCACTACAGCGCGGCCGTACGCGGCGAGTCGCTGGAGGCGCTGACCACGAGCCTGGTCACGGCGCTCACCGCGAGCGTGCTGGCGCTGACCGTCGGCACCTGGGCGGCGCTGGCCGCTTCCGGCTTGCGCGAGGGCGGCCGCCGCGTGCTCGACGCGCTGTTCATGCTGCCGGTGGCCGTCCCGTCGGTGGTCGTCGGCCTCGCCGTACTGGTCGCCTTCAGCAAGCCGCCGATGCTGCTCAACGGCACCCGCTGGATCGTGATCCTGGCGCACGGGGTGCTGGTGACGGCGTTCGCCTACCAGTCGGTCTCGGCAGCGGTCAGCCGCCTGGACCCGGCGTACGAGCAGGCCGCGGCCAGCCTCGGAGCCCGCCCCCGGCTGGTGCTGTGGCGGGTGAGGCTGCCGTTGCTGCTGCCGAGCCTCAACGCCGCCGCCGGGCTGTGCTTCGCGCTGTCCATGGGCGAGCTGAGCGCCACGATGATGCTCTACCCGCCCGACTGGATGCCGCTGCCGGTGCGGATCTTCACGGCCACCGACCGGGGCTCGCTGTTCACCGGCTCTGCCCTCGCCGTGGTCCTCATGGGCACGACGCTGCTGGCGCTGCTCGCGGTCTCCCGTATCCGTACGAAAGCCGGTTACCGCTGACCCCGGCCCCTCACCTCCCTGCCACCGGCCTCCCTACATCCCCTACATCCCCTACATCCCCACGTCTGCCTCTCGGTCCCACGCGCCTTACCCCGCCCCTCCCCGTCATGGAGATACGACACGTCATGCGCAGCTACTCCACGTACCTCAAGCCGGTCGCCGCCGTCAGCGGCCTCCTCGCCCTCGCCGGATCGCTGACGGCGTGCGGTACGACCGCCGACAAGAACGCCAAGGTCGTCACCGTCTACAGCGCCGACGGACTCAAGGGGGAAGGCGGCGACGGCTGGTACGACACGGTCTTCAAGGACTTCGAGAAGAAGACCGGCATCAAGGTCAAGTACGTCGAGGGCGGCTCGGGCGAGATGGTCCAGCGCGCTGTCAGGGAGAAGTCCAACACCCAGGCCGACGTGCTGATCACGCTGCCGCCGTTCATCCAACAGGCCGACGGCAAGGGCCTCCTCCAGGAGTACACGCCGCAGGGCGCGGAGAAGGTCGCCGCGGGCGACAAGGACGCGGACGGCAGGTGGACGTCCGTGGTGAACAACTACTTCGGCTTCGTCTACAACAAGAAGGAGCTGAAGCAGGCCCCGGAGGCCTGGGAGGACCTGCTGGACGAAAGGTTCAAGAACAAGATCCAGTACTCCACCCCGGGTGTCGCGGGCGACGGCACGGCCGTCGTCATCAAGGCGATGCACGACTTCGGCGGCAAGGACCCGGCGATGGCCTACCTGAAGAAGCTCCAGTCCAACAACGTCGGCCCGTCCAGCTCGACGAGCAAGCTCGCCCCGAAGGTCGACAAGGGCGAGATCCACGCCGCCAACGGCGACGTCCAAATGAACTTCGCGCAGTCCAAGTCCATGCCCAACCTCGGCATCTGGTTCCCGGCGAAGGAGGGCGGCAAGCCGACCACGTTCGCGCTGCCGTACGCGGCCGGCCTGGTCAACAAGGCGCCGCACACCGCCAACGCGAAGAAGTTCCTCGACTACCTGCTCAGCGAGACCGCGCAGAAGCAGGTCAGCGAGGTCGGCGGCGGCTTCTCGGCGCGCGGCGACATCAAGGCGACGGACGCGAACGCCGCTGCCCTCACCAGGATCATGAAGGGCGTCGAGGTCTTCAGGCCGGACTGGAAGGACATCGACGAGAACTACGAGGAGTACATCGACGCCTGGAAGTCCGCGACGGGCAACTGACGGCAGGGCTCTCCCCGTGGACCAGGGCTCGTCTTGGGCCTGGCCTTCGGAAGCGCCGATCCCATGGGCCTTTGGGGCTCTGGGGCTTGAAGAGCTGGCTGGCTCCGGCCGCGTGGCAGTCCGCCCGCGCAGCCAGAGCCAGAGCCAGCGACGGTCAGACGAGGTCGACCAGGTCCGCGATCGAGTCCACGACGTGGGTCGGCCGGTACGGGTAGCGCGCGATGTCGTCCTTGCCCGTGAGCCCGGTCAGGACGAGGAAGGTCTCCATGCCCGCCTCCAGACCCGCCAGGACATCGGTATCCATCCGGTCGCCGATCATGGCGCTGCTCTCGGAGTGCGCACCGATCGCGTTCAGGCCGGTGCGCATCATCAGCGGGTTGGGCTTTCCGACGAAGTAAGGCTCCTTGCCGGTGGCCTTGGTGATCAGCGCGGCTACCGATCCAGTGGCAGGCAGCGCGCCCTCCGGCGACGGCCCGGTGCTGTCCGGGTTGGTGGCGATGAACCGGGCGCCGTTGTTGATCAGGCGAATGGCCTTGGTCAGGGCCTCGAACGAGTACGTGCGGGTCTCCCCCAGGATCACGAAATCGGGCTCCACGTCAGTCATCACGTAGCCCGCCTCATGCAGAGCCGTTGTCAGGCCGGCCTCACCGATCACGTAGGCACTGCCGCCAGGGTGCTGGTCGTCCAGGAACTGGGCGGTGGCCAGGGCCGAGGTCCAGATGTTCTCCACGGGCACGTCGAGACCGATGCGGTTCAGCCGGGCGTGAAGGTCCCGCGCGGTGTAGATCGAGTTGTTCGTGAGAACCAGAAACGGGCGGCCCGACTCACGCAGCTTGGTGATGAAGGCATCCGCCCCAGGGACCGGAACGCCTTCGTGCATCAGCACCCCGTCCATGTCGGTGAGCCACGATTCGATGGGCTTACGCTCTGCCATGTTGCCGGTCTCCTGTACGCAAGGGCTTGCTGGGGCGCCGGGACGACTGTGTGCCGCGACGCCCCCAGCCTAGCCAGCGACGAAAGCCGGTCCCCATTCACCGAGGACCTGGCGGTGCACCCGCCACGGCAACGGGCTGCGCACGGCACCCGGACCACCAGGCCCAGGGGAAGCAGACCTGGCACAGCGCAGGGGCCGCACCGGCCCCTGCGAGAGAGGACTTTCGATGAAGGTCGGGCGTTCCGCGTTACTCACCTCCACCGTGCTCGCCTGCGTCGGCCCCGCCGCCGGGACGGCGGGAAGGTGAGCGCCCGCTGGCGGATCATCGCCGTGTGGTCGGGGCTGTGCCTGGCCGGCATCGCCGCCACCTCCGCCCTCAACGGCGGGTCCCCCACGGACACGTCGGACTCCCCCGCCGAGGAGCCCACGCCGGTGGTGACGGGCACGTACGCCGTCGACTGCCAGGAGATCGCCGACGAGATCGAACGAAACCGCGCCAAGGCCAGACGTGAGCGGCAGGAAGCGCTCAACCCCTCCGCGACGCCTCGGCATCGGGGCACAGCCGACCTCAAGATCGTAGCGGTGCCGGAGGAGTGCGGGGACGAACTCCGGGACCGGGGCCTGAAGACACGCTGAGCACGGCACTTACCTTGCTGGTCCTCACTGGCCTCGCGCGCACCGAAGAAGGTCGACCGGCACCCGTTCCGGCCTCCTGGGGCGGGGACCCGACCGCCGACCTCGTGGACCGCGTCGGGGACGGGCCGGGCGGGTCCGGGCACTCCGATCGGCCACCGAACGGAGTAACGCGGGCCCGCAGCGGATGCGGGCCGGGTAAGTGGACCGAACCCTGAGAACACAGGAGGTTCACTATGCGCTCTGCAACCCTCACCCTGTGTGCGGCACTGGCCGCGACGAGTGCGGCCGTCACCGCACCGGCCTCTGCATCCGCCGCCGACAACCCCTTGCCACCCGGCACGCTCTTCATCAGCCCGGCCCACGCGCAGCCAGGCGACGAGGTCGAACTGCGGGCCTGGGGCTGCGAGGGGCGGACGGGCGAAGCCGTGTCGAAGGCGTTCGTCGTGGACGCCCGGCTGGCACCCGGCGCCGGCGCCGACGGCGGCGGCCTCTACGCCGAAGTGATGGTCCGCTCAGCGGCCGCAGGCGGCACGTACGACGTCACGGTGCGCTGTGATGACAGGGACAAGGTCGCCGAGGCGCAGATCCACGTCGGCGGGGTGGGGCAGAAGGGCGACGCGCAGCAGCACGACGGCAAGAAGAAGCCCGCCACGGAGGAGGTGCCTCCCATGGCGCCCGTCCGGGCCGGGGGCGGTGGCACCGCCGCCAAGGAGCTCGCCGAGGAGAAGGCCGAGCGGGCGGAGAGGGCCGAGGAGGCCGAGAAGAACACAGCCTCGGGTGAGGTGGGCGTCGCCGAGGCGTACGGGCTGTCCCTCGCGGGCGGCACCGCGCTGACGCTCGCCGCGCTCGCCCTGTACCGGCGCAGGCACCCAGCCGACCGGTCGGCCGGCTGAGCGGCACGGGAGCGACGGCAGATGACGAAGGCGGGTTCTTCCAACGGTACGAGACTCCTCATCGGACTCGCCTGGGCAGTGCTGCTCGTAGCGCTGTGGCTGTGGGGACGGCAGGCGGGTGACGGCGTGCTGGCGGCCCCGACGACCGGTGATGTCGCCGCCGTCGGCCGCCCCGACACGCCCTCGCTGCCCCCGCCCCACGCACCGCTGGTCCCCTCCGGCCCTGAGCTCGTGGACATCGCGTCGGCCGACGTACGGGCCAAGGTCGTCGGCAGGGGGCTGGACGAGACCGGGGCGGTGGACCCCCCGCCGTACAGCGAGGCGGGGGACGTCGCCTGGTACCGAGGGGGCCCGCAGCCGGGCGCGGCGGGCGCGGCGGTCCTCGTCGGCCATGTCGACACGAAGACCGAACCCGCCGTCTTCTACGGGCTCAGCAGCGTGAAGCCGGGGGAGCGGGTGCGGGTCACCCGGTCCGACGGCTCGGTCGCCGAGTTCACCGTGGAGGACGTGAAGGTCGTCGCTCGCGACAAGTTCGACGCGAAGCGGGTCTACGGGCCGCGCACCGAGGGCCGCGCGGAGCTGCGGCTGATCACCTGCGGCGGAAGGTATGACCGGGCCAGCCGCTCCTACACCGCGAACGTCGTCGTCTCCGCCTACCTGACCGGCGTGCGGCACGGCTGACCCCGGGCAGCACGCCGCCCGCGGCCCGCGGCGCCGCACCCCTGTCATGGTTCCGCCCGCACGCCGAGGCACGGATCGCCGTGGTGGGTCCGCCGAAGCGTCGTCGTCCGTGCGCCGGTCCCTCCGGTAGTGGTCCATGCGGCGCGTAGGGCGTAGTCGCTGACGCCGCATCAGAGTGCGGCGGTGGCGGTCCGCGCCGGTTCCAGCGCGGCACGCAGGAGTGGCGCACACTTCGGTGGGCGCTGTGTTCGGTACGCGGGGGTACGCGGGGGCCTGGCGGCAACCGGGCCCGGCCGGTACGCCGCTCCCCCCGGAACACCGGCCGGGCCGGCCTCGACCGCGGGCGCCAGGGCTGCGGGAGAGGCCCGGCGCTGCGGGAGGCTGCCACGACCGGGGACTGGGGTCGTCTGCTGACTCTAGAACCGTGAACCAGCGGGACATAGGGCGAGATGACGCCAAGTCGCGAAACCGTAGCGCGGCGAAGCCGGGGTACAGGTTGCCGACAGACACCTGTGCGCCCGAAAAGGTGTGTATGGATTGATTTAATCAGTTTTATCCTGTGGAGTGTCCGTGAGACCCCGCGACAGACACCCAAGGGGGAGCGGATGTACGGCAGTCATACCGGCCGTCAGCGAGCGTTCGTCCGCGTGTCCTTGGCGGCGGCGGGAGCGCTGTGCTTGCTCTCGGGGTGCTTCGGCTCCTCCGGCTCCGCCGACGACAGCGGCAAGGACGGCGGTAGCGACGTCGGCAGGGCCGTCAGCGAGGACGTCAGTAAGGACGGCGGAAAAGACGTCAGCAGGGCCGTCAGTAAGGACGTCGGCAAGGACGGCGGTGGCAAGGACGGCGGTGGCAAGGACCCCGGCAAGCGTGCGGCGCCGCCCGGCCAGCGGCCGGAGTCCGTCGTGCCGTACTGGGTCAACCCGGACGGCGGTGCGGCCAAGCAGGCCGCCGCGTACCGCGAGGACGGGCGGGTCAAGGACGCCAAGCTGATCGAGAAGATCGCCGCCCAGCCGGTCGCCGAGTGGATCGGCGCCGAGGGCGCGAAGCGCCAGGCGCGTGGCTTCACCCACGCCGCCGTGAACGCGAAGCGGGACGCGCTGCTCGTGCTCTACAACATCCCGCATCGTGACTGCGGCCAGTACTCCAAGGGCGGCGCGGCCGACGGCGACGCCTACCGGGCCTGGCTGAACAAGGTGCTCAAGGGCATCGGGGACCGCCCCGCCACCGTCATCCTTGAGCCGGACGCGCTGCCCCATGTGGAGGACGGCTGCACCCCGCGGCGGTTCCACGAGGAGCGGTACGCGCTGCTCACCGAGGCGGTCGGCAAGCTCAAGGCGCGCCCGCGCGTGAAGGTGTATCTCGACGCGGGCAACCCGCACTGGATCACCGACCCGAGCCGGATGGCCGGGTCGCTGCGGCGGGCGGGAATCGACTTGGCCGACGGCTTCGCGCTGAACACGTCCAACTACCAGACAACGGCGGAGAACAGGAAATACGGCAAGAAGCTGTCGGCGATGGTCGGCGGCAAGCCCTTCGTGATCGACACCAGCCGCAACGGCAGAGGGCCCGCGCCCGGCAAGGAGGACCCGCAGGCGTGGTGCAACCCGAAGGGCCGCGCGCTCGGCGAGCCACCCACGACGGACACCGACGAGAAACTGGTCGACGCGTATCTGTGGGTCAAGCGGCCGGGTGAGTCGGACGGCCCGTGCAAGGGCGGCCCCAAGGCCGGCAAGTGGTGGCCGAAATACGCCCTGGAGTTGGCACGCAACGCGAAGTGAGACGCGTGCCGTCGTCGGCTCGGGTCCCCGGTCCCGGCTGACGCCACCGCGGTACGCGTCATGGCTGCCCCCACAGGGCCGGTCCCGGTTGGCGTCGCGTCGTCCGCGCGAGGGCGAAAAGGCGCGTCGCAGGCTGATGACCGGGGGAGGGGGCGGCGGGTGCGGTGGCCGCAGTGGCCGTGGTGGGGCCTGTGGGCCTCTCGCGGGCCGGAGTCAGTTGTGGTGGGCCGAGGAGCGCAGCCGGGTCCGGATGTTGTCGAAGTGGTCGCGTACGGCGGCTTCCGCCCGCATGGTGTCGCCCGACCTGACCGCCGCCAGGATCTCCCGGTGCTGCTCGTAGGTGACCTTCGGGTCGGGGTGGCCGTCCACCAGATCCGTACGCACCCGGTGGAAGGCGTCCCAGAACGCCTCAAGGACCTCGCTGAGCAGCAGGTTGTCCAGCCCTCTGTAGAGCGCGGCGTGAAAGGCCCGGTCCGTGTCGGCGCCGACGGGACCCTCGGCGGCCTCCGCCTCCATGCGCTTCACCAGCGTGTCGAGTTCGGCGAGGTCTGCCGCGGGGACCCGGCCGACCAGGCGCGCCAGCAGCCCGGTCTCCAGTGCTTCCCGCAGTTCCAGCAGCTGAAGCAGGCTGTCCTCGCCGCGGTAGTGCCCGGCCACGGTACGGAAGGTCAGGCCCTCGATCATCGGCGCCATCGACATCGGTCCCACGTAGGTGCCGAAACCGTGCCGGATCTCCACGATTCCCATCGCCTGGAGCGCCTTCAGCGCCTCGCGGACGGAGTTCCGGCTGACGCCGAGCAGCTCCATCAGCTCGGTTTCCGTGGGCAGCGGGGCCCCCGAGGGCAGCCGCCCGTCGATGATGATCCGCTTGATCCGCTCCTGGATGTCGCTCGCCATTCCGCGACTGTGCACCCGCCACCTCCGATTTGACCATCCCCTGGCCGCTGACGGGGGTGACCTGGCATCCCTGCGGAACGACTGTGGGCCCCCTCGTCGAAGACGAGAAGGCCCACAGTGTGACGTGCGCCGCCAGGGACTCGAACCCCGGACCCGCTGATTAAGAGTCAGCTGCTCTAACCAACTGAGCTAGCGGCGCGCGCTGACACTGAAAATCTTACCCGACGCAAAAGCGTGCTTTTGACCGCCGCCTTTCCCCGCGGTGACCGCACGGTGCGGTGCCGTGGAGGGAGCGCGATGCGGGCCCGCCCGGATCGCCGCGGTCGGGGCTATCGTGCGGGCGCATGGACATCATGGGACTGGCGGACGAGGCCTGGGCGCTGGCCACGCGCGACGAGCAGCGGCGCGGCCAGGGGGAATGGCTGGGACGGGCGTCCCAGCGGGCGCGGGACCCCGAGGGGGAGGGGTCCGGACCGGCGCGGTGTGTGCTGGGGATCGCGGGGGCGCCGGGAGCGGGGAAGTCGACGCTCGCGCGGGCGCTCGTCGCCGAGCTTGAGCGTGCGCACGGCGAGGGCCGCGCCGCGTACCTGCCCCTGGACGGCTTCCACCTCTCCAACGCGCAGCTCACGCGCCTCGGCCTGACCGAGCGCAAGGGCTCGGCGCCGAGCTTCGACGTATGGGGGTACGCCGATCTGCTGCGCCGGGTGCGCGTGGAGCGGGACCGGGAGGTGTACGTGCCCGACTACGACCGCACCCTGCACGAACCGGTGGCGGCCCGGCATCTGGTGCCACCCGGGGCCCGGCTGGTGATCACGGAGGGGAACTACCTGGCGTGCGACGAGCCGGGCTGGCGGGAGGCGCGGGAGGCGATGGCGGCCGTGTGGTACCTGGAGACGCCGGATGAGGTGCGGCGGAAGCGGCTGGTCGAGCGCCAATTGGCGGGGGGAAGGGGCGGTGCGGCGGCGCGCGCCTGGGTGGCGGGGAACGACGAGCCCAATGCCGAACAGGTCAAGCGGTCCCGGGCGAACTGTGACCGCGTCCTCGCGCCGCTTGGTATGGACATGACCAATCCGCAGGACTAGTCTGCGCCTTGGTCTAGACCGCGTACGACCCCGCATGCGACCGCACGTATGACCCCGCGTACGTCCCCATGCAAGACCCCACGAACCCCCCCCATCACGCACCCCCCATCACGCGCGCACCTCACACGCATCCCCACACGCATCCCCACACGCGTCACCACACCAACCCCCCACCCCTCTCCCACGCGTCCCCCCCCACGCTTTCAGGAGTGAAGCATGCGCGAAAAGATCAGTGCGGCCCTCGTCGGGCTCGGTATCGCGGGAGCGTCCGTCCTGGTGACCGGCGGAGCCGCCACCGGCCACGGCTACAGCGACGCGCCCCCCAGCCGCCAGGCGCTGTGCGCCAAGGGCACGGTCAAGGACTGCGGAGCCATCCAGTGGGAGCCGCAGAGCGTCGAAGGACCCAAGGGCTTCCCCGGTGGAGGACCCGCCGACGGCAAGATATGCAGCGGCGGCAACAGCCGGTTCGCCCAGCTCGACGACCCGCGCGGTGGCAAGTGGCCCGCCACCAAGCTCAGCGCCGGGCAGGGCTACAGCTTCACGTGGCGGCTGACGGCACGCCACTCCACCACCGACTTCCGCTACTTCATCACCAAGGCGGGGTACGACCCCAGCAAGCCGGTCACCCGTGCCGACCTGGAGCCCCAGCCCTTCCTGACCGTCCCCTACAGCGGTCAGCAGCCCCCGGCGACCGTCGTGCACCAGGGCACCGTCCCCACGCAGAAGAGCGGCAAGCACCTCATCGTCGCCGTCTGGAACGTCGCCGACACGAGCAACGCCTTCTACGCCTGCTCGGACATCCAGCTCTGACGCGGCTCCCGTCGTGCGCCCCCGGTGGCGGGTTCCGACGATCGAATTCGGCCGCCGCGCGCTGACGCCGTGACCTCACGGTGCGGTGCGCGGGCCCGGCGTGCCGCCGCCGGCCGCTCAGCTCATGGGCGGCACGCCGGGCAGCTCAGGCAGGGCGGACCGGTCTCCGGACGTCGTACGCCACGGCCGCCCGCCACCTCGCGGAAACCGCAAGGGCCTCTCCCACACACCCGGAGAGGCCCTTCAGGCCGTCGTGACGCGGACGGGCATCCTCGCTACGGTGACGCTCACGACGACTTGGGGAGGGCATATGGAGCCGGTGACAACGGGTGTGCTGATCGCGGCGATCACCGCGATGGGCAACGGTGCGGCGGGCGATGCGGGGAGGCGCGCGATGGACGCGCTGAGTTCCCTGACCCGCCGCGCGCTCCGGCGCGGTGACGATGGTGGACCGGAGCCGGTCACCGTCGCCGCCGGTGATCCCGCGCGGCTGCGTGACCTCGCCGACCTGCTGGTCCTGCGGGCCCAGGAAGACCCGCGGTTCGGCAGCGACCTCGCCGACTGGCTGCGCCGGCACGCGCCGGAGCAGGCGCGAAGCGGCGGTGTGCACAACTCCGTGTCCGGCAACGTGACCGGCCCGGTGATCCAGGGCCGGGACTTCACCGGGCCCCTCACCTTCGGAGCGCCACCGCGGTAACGCCCGTCGACGCCCGGCCCGTTGGCAAGCCCGTTGGTATCAAGCTCGTTGGCAACCAGCCCCTTGACACCCAGCTCGTTGACCCGGTCTCGGTGAATCAGGCCCAGGTGCAGCCCCAGGTCTCGTCCTCTGGTCACGTCCTTGCCGTACGGCTCGCGCCGAGGCGCTGGTCTCGCGGGGGCGCCGGCCAGTTCCGGGGTGGACCGGGCCCGGCGCGGCGTGCTCGCCGACCGGACCCGACTGCCCTCGGTGGTACATGCCTTCATCCCTCGTATCCCAGGAGTGTGCGTGATGGGCAGTGGCAGCAGCGACGGAGAAAGTGGCAACAGCGTCCAGGGCGGGGGCGGCCACGAGGGTGGCCGCCGGACCGGCGGTTTCGACTACGTGATCGTGGGGGCGGGCTCGGCGGGCTGCGTGCTCGCCTCCCGGCTCTCGGAGGACCCCACCGTGCGGGTCGCCCTGATCGAGGCGGGCGGGTCCGACCGCAAGGCGGAGATACGCATTCCGGCCGCCTTCCCCAAGCTGTTCAAGACGGCGTACGACTGGAACTTCAGCACCAGCGCGCAACCGCACCTCGGCGGCCGTGAACTGTACTGGCCACGCGGCCGCACCCTCGGCGGGTCCTCGTCCCTCAACGCCCAGATGTGGGTACGCGGCCACCGCGACGACTACGACGCCTGGGCCGAGCGGGCGGGCAAGGGCTGGGCGTACGACGAGATCGTGAGCTACTTCCGGCGGGCCGAGCGGTGGATGGGCAAGGAGGAGGACAGCGGGGCGCACGGCACCGAAGGACCGCTGTGTGTCTCCCCGCCGCGTGACCTCAATGTGCTCACCCCCGCGTTCCTCGAAGCCTGCGCGGAAAGGGGCCTGGAACACGTCACCGAGTTCAACGGGCCCGACCACAGCGGCTACGCGGTCAACCCGGTCAACCAGCGGCTCGGGCGCCGGATGAGCGCGGCCGACGCCTATCTGCGACCGGCCAGGCGCCGCCGCAACCTCACCGTCTTCACCAACCGCCAGGTCAAGCGGATCTTGTTCGACGACGCCGTACGGGAGACGAGCGGCGGCCTGCGGGGCGGCGGCACCGGGCGGGCCATCGGCGTGGAGACCGGCGGCGGCAGCCGGATCACCGCCCGCCGTGAGGTGATCCTCAGCGCGGGCGCCATCGGTTCGCCTCAGTTGCTCATGCTGTCCGGCATCGGTGACGCCGAGGAGCTGCGGGCGCTCAACATCAGCGTGCGCTCCGAGCTGCCCGACGTCGGCCGTCACCTCCAGGACCACCTGTCCGTGCCGGTGCCCATGCGCGCCAACCGCCCCGTCACCCTCACCGGGGCCGACACCTTCCCCAACCTGCTCCGCCTGCTGTTCACCGGGCGGGGTCCCCTGACGTCCAACGTCGCCGAGGCCGTCGCCTTCATCCGGTCCCGCGAGGAACTGGCCGCCCCCGACCTGGAGGTGGTCTGGGCTCCGGTGCCCTACATCAACCACGGCCTCACCCCGCCCACCGAGCACGGCGTGACCCTCGGCCTCGTCCTGCTCCAGCCCGCGAGCAGCGGCCGTATCAGCCTGGTCAGCGCCGACCCGGCCGTCGCACCGAGGATCGACCCCGGGTATCTGTCCTCCGACGCCGACCTGACCGCCATCATCACCGGCCTCCGGTTCGTCGAGCAGCTGTACGACACGGAGGCGCTGCGCCCGCATGTCGGCGCGCCGCTGCCGCCCTGGCCCGGCACGGTGAGCGACGAGAAGCTCGCCGAGACCGTCCGGAACATCGCGGAAACGCTGTACCACCCGGTCGGTACGTGCCGCATGGGCACCGGCGACGACGCCGTCGTGGACCCGGAGCTGCGGGTACGCGGCGTCTCCGGGCTGCGCGTCGTGGACGCCTCCGTGATGCCGGTCATCACACGCGGCCACACCCACGCCCCCACCGTGATGATCGCGGAGCGGGCGGCGGACCTGATCCAGGAGGCCCGTCTGGAGGGGGCGAGCCTGAACCGCGAGCCCGAGGCCACCGGATGACCGCCGGGCGCACCACGGTCGGCGCCCGGATCACGGCCCCCGCGCCCCGTTGCGCTTCCACCGCCCCGCCGCCCGGACGCGCCCACCTGTGACCTGCGGCCCCGGCACCGCCGCACGCGGCGTGCGCGCCGCGCCGCGCGCGGTACCGCCGGGGCCCCATGGCCTGGCGGTCCGGAGGGACTTCCGTCACATCACCCTGTTCCCTGCCGGAACTGCCCGGAGGTGATCCACCCCGTGGGCGTAGGGTTCCTTTGGGCAGGACGCCGTAAGGCGGCGCAGGTGGAGAGGGGTGGGACCGCGATGTCGCGTGTCGGCATCGGACCCGAGCCGGTGAAGACGGCCGCACAGCGGCCGGGTGCGGAGGGGGACGGCCGCGAGGCCGGACGGCGGGCACGCACAGCGGCGCCGGGCACGCGCTACCGCGCGGTGCTGGCGCCCCTCGTTCTCGGGCTCGCCTTGCTCGCCACCTGGGACGTGGTGACCCGTACCGGCACGGTTTCCGCTTTCTTCCTGCCCTCACCGGGCGCGCTGGCCCGGCACTTCACCCACGAGCTGCTGCACGGCACGCTGCTCGACTACACCCGGCAGACCGTGTGGGAGAGCGCGGTGGGCAGCGCCATGGGCATCGGTGTCGCCCTGCCGCTCGGCTATCTCATCGCCCGCAGCCCGCTGGCCGCCGCCGCACTCCAGCCCTACCTCGCCGCTTCCCAGGCGATCCCGGCCGTCGCCCTGGCGCCGCTGCTCGCGCTGTGGCTCGGCTACGGGCTGCTGCCGATCGCGGTGCTCTGCGCGCTGCTGGTCTTCTTCCCGATCCTGGTGACCACCGTGCTGGGGCTGCGCGGCCTCGATCCTGACGTGCTGGCCGCCGCCCGGGTGGACGGCGTGGGCTGGGCGCGGATGCTCTGGCACATCGAGCTGCCGCTGGCCCTGCCGAGCATTCTCGCCGGTGTACGCAACGGGCTGACGCTGTCCATCACGGGCGCGGTGGTCGGTGAGTTCGTCATGGGCGGCGAGGGCCTGGGCCAGTTGCTGTCCGTGCAGCGCGGGGAGGCCGACACCCTCGGCCTGTTCTCCACCCTCGTGATGCTCGCGCTGCTCGCCGCCGGTCTGTACGGGCTGGTCGGCCTGCTCGAACGGTATGTGCGGCGGTAGCCGGGCGCACCGCGGGCCGGGCCCCGCCACCAGGCGCCGACGGGGGGCGCCCCGGCCGGTGGCCAAGTGTTTCAGAGAACTCAGAGAGCTCAGAGAACGTGTTGGGCAACTGCCGACAGATGTGAGGAGTACGTCGTGGTGAGCACCTTGAGGCCGTTCACGCGGGGAGCGGGGCGGGCGCGCGGCCGTCGTCTCGCGGGGGCGGTACTCGTCCCCGTGGTGGCCGCCGCCACCCTGACCTCATGCGCCGATGACCCCACCGAGAACCGGGTGAAGGGCGCCCCGACGGTGAAGGTCGGGCTCACGTACACCCCGAACATCCAGTTCGCGCCGTTCTACGTGGCCCAGAAGCAGGGCTTCTACAAGGACGCCGGGATCAATGTGGACCTGCGGCACCACGGCGCCGCGGAGGACCTGTTCAGCGCCATGAAGGCCGGCAAGGAGGACGTGGTCTACGCGGGCGGGGACGAAATGCTCCAGGCCAGGGCGAAGAACCTGCCCGTGGTGGATGTCGCCACGCTCTACCACTCGTACCCGGTGGCCCTGCTCGTCCCGGAAGACTCCCCGATCCGCAGCGCCGCCGACCTGCGCGGCAAGAAGGTGGGGACGCCCGGCCCGTTCGGCGAGACGTACTTCGGCCTGCTCGCCCTGCTGAAGGAGGCCGGGCTGACGAAGAAGGACACCGACGTCCAGTACATCGGCTTCACCCAGCAGGCCGCGCTCAAGGGCGACAAGGTCGACGGCGTCATGGGCTACGTCAACAACGACAAGGTGACCTTCGACCGGGCGGGGCTGCCCGTGCGGGCCGTCTCGCTCAGCGCGCGCGGCGGCGGCCAGTCCCTGGTGGGCGTCGGCCTCGGCGCCCTGGAGAAGACCCTGGACAAGCGCCCCGGCGACATGAAGAAGTTCCTGGCGGCGACGATGCGCGGCGTGCAATACACCATCGACCACCCGGACCAGGCCGTGAAGGACAGCGAGTCCTTTGTGCCCGGTCTGGCCGACGCCAAGCGCCGGGACACCGCGCGCGCCGTGCTCAAGGCCACCGCGCCGCTGCTGCGCGACGAGGACGGCGCGCTCGGTGAGAACGACCCGAAGGCTTGGCAGCGGATGGCCGCCTTCATGAAGGAAGCGGGCCTGCTGGAGAAGCCCCTCCCGGCCAAGGACGCGTACGACAACGCGTACCTCCCGGCCCCTGGGACGTCGGGGCGGGCCGGGAAGAAGAAGTAGCGACGAAACGGCGGAACGACGAAAGCGAGACCTCCCCGAATCTCTTCGGGGAGGTCTCGCTTTTCTGTCATACGAAGTGCGCCGCCAGGGACTCGAACCCCGGACCCGCTGATTAAGAGTCAGCTGCTCTAACCAACTGAGCTAGCGGCGCCTGCTGACGACGTAAATACTACCCGGTCCGCGGGAGTGCTCCTGACCATGCACTTTCCGGCCATTGTCCCGGCAGCCGGCAGCCATCCGGTGGGTGCCCACCGGCCAGGGCGGACCGGCCGGGGGAGCGGGGGCCGGTCTCAGAGCGTGAGGGACGGCAGGACTCAGAGCGTGAGGGACAGCAGGACCGGCGCGGCCTCGCGATTGAGCGCGTACGCCGCTTGCCGCAGCCGGTGCGCGTTCTCGATCGGCATCGACAGCGCGAGACAGCCCACGGACCGGCCCGCCGTGATCGGGACGGCGGCGCACACCGTGCCCACCGCGTACTCCTGGAGATCGAGGACGGGAACGGTGGCGGGCTGGCTGTCCAGCTTGCTGAACAGGACGCGCTCATTGGTCGTGGTCCGCGAGGTCAGCCGCACGATCTTGTGCCGCGACAGGTGATCGCGGCGCCCGTCGTGGTCGAGCTGCGTGAGCAGGCACTTGCCGACCGCGCTGGCGTGGGCGGCGGACCGGAAGTCCACCCACTCGTTGACCTTGGGCGTATGCGGCCCGTCCGCATACTGGGTGATCTTCACCTCGCCGTCGATGTACCGGCTGATGTAGACGGCGGCGCCCACGGTGTCGCGCAGCGCGGTGAGGGTGCGCTGGAGCTTGTCGTGGATGGCCTTGGTGCGGTCGCCGCCGCTCGCCCCGAGGAGGAGCAGCGCCTCGCCGGCCACATAGGAGCCGTCGCTGACCTGCTCCACATAGCCCTCGCGGCGCAGCATCGCCAGCATGTGGGCCAGGTGGCCGGTGGGCAGCCTGGTCTGGCGTGCGATCTGGGCATCGGTGACACCATCGGAATGGCTGGAGACCATCTCCAGCACGCGGAGGGCGTACTGCACCGAATGCAGTGGTGCGGTCGGCTCGGGCTTCGGCGCCACGGTTTCCCCCTACCAGGTTGTGACCGCTTGCGGTGTCGCTGTCGCTGCTGGTCACGGGCGAGGGACAGTCCGTACCGCGTTCCTGGCAGCTGAGCTTCGTACCACGATAGCCGCCAAGCGGTGGATGTGGCGCGGGTGTTGAACGAATTGGTGACGCACCCCATGCCGATATGCAGGGGCACGTCACCTGTGGCATATGCCACCGTCATGTCACCGACGTGGTGACGGATATTTTCAGCCGTTAAAGCACCGCGCTCAGGAACTCGCGGGTCCGCTCGTGTTCCGGCTCGGTGAAGATCTTCTCCGGCGGCCCGGACTCGATCACGCGGCCCGCGTCGAACATCAGGACATCGTCGGAGATGTCGCGCGCGAAGTTCATCTCGTGCGTCACGCACAGCATCGTGATGTCGGTCGTGTGGGCGAGGTCGCGCAGCACATCGAGTACGCCCGCGACCAGCTCCGGGTCGAGCGCCGAGGTCACCTCGTCGAGCAGCAGCACCTGCGGCCGCATCGCCAGCGCGCGGGCGATCGCCACGCGCTGCTGCTGCCCGCCGGAGAGCTGGGTGGGGTACGCGTCGCACTTGTCGCCGAGGCCCACCAGATCGAGCAGCTCGCGCGCCCGCTGGTCGGCCTCGTCCTTGCTCATCCCGAGCACCTGTACGGGCGCCTCGGTGATGTTGCGCAGCACCCGCATGTTCGGGAACAGGTTGAACTGCTGGAAGACCATGCCGATCTTCTTGCGCACCTCGCGGGTGTGTTTCTCGCCCGCCGGGACCAGCTTGCCGTTCTTGGTCTCGTGGGTGAGGTAGTCCCCGTCGACCTTGATGGTGCCCTCCTCCGGCTTGAGCAGGGTCATCAGTAGCCGCAGGATCGTCGTCTTGCCGGAGCCCGACGGGCCGATCAGTGTCACATGCTTGCCGGAGGCGACGGTGAAGTCGAGATTGTCCAGGACCGTGTTGGCACCGAATCGCTTGGTCACGTGATCGAAGCGGATCAGTTCGGCGCCGTCCACGGCGGGGTTCGGGTTGATGGCTTCAGTGGCCAAGACGACGCTCCAAGGCTCGCATGAGAAGTGATGCCGGATAGGCGATGAGGATGAAGGCGATGCCGACCATCGTGTACGGCTCGATGTACTGGAAGGAGGTGGAGCCGTACTGGCGGGCGTTCTGCAGCATGTCGGCGGTGCCGATCAGGGCCAGCAGCGGAGTGTCCTTGAGCATCGAGATGACGTAGTTGCCCAGCGCCGGGATCACCCGGCGGACCGCCTGCGGCAGGATCACGGCGAGCCAGGTGCGGCCGCGGGGGAGGCTGAGCGCGGTGGCCGCCTCCCACTGGCCCTTGGGCACGCCGTCGATACCGGCCCGGTAGACCTCGGCGGTGTACGTCGAGTAGTGCAGGCCGATCGCGAGGATGCCGGTCGTCAGCGCCGAGAACTTGATGTCCCAGGTCGGCAGCACGTAGAAGAAGAAGAACAGCTGCACGAGCAGCGGGGTGTTGCGGATGAACTCGACGACGGCCACCACCGGCCAGCGCACGAAGCGGCTCGGCGAGCGGAACGCCATCGCCCACACCAGGCCCAGCGCGAAGGAGAGCACCGAACCGAGCGCGGTCGCCTGCAGCGTGATGAGAAGGCCGTCGAGCAGCTCGGGCCAGAAGTCCTTGGCCACCTCCCAGTCCCAGCTCATACGGCACCTCCAGCGCTGGAGGAGACGTCGGTCTGCTGGCGGATGTCGAGCCTGCGCATGACGCCGGCGCCCTTCTCGGGCGCCTGCCCGATGTTCGCTTTGGCGCGCCGCTCAAGGAGCCGCATCAGCCGGGTGAGGATGAAGGCGAGCACGAAGTACAGAACGAGGACGATCGTGTAGATCTCCAGGCTGTCGCCCGTCGCCAGCCGGGAGAGCTGCGCGGCGAAGGTGATGTCGGCGACGCTGACCGCGGAGACCAGCGCCGTGCCCTTCAGCAGCTCGATCAGCAGGTTGTTGAAGGGCGGGATCATCTCGGGGATCGCCTGCGGCAGGATGACCAGCCGCATCCGCTGCCACGGCGAGAAGCTGAGCGCGATGCCCGCCTCACGCTGGGCCGGGGCGACGGCGGCGACCGCCCCGCGCACGACCTCGGAGCCGTACGCGCCGTACGAGAGTCCGAGCGCGAGCACCGCTGCCCACATGGGCACCAGCTGGATCTCGAATGCCAGCGGCATCACGAAGAACAACCAGAACATCAGGACCAGGGCCGAGGTGCCGCGGAAGACCTCGACGTAGAAGCCGGACACGAACCGGACGATCCACAGCCGGTGGGTGCGGGCGAGACCGGCGGCGAAGGCCATGACCGTGGCCAGTGCGGCGCTGTACAGGGTGAGCTGGATGGTGATCCAGATGCCGGGGAGAAGCCAGTGTTCCCACAGTCCCGCTGTCATTTACACAGCTCCTCTGCGGTGAGGTCGGTCATCTCCGCCTTGGTGAAACCGAACGGGCGCATGATGCGCAGCAGTTCGCCGCTCTTCTTCATCTTGTGCAGCTCGACGTTGAAGGCGTCGCGCAGCTTGGTGTCCTCGGGCCGGAAGGCGAAACCCCCCGCTCCGTAGGCGGGTTTGCCGTCGACGACGGGCTGGAACGCCTCGGTCGCCTCGGCCTTGCGGCTGTTCTTCTGGTCCACCACGCGGCTCACGGTCAGGCTCGTACCGGCGAAGACGTCCACCCGGCCCTGCTCCACCGCGAGAAGGCCGGCCAGCTGGTCGGGAAGAACGGTGATCTCACCGCGTTTGACCCCCGCGGCCACCGCGTACTCGATCTCCGCGTAGGCGGTGCCGCTGGCCATCTTGGCCCCGGACTTGACGATGTCGTCGTAGTTCTTGAGGTTCTTCGGATTGCCCTTGCGGACGATGAACCGGTCGGGCATGAGGTACTCGGGATCAGTGAAGATCACCTGCTCACACCGGTCGGGAGTGATGTACATGCCCGCCGAGACCACGTCGAACTGCTGAGAACGCAACCCGGGTACCAGCGAACCGAACTCGGTCGGCACGGGCTGAAAGCTGCGCACGCCGAGTCGTTTGAAGATGACCTTCGCGATCTCCGGCGACTCGCCGGTGATCTCACCGTCCTTATCGATGTACCCGAAAGGTGGTTCGCTGGCGATTCCGAGCCGCACCGTTCCCTGCGACTTCAGCCGCTCCAGCAGATTGCCCCCGTCCTTGGCGTCAGCGCTGGAGACGCGGCTGCAGCCGACCGCTCCGAGCAAGCCCAGAGCCGCGCCGCCCGCAAGAAGCGAGCGTCGCGCGATCTCTTTCCCGTTGTCGTTCCCTCGTGGTGGAGCCATGGGCGCGCGGCTACCCGGCTCTCATGAAGTTATGCGGATCGTTTCCAGCCCTTGATGTAGGCGATGCTGAGACCGTTGCGTTCCGCTTGCGGCAGGATTGACGAGGAACGACGAGAGGAGCAGTCGGTGACCGACCGATTCATTGAAGTCTCGCTCGACAAGCGCGGAGTGAGCTGCACGGCGAAGCTGCTCGACGACCGCGCCCCCATCACCTGCGACGCCGTGTGGAACGCGCTGCCCCTGGGCAACGACGTCTACCACGCGAAGTACGCGCGCAACGAGATCTACACCCTGCTGCCGCCCTTCGCCCCGCAGGAGCCGCCACTGGAGAACCCGACGATCACCCCCATCCCCGGCGACCTGTGTTATTTCACCTTCACCGGGACACAGCTGGGCACCGCCTCCTACGGTTACGAGGCGGCCGACGCCGCGCTGTCACCGGCGGCCGCCGCGCCCCGGGAGACACTCAAACGCCCCGAGCAGCACCAGGTCATCGACCTCGCGCTGTTCTACGAACGCAACAACCTCCTGATCAACGGAGACGCCGGATGGGTGCCAGGCATCGTGTGGGGCGCCGTCGTCGACGGCCTCGACCGGATGGCCGACGCCTGCCAGGACCTGTGGCGCGCCGGAGCCATCGGCGAGACCCTCAACTTCCGCCGGGCTTGACGCCCGCCGGCAGCCTCCAGGCCCGGGCTTGATCCTCCGGGCGGGTTCGACGGAGAGCCCGTCCGGCGATCGATGGCCGGGACACAAAGACGCCAGTCGCCCTGGCGCGGTGAACGGATGTGCCCCGCCAGGGGCGCGGGTAACTGCGCGCCCAGCCACAACGCACCCGTACTCCGCGACGCACGGACACGGACCCCCGCTCCCCTCCGCACGATCCGCCGGACAGGGCCCACGCGGGACACGGCCTACGAGGGCACCCGTACCCCGTCAGCGAGACCCGCCTCGTACAGCGCGTGCGCGACCCGCAGCACCAGCCCGTCCGCGTGGCGTGCGGCCACCAGCTGCACCCCGATCGGCAAGCCCTGCGACGACAGCCCGCAGGGCATCGAAGCGGCGGGCTGCTGCGTGAGGTTGAACGGGTACGTGAACGGCGTCCAGCCCGTCCACCGGCGGTGGCCCGAATCCTTCGGCACCTCCACCCCCGCCTCGAAGGCGGTGATCGGCAGCGTCGGAGTGACCAGCAGGTCATAAACGGTATGGAAACGGCCCATGGCCTGCCCGAGCGCCATCCGCACGTCCACAGCGGCGAGGTAGTCCAGGGCGCTGTAACCGGCACCCTCGGCGCAGATCTCCCGCAGCCCCGGGTCGAGCAGCTCCCGCTGCTTCTCGCCGAGCGGCTGTACGACGCGCGCCGCCCCGCTGAACCACAGCGCGTGGAACGCCCGCACCGGGTCGCTGAACCCCGGGTCGATCTCCTCCACCGAGCAGCCGAGCTCGACCAGCAGGTCCACCGCGTGGCGCACCGCCGCCGCCACCTCGGGATCGACCCCGGCCCCGTCCAGGGTGGGGCTGTAGGCGACCCGCAGCCCGTCGAGTCCGCCGGTGGCCGCCTCCCGGAAGCTCTCGGCGGGCGGCGCGAGCTGCGACCAGTCCCGCCAGTCAGGGCCGGTGATCACGTCCATCAGCAGCGCCGCGTCCGCCGCGTCCCGCGTCATCGGCCCGACATGGGCCAGCGTCCCGAACGGGCTCGCCGGGAAGATCGGCACCCGCCCGTACGTCGGCTTCATCGCGAAGATCCCGCAGAACGACGCCGGGATGCGCACCGAGCCGCCGCCGTCCGTGCCCAGGCTGAGCGGCCCGGCGCCGAGCGCCACCGCCGCCGCGCTGCCGCCGCTCGACCCGCCCGCGGTGCGCCCCGGGTCGTACGGATTGCCGGTCACGCCGTGCCGGGGGCTGTCCGTCACGCCCTTCCAGCCGAACTCCGGGGTCGTCGTCTTGCCGAGGAAGACCGCGCCGTGTTCGCGCATCCTGGCCACCGCGGGCGCGTCCTCCGGCCAGGCCCTGCCGTCCGCTTCGACCGTCAGCGAGCCGCGCAGCGTCGGGCCGCCGCGCAGGGGCAGCAGGTCCTTCACCGTCACCGGGACCCCGTCGAGCAGTCCACCGGGCTCGCCCCGCGCCCAGCGTTCCGCGGACGCCTCCGCCTGCCGGAGCGCCGTCTCGGCGTCCACCCGGGTGAAGGCGTTGATCTCGGGCTGGACGCGTTCGATCCGGTCGAGTGCGGCCCGGGTCGCCTCCACGGGGGAGGCGGTGCCCGCCGCGTAGGCCGTCATGAGTTGAACAGCTGTCAGGTCGCAGAGATCGGTCATCCAGCCCTCCGGGCGAGTTGGCGCGAGTGATGCCGGTACGGCCCCGGGCTCGCCGTCCGGCCCCGCGCGCGCCGGGCCGGGGGTCACCCGGGTGGTCCGTGGGTGGGGTGGTTCGCGGCCCGCTCAGTCCGCCGGGACGTAGCCGAGCCGCTTGTCGACCACGTTGAACAGCGGTTCGCCCGCCAGCCAGCGGTCGAAGTTGTCCTGGAACTGCTCGGCCAGATCGTCGCGCCAGCCGAGGGTGTCGCCGCTCATGTGCGGTGAGATCAGCAGCCCGGGGGTGTCCCACAGCGGGCTGTCGCCGGGCAGCGGCTCCTGCTCGAAGACATCCAGCGCCGCCCCGGCGAGCCGTCGCTCGGCGAGCGCCGCCCGCAGCTCCTCCTCGACCACCAGCGGGCCGCGTCCCACGTTGACGAAGTAGGCGGTGGGCGGCATCAGCCGGAAGGCGTCCCGGCCGAACATCGCCCGTGTCGCCGGGGTCAGCGGGGCAGCGCAGACCACCCAGTCGGCCGTACCCAGCAGGGCGTTCAGCTCATGTGATCCACGCACTCCGGGGCGCGCGGTCCGGCCGACGAGCTCCACGTGCACGCCGAGCGCCGACAGCGTGCCCTCGATCGCCCGGCCGATGGGCCCCGCCCCGACGACCACCGCCCGGGTGCCGGCCAGCCGCCGGGTCTCCCGGTGCTGCCAGCGGCGTTGCCGTTGCAGCTCCCAGGTGCCCGCCAGGTCCTTGGCGAACGCGGTGACGAGACCGGCGACGTACTCGGCGATCGGCTGATCGAAGACACCGCGTGCGTTGGTCAGGATGACGTCGGCGGCGACGATCTCGGGCGAGAGCAGCCGGTCGACCCCGGCGCTCGCCGTGTGCACCCACCGCGGCCGGGGTCCCGTGCCTGGCCAGGCGTCCCGTACAGCGTCGGAGAGAAAGTCCCACACCAGCAGCACATCGGCGGCGGGCAGCAGTTCGGGCAGCGACTCCGCATCGCTGACGAGGACGCGGGCCCGGCCTGCGAGCCGGTCGAGCCGCACGGGGGGAGAATCGCCGAGGACGACGACGGTGCTTTCAGACATAGGCGGGAAACCGATCTGAAACGTTGATCCGCTTGGATGTGCGTGACGAGCCGCAAGTCGCCGGAGATATGAGAATTGCCGACCTGATTGACCACGCTAGGCAGCAGAAACTACCGTCGTCAACAACGGCTCTATCCCGACGTCCCCGGCATTAGCCGGCTCTCCTTTCCTCTGGCCAATGGCCCAGCCCTCCGTTTCGTATTGGGGCTCGTAATGGACGTCTCTTTTTTGGGTGGCCCACAGCATCAGCGCGGTGTGGGCGTCGTAGCTCCCTTCGATTTCGCGCTGGACCGAGAACTATGGCGCTGGGTGCCCGACGAGGTCTCCCTGCATCTCACGCGGACCCCGTTCGTCCCCGTCGAAGTCAGCCTCGATCTGGCACGGATCGTCAGCGAGCACGAGACGCTGGATTCGGCCGTTCAGGCGTTGTGCGCGGTCTCCCCTGAGGTCGTCGCGTACGCCTGCGCGTCCGGCAGCTTCGTCGGCGGGGTGCCAGGGGAACGAGCGATGTGCGCGGCGATGGCGCAGGCGGGTGACGTTCCCGCGCTCACCACCTCGGGAGCGGTGCTCGAAGCGCTCGAAGAGATCGGCGCGCGGCGCATCGCGCTGGTCACGCCCTATACGAAGTCCGTCACTGACGCGCTTGAGGAGTATCTGGCGGAGGCGGGTATCACCGTCACCGGACGCGCCTATCTGGGGCTGACCAGGGAAATCTGGCGAGTGCCCTACCGGGACGTCGTCGATATGGCGCGGCAGGCCGTCGTCGGATCGGTCGACGCGCTGTTCATCAGCTGCACCAACCTCCCCACCTACGACGTGATCCCGCAGCTTGAGGCGGAGCTGCGGATGCCCGTGCTGTCCGCGAACCAGGTGACGATGTGGGCGGCCCTCCGGGCGATCGGCGCCGACGCGGTCGGCCCGTACCAGGCACTGATCGACCTCGCGGCCCGGAGAGGCCCGGCGGCGATGGCCGCCCAGCCGCCACCGGAGCCGGAGGAGGCGTTCGCCGGGCAGCCGGGCGGACCCGAACCCGAGGCGGTGGACGGGCTCGACCCGCCGGTGTTCCCGGACGATTTCGGCGGGCAGCCGCCCTACGGCACCTGAAACCCCGACAGTCCCGACAGTTCCGCGCCCCGGTCACGGGGCGCGTTGGGGCGCGCGAACGGAGTGCGTGACGCGCTCCGACGTAGGGCACGCACCGAGTGCACGCCCACAGAGCCCGCTCCCGCGTGAACGGCGAGGGAGAACAGCGAAGAGGAGACAGTGCGTGACGACGGTCGGATTCCTTTACCCCGGCTACTCAGCCGAAGACGACTACCCGCGCCTTGAGGCCCTGCTGGGTGGCGATATCCGGCTGCCGCTGGTCCATACCGACATCGGTGAGGACGCGCATCGCGTGGACGCCCTGCTGGAGATGGGCTCGGCTGCCCGGCTCGCCGCCCGGGTCGAGGAGGTCAAGGAGCGTGGCGCCGAGGCCGTCGTGTGGGCCTGCACCAGCGCCAGCTTCGTCTTCGGCTGGGACGGCGCGGCGGAGCAGGTGCGGGAACTGGCGGCCACGGCGGGCGTGCCGGCCTCCAGCACCTCCTTCGCCTTCGCCCGCGCGGTACGGGCCCTGGGAGTCGAGCGCGTCGCCGTAGCGGCGACCTACCCGGAGGACGTCGCCACCCACTTCACGGCCTTCCTCAAGGCCGCGGGCGCCGAGGTCGTCTCGACGCGCGGCAGCGGCATCATCACCGCGGCGGAGGTCGGCACCTGGGGAGAGGAAGAGGTGCTGAGCCTGGCCAGAGCCGGGGACCACCCCGACGCGCAGGCCGTGCTGCTCCCCGACACCGCGCTGCACACGGTGGCCTGGCTGCCCGCGCTGGAGGCGGCGCTCGGCAAGCCGGTCCTCACCGCGAACCAGGTCACGGTCTGGGAAGGGCTGCGCCTGCTGGACCGCTCGGTCGTCCACCCGGCCCTCGGCACACTCTTCGCGGGGAAGTAGCGGGAGCGGGGTGCGTATATAAGGAGTGAGGGGCGAGGGGGGAGAGAGGCGAGGGGGCGTGGGAGAGGCGCGCGGGGTGTCCGGTGCGCTCTGCCAGAGCCCAGAGCCCCGGGCCAGGTCCAGGCCGGGGGCCGTCGGAGCCGGCCTTTCTCTACGGCGTCCGCCCCGGCCAGGAATAAGCGGAGTGTTGCTCCGGTTGTCTTCTGCGGCACGTAAGCGACTTCAGGAGGCACGACGACGGTGGACACGATTCGAGGCACGGCGAGCGGAAACGCCCCGGTACCGCTGTCCGTACTGGACCTGGCGACCGTCGGCAGCGGACGCACGGCGAGCCACGCCCTGCGCACCTCCGTCGAGCTGGTCCAGCTCGCCGAGCGGCGCGGCTTCCACCGCTACTGGGTGGCCGAGCACCACTCCATGCCGGGCGTCGCCAGCTCCTCCCCGGCGGTCATCCTCGCCCACCTCACCGCGCACACCGAGCGCATCCGGCTCGGCTCCGGCGGCGTGATGCTGCCCAACCACGCGCCACTGGTCATCGCGGAACAGTTCGGCACCCTGGAGGCCATGGCCCCCGGACGGGTGGACCTCGGCCTCGGCCGCGCACCCGGCACGGACGGGGCGACCGCCGCCGCCCTGCGCAGGAGTGACCGGCTGGCGGAGGGCGCGGACGAATTCCCGCAGCAGCTCGCCGAGCTGACCCGCTTCCTCGACGCGGGCTTTCCCGACGGCCACCGCTACGCGCGCATCCACGCCATCCCCGGGCCCATCCAGGGCAAGGTCCCCGGCGGGGTGCAGGCTGCCGACCGCCCTTCCGTTTGGCTGCTGGGCTCCAGCGGCTTCAGCGCCCAGTTGGCCGGTGCCCTCGGCCTGCCGTTCTCGTTCGCCCACCACTTCTCGGCTGCCAACACCGTCCCGGCGCTCGACCTGTACCGCTCCTCGTTCCGCCCTTCGGAGGTGCTCGACCGCCCGTACGCGTCGATCGGGGTCTCCGCCTTCGCCGCCGATGACGAGCGCGAGGCCCGGCGCCAGGTGATGACCGGGGCCCTCGCCATGGTCCGGCTGCGGCTGGGGCGGCCGGGGCTCGTGCCGACACCCGAGGAGGCTGAGGGGTACGACTTCAGCCCGGCGGAGGCGGAGTTCGTCAGCAGCTGGCTGCCCAACGTCGTCCACGGCACGCCCGACGCGGTACGCGACGGACTGAACGCTCTCGTCAAGCGCACCGGAGCGGACGAGCTGGTGATCACGGCCAATGCGCATGGCAGCGCCGCCAAGCTCCGCTCGTACGAGCTGATCGCGGACGCCTACGAGCTGCCGAAGACGGCCGGCTAGAAGTACCCGAAGATCTTGAAGTCGCGCCCGGATTGCTCCACTTTGAGTCGATTGGCGTCTATCGGCAATTCGGGGCGGGTCGGGCGGCCGGAGTGAGATCTTCATCGGCCTTCCAGGGGATGTCCGGTGGATCATGCGTGCACAGTGCAAGGGATGTGCACCGTCAGGGGCGCGGGGAACTGCGCGACCAGCCACGACGCACCCGCGGTCCGCGACGCACGGACAGGGGCTTCCCCAGCATGATTCGCCGGACCCGGCCTAGCTGCGCCTGGAACCCGCGCGCCGGGGCGGTCCGCGCCGGGGCGCGGGCGGCAGCGACCGGCCCGCGCCCCGGAGCGCAGCGCTGAGCCACCGCCCGCGCCCCGTGGTCCCGGCCGCGCGGTGCGCGCCCCGTGGCAAGGACGCGCGCTCACGCGCGCGTCCCGCGAAGCCGGGCCGCCCCGGCCCCGCTGTCCCCGGCCCCGTCATCCCTGGCTCAGCCGTCCACAGCCCCGCCGTCCCCGGCTCAGCCGCCCTCGCGCAGCAGATCGGAGATCCGTTCGGGAGGTGCCGGGCGGGAGAAGAACCAGCCCTGCCCGGTGTCGCAGCCGATCCGTCCCAGGCGCTCCGCCTGCTCGGCGCTCTCCACGCACTCGGCGGTCACCGTGAGCCCCAGCCGGTGCGCGAGCTGCACCAGCGCCTCCACGATGGTCTCGTCGGCGGGATTGGGGTGCTCCTCCGTCCGGAACCCCCGGACGAAGGACCCGTCGAGCTTGAGCGCGGAGACCGGCAGCCTGCTCAAGTAGGCGAGGTTGGAGTACCCGGTGCCGAAGTCGTCGATGGCGATGGCCACGCCCATGTCGCTGAGCTGCTGCAATGCCTGCAAAGGGCGGCCCGCCGAGCCCATGACGGCCGATTCGGTGAGCTCCAGTTGCAGCAGCCGTGGCGGCAGACCGGTCTCAGCGAGCGTCGCCGCGACGTCAGCGACCAGGTCGGAATCCCAGACCTGCCGTACGGCCACGTTGACGCTGACGCGCACCGGCTGCTCCGGGTAGGCCAGTTGCCAGCTCCGGGCCTGGCGGCAGGCGGTGGTCAGCACCCAGCGGCCGAGCGGCACGATCGCGCCGTTCTCCTCGGCGAGTCCGATGAACCGGTTCGGCGCGAGCAGTCCGAACTGCGGGTGCTGCCACCGGACCAGCGCCTCAGCCCCCCGCACCACGCCGTCCGTGAGGCCGACCAGGGGCTGGTAGTCGAGTACGAACTCGCCGCGCTCCACGGCCTGCCGGAGCGTGCTGGACAGGGCCTGACGGGTCATCCGGTGGGCGTTGCGCTCCGGGTCGAAGAGGGTCCAGCGGGCCTTGCCGTCCGCCTTGGCCCAGTACAGCGTGGTGTCGGCGGCTTGCATCAGCGCGGTGGTGTGGGTCCCCGCCGCCAGCCGCTCGACGACCCCGATGCTGGCCGAGACCGTCAGCCGGTGCCCCGCGACGTCGAACGGCCGCTGCAAGGCGGCCAGTAAGCCCCGGGCCAGCTCCGTCAGTTCCTCGGTGCCTGAGGAGTCCGCTACGAGCAGGGCGAACTCGTCACCGCCGAGCCGGGCCACGAGGTGGCCGCCGGGCGCGGCGCACTCGGTCAGCCGCTGGCCGACCGCGTCGAGGAGCTCGTCGCCGACCCGGTGGCCGAGGGTGTCGTTGATCGCCTTGAACCCGTCCAGGTCGAGATAGCAGAGCCCGACCCGCCCGCTCGGCGAGGCCGCGCCGCCGCGCTGCCCGTCCGCCGCGTTCCGGTGCCCCTCCGCGGGGCTCCGGTGACCCTCGGCGGGGTTCGGCCGCCCGTCCGACGCCCCTGGCCTCCCGCCGGTCAGCCCGGTGGGCCCGTCGGCCGATCGGCGCTGGGCGCCCGGCCCGAACGGCGCGCCGGGTCCGCCCGGCCCGTACGGCTGCTGCCCGCGCCCGGCCACCACGGTGGCGGCCTCCAGGGCGCCGGCCAGCCGCTCGAAGAACAGGCTGCGGTTGGGCAGCCGGGTCACCGGATCGTGCATCTGGAGGTGCCGCAGCCGGGCCTGGAGGTCGTGCTGCTCGCTGACGTCCACGATGGTCAGCAGCAGGCCGCAGGCTTCCGCGCCGCCCTGCCCATGAGCCTCGGCGCGACCCTCCGCATGACAGTCCGCACGGCAGTCCGTGCGTCGTTCCGTATGCCGTTCCGTATGCCGCTCCGCGCGACCGCCGGGATGGCCGTCGGGGCGGTCGCTGCCGAAGCGGCCGTTCCCGAGCGGTTCGACCGTGACCTCGGCCCACAGGACGCGGCCCTCGCTGTCGCGCAGCCGCCGGGTACAGCGCAGCCGGTCGTGGCGGCCGCGCAGCACCTCGCGGTACGCGTTCCACAGCCGCGGGTCCTCGCGCAGATCGGCCAGGTCGGCGGCGACAGCGCCGCGCAGCCGCTCCGGGTCGGCGCCCAGCAGCACGCCGAGCGCGGAGTTGGCGGCGAACACCAGCCCCTCGTGGTCGACGATGGCCATCGCGACATGCGCGGCATGAAAGGCGGCGCGGTACTCATTCAGTGGCGCGTTACGTTCCGTCATCGTCGGCAGGGTCGCGCTGGTCGCGCCGCTCTGGCCGTCGAGAGATCCGCTCACCGCTCGCTCCCGCAAGGCGCTCGTCTCGTACAGGGTCTGGGTCAGTCCGTAACCGGGCGTTGGGCAGCCGGGGGGCGGCGACCCGAGAGGGGAATCCGCGCTGGAAATGTGGCGATCATAGAGGTTTGTACTTCGGCCGTTCCAGCGACGCCGCCGTGATCAACGACGTTACCTTCGAACGTGATCAAGAGATTGATTGTTTTTGGCGGACCGTGCACGATCTTGGCTTCCTATTGACCGGCTGTGACTTTCTGTTACATACCCGCCTGGCCGCCTTGTCACTCGACTGGCCGAGTGGAACAGGACGCTCCCGATCAAACTCCCCCAGGGTGGTTGAGATGCCCCCAATCTCTCCGGGGAGGTCGATGTGGCGCCGTCCCGTGTACCCGCCAGCGCGAACCCCCTGCGCCGTGCGGCAGCCGTTGTGACCTCGCTCAGCGCCGTGATCGCGACCACCGTCGTCGCGGGCCCGGCCAACGCCGCGGGCGCCGGCGGCCCCTGCGCCCTGGAGCGCACCGACGCCCACCACTCCGAGGGCCTCGACAGCTGGAACGACCACTACCCGCGCCCGGCCCGCAGCCTCGACGCGGTGATGGTCTTCCTGTCCTTCCCGGACTCCGTCCCCGGGCTCAGCCCCACCGAGCTGGCCGCCGACCACTTCCCCGCCACCTCCCAGTTCTTCGAGCGCGCCTCGTACGGGCAGTTCAAGCTGCGCGTGCACCCCGTCAAGCGGTGGCTGGCCATGCCGGGCACGTCGCGCTCGTACGCCATCCAGCGCGATTGGGACAGCGACCGGCGCGGCGCCTACCTGCGGGACGCCCTCGCGACCGCCGACCCGGCCGTCGACTTCGACCGCTACGACCTCGTCTACCTCGTCGCCGACCCCGACGCCCCAGGCGTGGACGCCGACGCCACCAAGGTCGTCAACCTCGACCACCCGCTGGCCGTCGACGACACCCGGCTGCGCCGCCTCGTCACCGTCTTCGAGCGGCACCCACCCGATCACAACGTCCTCGCCCACGAGACGGGGCACGTCTTCGACCTCCCCGACCTCTACCACCGCCCCGGTGACAGCCAGGGCGACTGGGACACCCACGTCGGCGACTGGGACCTGATGGGCAGCCAGTTCGGCATGGCACCCGACCCGTTCGGCTGGCACAAGTGGAAGCTCGGCTGGCTCCCGACCCGGGAGGTCACCTGCGTCCACCGGGCCGGCACCAGCCTGCACACCCTCGACCCCCTCGGCGCGCCCGGCATCTCCGGCATCGGCGGCCGCACCCGGCTCGTCGTGGTCCGCACCGGCCCCGCCAGCGCGCTCGCCATCGAGGCGCGCGGCGCGTACGGCAACGACGCGGGGTCCTGCACCGAGGGCGTGCTGATCTACCGCGTCCACAGCGAGACCGCCTCCGGCGACGGACCGGTCAAGGTCATCGACGGCCACCCCGACACCGGGGCGTGCGAGAGCGCGTCGGTCTACCCGCCGCTCGCTGACGCGCCGCTCGATGTCGGTGAGAGCTACGTCTCCGACGAGGACGGCGTACGGATCAGTGTCGAGGACATGACCATGGCCGGCGGCGACACCGAGGGCGAGGGCGCCACCTGGACGGTGAAGGTCGCCGGCACCCCGGGCGCGTGAGAGCTCCCCGCGCGCCCGGGGGTGAACCGTCCCAGCGGGCAGCGCGCACAGCGAAAGGCCCCCGCACCGAAGTGAGGGGGCCTTTCTTACGTGCGCCGCCAGGGACTCGAACCCCGGACCCGCTGATTAAGAGTCAGCTGCTCTAACCAACTGAGCTAGCGGCGCGCGCTGACGTAGAGACCTTAGCACCCTGATCCGGAGGAGCGAAAATCGATAGCCGTCGGGGACGTGTGACGGTGCTCGTGCTGGTCACGGGCGTACGGGGCCAAGATGATCAGGACGTACGGGCGGCCCGCACACAGGCCCACAGCAGCACGTCGGGCCCGGGCAGCCAGGGATGCCTGACCTCGGGAGCGACAAGCCAGCGGGAGACGGTCGCGGGCGCGGCGCCGCCCCGTACGGCGGCTTCGCGCGCGGCGGCCTGACCGTACGCGCCTGCCTGCTCGTGTCCGTCGGTCCGGTCATGGGGAGCGGGCTGACCGCGTAGGCGCTCGTGGTGGTGACTGTGGCCCTGGACGTGCCCAGGTTCGCGGTCGTGTGCGTGGTGCTGTTCGTGGCTCTGTTCATGACTGTGGCTGTCGTTCTGTCCGACGTTCTGCCGGGGGTGGTGTTCCTGTCCGGAGGGGGTGGCCTGTCCGGAGCTGTCGCCGCGTGTGTCCTCGCCTCTCCGCGCGTACCTGCCGGCGAGGTCGTGCCCTGAGGTCTGCTCGTACGCGCCGTCCCGCCCGTACGCGGCGGCTTCCGCTGGGCCCATCGGCGCGTCCAGGAACGTGCCCGACAGGGTCGTGTCCCTGAGGGCTCCGTCGGCGGCGAAGGGGACCGGCGAGGCCGCACCCGGGACGGCCGTGCCTGCCCTGGCGGTCCCTGTCCCCGTCGCCAGGTCGGCGGCGGGCACCGGCGGTCCCGGAGGCGCGTCCGCCGGGTACGCCGCGTAGGTACGGGCGGGCGGGCCCACCAGGTCCGCTGGGCCGGTGTCGGCCAGGAAGGGGTCAGTGAGAGGGCTGTCGGCGAACAGGGCTTCCGCGTACGCCGCCGGGGCCAGGGGCTCCGGGTCGTACAGGGGCGGGATGGTCACCGCGTCGCCGAGGCCATGGCACAGCAGTGGCGGCACTCCGGCGCTCCACTCCTCCCAGCTGAGCAAGGAAGGCAGCCGCTGCGCGACGCCCGGCCGGGTGAACATCAGGACGCGTCCGCGCTGCATGGCGACGGGGCCTGATCCCGGGCCCACGGACCACAGCTGGTCGACCATCCGGCGCCCGAACAGGGCGGGCGCGCTCACCACGTCGAAGGCGGTGCCGCACGGCAGCACGCTCGGGGCGGTGGGGCGGGCCGACCAGAGCGCGTGCACGCTGCGTGGAAAGGCGCTGGCGGAGGCGAGCCAGTCCGCCCCCTCCCGCGTGACGTGGGCCGCCGCGTGGCGCGGTCCGGTCCGGTCCGCGCTCCGCGCTTCCTGAGGCCCGCGCGGGCGGCTGACGACCGGGGCGCGGCGCGGTGACCGCGAGCGCTCGCGGCCGCGTAAGGGCCCGGTGCGAGTGCCCCGCGCGGAGTCGGCCTCCGGTCGGTCATGCCGCTCCTCACCGGGCGGATCGCCGTCCCGCCGGGACCGCGCGACCAGGGGGGCGACCAGCGGGCCGACCAGCGGGCGGCCTCGCTCCGGGAGGCGGCTCTTGTCCTCGGGGGCGCCCAGCTCCTGGGACCGGCCCTGGCCCTGGCGGCGGCTCTGTTCCTGAGACCGGCCGTGGCCTTGCGGGTGGTCGCGCTCTTGCGGATGGTGCCAGTCTTGCGGGCGGTCCCGCTCTTGTGGACGGCCCTCGTCCGAGGAACGCGGGGGTCGCGCGCGGGGGGCCTGGTCGCCGGGCTCGCTGGAGTGTGCCCCTTGCGAGCGGGGGCTGGGGACGCGGAGCCCCGGGGTGCGGTCGGAGCCGGAGGTCTTCGCTCCGGAGGCCGTGGACCTGGACGTCCTGGCTCTGGGGCGTCCGGCGACCGGCGACTCGGCCGGGGAAGTCCCGGCACCGGGGCTACCGGCACCGGGCGCCTGGGAAAAGCCGCTACGGCGCGTGTTCTCCGTCCCGGCTGTGGCTCTTGTGGTGCTCGTGGCCCCTGCTTCGCCAGTGAGCCTTCCGTCCCGCATCTCGTGCCTGTCGCCGCTCGGCCTCGCGCTCGTGCTGCTCATGAGGCATATGCCTAGTGGGCTATCAGGCTCCGTTTCGGGCATATCCCGGAAACCATGACGGGGTGGGGCGGCGCGGAGTATCTTGCCCGCCACAACCGGGCTCCTCCGCCATGCGGACACGCGTCTGCCCCGGTCCGGCCGGACCGGGGCATGCGGCCGGGCCCGTGCCACCGGCGTGGCCACCAGCCCGGTCAGTCCGCCACGGCGCCGTCCCCTAGCAGCTCACGGCCGAACTCGACCATCTTCTTCGCGTAGTCCTCGGTCCATTCCGCACGCTCCGCGATCATGGCCATGGACAGCCGGTCGAAGCGCTTGGGGTCAGCCAGCTGGGCTGCTGCCATCGCCTGGTACTCCGTCGCCCGTTCCGCCGCCGACCGGAAGGCGAGCGTCAGCTCAGTCGAGCGCGCCAGCAGCTCTCGCGGGTCCTCTATCGATTCCAGGTCGAAGAAATGCTCGGGGTCCGCGACGGCTTCGGACGGCTCGAAGAGCAAGGGCGCGGGTTTCAGACGCCGCGCGCTGCCACTGCGCGGGTCGCCAGCCGACTGCGGCTCGGACATGTACGTACCTCCAGGATCGAGTACCGCGTTCTATTGTCCCGCTGCGCGCAAGAGCGCTGTCCGGAGCGGCCGACACGGCGGTCCGCCACGCCTGCCAGGCCACGCCGCCGCCTGCCCAGCCCCGGGCCGCCCCGCCGCCCAGACCCGGCCGCCCGGCGGCGGGGGCCGACTCGCAGGCGTCGTCGGCGGGCTCATGGGCGCCAGGGAACGCGGTGGCTGGACCAGAGGTCCCAGGTGGCCATCATCGCCTCCCAGCCGTCGGGGAACTTCACCGTCACGCCGAGCCGCACCGGCTCCGTCGACGGATGTTCGTCCAGCAGCTCGGCCACCCCCGCCCGGCACACCACGACGCACGCGTGCCGGTGCCGGGACGCCAGCACGCACAGCCGACCCGTCTCCAGGTGGAAGGCCGTCGCGTCAGGCCGCCCCGACAACGGGTGGAGCATCACGGTCACGTCGAACTCACGGCCTTGGAGGCGGTTCGCCGTGTCCACGGCGACCCCCGACACGCCCAGACCGGCGAGCGCGGCGCGCACGGCGGCGGCCTGGTCGCGGTGGGCCGTGCCGACGGCGATCCGGTCAGCCGTCAGCGGCACCGGGTCGGGGGACCGCTCGCTCGTGGCCGCGCCGCCACGGTCCAGCAGTCGGCGCACCACGAGCGCCACCGCGTGCACCGCCTCCGGGTCCGTACGCGGCGTGTGCCGTGCGGGCAGCTCAAGCAGCCCCCAGCCCGAGGCCGCCGCCTCGTCCAGCACCCGGTCCGCCCCCGACCCGTCGGACGGCACCCCGAACGACAGCCGCCGGTCGCCGTGGTCCGTGCCGCTGCGGAACGGGGTGAACGGGTAGAAGGCGTCCGAGACGAGTGGGGCGGCGGAGGCGGGCAACCGCCACGACACCGGCAGCCGGTGCTGTGGCAGCTGCGGATTGTGCGCGAGCAGCGTCGCGACGGCGCTGGCCGAGGGGTCGTACGACAACCCAGACCACTGGTCGGCGCTCACGACGCTGAACGGGTCGAGCTGGCCGGGGTCGCCGACGAACAGGGCCCGCTCGAAGAGGCCCGCCACGGCCAGCAACGCGTCCGAACGCATCTGGTACGCCTCGTCCACGATGGCGTGCTCCCAGGGCTCCACGTTCTTCGTGTGCGCCCACTTCGCCGCCGTCGAGATGACGACGTCGAGCCCGCCGAGGTCGGCGGCCTTGGCGGACTTGCGCACCGAGGGATACGCGTCGAGGACCGGGTCGTACGCGGTGGCGTCGCTGCTGTGCAGTCGGCCGATCGGCAGCTCGGGGTCGGCGCTGGCCAGCCGGACGACCAGGTCGTCCACCTGGGAGTTGGTCTGCGCGACGACCATCAGCGGCCGTCCGGCCGCGGCCAGCTCGCGCGCGGCCCGCACCACGAGCGTGGACTTGCCCGCACCGGGCGGCGAGTCGACGACCACGCCTCGCTGCGTGCCGTGCAGCGTGTCCCGCAGGATGGCGGCGGTGGCCGCCGACGCGGCGGCCCCGGGATCGATGGTGCGCCCGGCGGACGGCTGCCGCGCGCGGATGGCGTCGCTGGTGGCTCCCATGCCGCTCACGTCGCTCGCGTCGCCCACGTCACTCACAGGAAGTCCTCGTCGGTCACGGGGTCGGGGCTGAAGGCGGGATCGCCGTCTGAGCCGTCCCCGAAGCGGGTGCCGCCCACACGGGTGCCCACACGGGGACCGGCGGGGGCGGTGGATTCGGCGGCGCCGGGAGCCGCGCGTGTCGCGCCGGGGGCGGACGCGGCGCCCGGTGCTCCAGAGGAGCCGGAGCCGACGAGCCTGAGGCCACTCGGGGCGCCGGAAGGCCCACCGGCACCGGCGCGGTCACCGGCGCCTGCGATGTCCGCGCGGTCACCGGCGCTCCCGGCCTCCGCACTGGCGACGGTGCTGGACATCAGGGAGAGCGGCGGGCCGCCATGCGTCCACGGCGTGTTCTCCGGATCGGGCAGTTCCGGGCCGCCGCGCGGCGCGTGCTCGAACAACGTCCAGCAGACATGGTCACCGGGCTCGGGAACCGAACCGGGCTCCGGGACCTTGCCCCTGCCCATGCCGCCCGTGATCCGCAGCACAAGGGCGGGACCCGGGCCCTGTGAGGCATCGGCCCCGTGCGGCGCGGTCGTCTCGTATGTCACGAACTCGGCCGTCTGCGTCCGGCCGTCGGGCAGCGCGCGGTAAACCTTCGCGTTCTCGTCGAGCAGCGGGCGGTCGGCCGTGCGCACCGTGACGAGCGGGCGCGGGCGCGGCACCTTCGCCTCCGAGTACGCCATGACCACCTCGGTGATCTCCCCGGCGAACGCCTCGCCCGCGAGCCGACGGCCCGCCATCACCAGCGGGTCGTCCAGGGCCTCCTGCGCGTCCAGCTGGGCCTGCGCCGTCTCGCGCGCCGCGAGCTTCCGCGCCGCCGTCACCGCGTCGTCCCACTTCGGCTGCGGCGGCTCACCAGCGCGGACCCGGTCCCTGTGGCCGGTGTACGACCAGCGGTCCCGCTTCCAGCGATCGGCGACGTGGCCACCTTCCGGAAGCTGCCGCAGCAGGTCGACGGCGTGCCACAGGGCGTCCCAGGTGGGGCGCAGCTGCGAGGCGACCAGGTCGCGCACCTCCTGCTCGGCCGCCGCGATCTCCCGGGGCCTGCCCCTGCCGCGCGCCGCGTCGTACCGCGCCATGGCCGGGGCGAGGAGCCGGTTGTCGAACGCCGGGTCCGTAGCGGGCCCGGCGGGCGGGCACAGCAACTGCCCGGCGGCGTCGCGGCCCGCCTCGGCGCGCAGGGCCGCCGCGGCGCCGGACAGACCTTGCGGGGGATCGATCCACGCGAGGAGCGCCCCCAGGTGCTGGTCCTCCAGCCTGCTCTGGCCCGTCGCCCAGTGCCGCCCCAGCAGATCGGTCAGCGCGAGCAGCAGCGAGGACCCGGGAACGCGGGCCCGTTCGCCGTAGTGCGTCAGCCAGCGGCCGAGCAGCGGGACGCGGGCGGGCGAGAGCCGCGTCGCCTGCGGCGCACCATCCGTGTCCGCCAGGCTGCCGTCGCCGCCTCCGGCTCCGGGGGAGTCCGCGTCCAGGCCGGACAGCACGGCGCTCGCGGGCGCGCCGGGCGTGGCCGCGGCCTCCGGCTCCTGCTCGGCGGCCCTGCGGAACCGCATGGACCTGCCGAGCAGCCGTACGAAGTCGATGCCGGGACTGCTGGGGACCAGCAACTGCGGGGCGTCCGCGCACAGCTCGACCTGGACCGGGACCTTCTTTCCGGTCTCCGGGTCCGTCTCCTTGCGCTCCTCAAGCTCGACGTCGTCCGCGTAGGCGTCGAAATGCGGCAGCAGCGCCTCGGCCAGCTCGGCGAGGAAGCCGAACCGCAGGTCGCGGTCGCGCGGCTGCGGCACGACCAGCAGCCGTGGCGCGTCCCGGTCGGTGCCGACGAGCGCCCCGAGCGGCGCGCCCGCCTCACCGGCGGTCGTCAGCGGCACGAACGCCATCGGCCGCGCGGTGAGCTGCCGGTGCCGCACCGTCGCGCTGGGTGTCGCCTGCCCGCCGCGCACGGCCTCCATCCGCGCGAGCGTCGTCATCAGCGACATGAGACCTCCCCGAGCCGGCCCGCCCGATCGCCGCCCGCCGACGGCTGCCCGCAATCCCCGCCCACGCCCACGCCTGCGCCCGTGCCCGTGCCCGTACCGCCGTGTGCGGCGGCCAGTGCCTCGGCGCGCAGCGCCGCCGCGCGCCGCAGGGCGAGGACCGCGGCGTCGTCGGGGGCGGTCGGCTCCTCCGTGGAGCCGAGCGCGGCCGTGAGGACGGACTCGACCGTGGCCAGGCCGCCCAGTTCGCCCCGTATGCCCCGGCCCAGGGTCTCGACAGCGCCCGCGGCGCGGGCCCGCTCCCGGCAGTGGAAGGCCATCTCGCAGGCGGCCAGGCACTCCGGGGCATAGGCCGCCTCGACGGCCTCGACGACGGCGGCCAGCTCTTCGGCGGGCCGGGTCACGGTCTTGCCGTCGTCCGCCAGCCGCAGATCGAACGTGGCGCCCTGGGGGAGCGCGGCGGCGATCTCCTCGATCTGGGTCAGCCTGGCCAGCTGCCGACGGGTGACGGACAGCTGTTTGCGTACGTCGATCAGCTCGGCGGTCGGCAGGTTGGAGAAGTCCTTCGGGCAGACCAGCAGCGCGCGCTGGCGGACGAGCCCGGCCGCGCCGACCCTGCCGTCCACCGGGCCGCTGAGCCCGCCGCTCCCGGGCCCGTCGGGGGCCGGGAGCCCTTCACCGGGCGGCGCCGCCCGTACGGGCCGTGCGGGCGGCGCCGCCGCGTCCGCCAGGTCGCTGAGGGCCAGCACGTAGACAGCGGCCTGCCGCGCCGCCGCTCCCACCTTCGCCGGGTCGGCTGACCCGTCGAGCATCGGGAAGGACTTGATCTCCACGGTCGTCCAGCTGCCGTCCGGGTGCACCACCACGGCGTCGGGCTCCAGATAGGCGGGCGACCCGGCCACGTCGACGCTCACCATCGGGTGGTCGAGGAGCGCCCACCGTCCGGCGGCGGTGGCCTCCGTGAGGGCGAGCCGGGTGCGCGCCGCCCGGCCCTCGGGGCCGTCGGCCGTCAGCTCTGGCCTGTCGATGCCGCCCGGCTCAGGGCCCGGCCCTGGGTCGCTGAGCCGCTCCCGCAGCAGCTGGACCAGCTGCTCGCCGCGGTCCGCCTTGACGCGCGCCTCGAAGATGTTGCCCCGCTGGTGGGCGAACTGCGACTGGCCGAACGGCGCGGGGGCGCCGAGCGCACGCGCGAGCGCGGTCTTGTCCACTCCCACGCCGTCCAGCAGGGCGCGGCGACGGCAGCCCGGATTGGCCGCGAGCGCCGCCAGCGCGCGGGCGTCCAGTGGACGTGGCGCGACCTGCGGGCCCCGCAGCTCAGCGAGCCGCTGCCGGAGCGCCGTCCGCTGGCGCGGTGGCGTCCCGGTCGGACCCCCGGGTCGGCTGTTGGGGGATGCGTTCACCTGGCGAAGTCTCGCACCCGTCACTGACAATCGGCGCGGTCGCCTCGGCCGCGGCGGGCAAAGTGCTGGTCGAGGCGGCCACCGCGATGTCGCGCGTGGCGTCCGGGGTGGCGTCCGCGCTCGCTGTCGCGTCGGGAGCGGACACGTGCACGGGCCCGGGCGTGCCGCCCGTCGGTGCCGCCGCCTGCTTCGCCTTCTCCCCAGCCGCCGTCGTACCGACTGCCGCGCCGACCGCCGTCCCGGCCGTCGCCCCGGCCGTGGTGGCGGTCGCCTCGTCCTGGGCCGCCGAACCGGACCGGGCAGGCCGCGAGAGGAAGCGGTCCCGTGCCCGGTCGGCCACCCGCAGCGCGGGACGGGCCAGCAGGAGACCGATGCCCATCACGGCCGCACCGGCCACCGCGTCGATGAAGTAGTGGTTGGCGGTGCCCATCACCACGATCGTGGTGAGCAGCGGATAGGCGATTCCGGCTGCCTTCGTCCACGCCGACCGGCCGTACCGCCACAGCGCCATGCCGCACCACAGCGACCACCCCACGTGGAGGCTGGGCATCGCCGCGTACTGGTTGGTCAGCCCGCCGAGCCCGCGCGGCGCGCTCGCCTCGCCGCCCCACCAGCCGTACGAGCCGTACTGCGCCATGGTGTCCACGAACCCGTGGCCGCTGGCGAGGAGCCGGGGCGGGCAGGTCGGCAGTGTGATGAAGCCGATGAGACCCATCAGGGTGGAGAGCATCAGCCAGGTGCGCAGCACGCGGTAGCTGGCCGGGCGGCGCTTCCACAGCCAGACCAGGATGGCGGGCGTGACGACGTAGTGCAGTGACGCGTACGCGAAGTCGGCCGGTATGCCGAGCGAGGCGTGTCTGGTGAAGAGATCGTTCAGCGGCGTCTCGAAGTCGATGTGCAGCGCCTGCTCGAACCGGAGGATTCCCAGGCCGTGGTCGACCGCGCTGTCCACGGAACCGCGTGCGAGCAGTCGGCCAGCCGAGTACGCGACGTACACCAAAGCGATCAGCGGCAACTCCGCCCACCAGCGGGGCTGATTGCGCTGTGGTGTCCCGGTACGGGGCGCGGTGTGGGGCATCCGGACGCTCTCCCAATGTGATCAGGCGGCCAACAGGCGCGCAGTCAACCGTACGGTCTCCGCGGAGTGGTCCGCGCACCACCCCCGGAGAGCCGAGCGAAAGCCCGTGTTCACCTGGTGTTGTCATCCCCCTCAGGCGTGTGCGCAGGAGGGAAGACGTCGAGACCGCCCGACGGGTTGCGTCCCGAACCTGTAAGCGATGATGGACGAGGGGCGTCCGGTCCACCGGATCTGCCCCCGAACCTCCCCAGAACGAGCGAAAGGCTCTCCCCCATGGCCCCCCGCATCCTGCTGGCCCGCCACGGACAGACGGAGTGGTCGCTGGCCGGTCAGCACACGGGCCGCACGGACGTCCCGCTCCTGGACGAGGGGCGGCGCGGTGCCAAACTGCTCGGCGAGCGGCTGCACCGCGCGCCCTGGGACGGACTGCCGGACACGGAGGTCCGCACCAGTCCGCTGGTGCGTGCCAAGGAGACCTGCGAGCTCGCGGGCTTCGGCGACCGGGCGACGGAGTGGGACGCGCTGCAGGAGTGGGACTACGGCGCCTACGAAGGGCTCACGCCCGCCGAGATCAAGGCGCGGCGGCCCGACTGGCTGATCTGGCGCGACGGCGTGCCCACGGGCGCCGCCGGGGCCGTGAGCGTCGGCGAGACGCTGGATGAGGTCGCGGCGCGGGCCGATACGGTCGTGGAATGGGCCCGGTCCGCCGACCGCGACGTGCTGGTCTTCGCGCACGGCCACATCCTGCGCTCGCTCGCCGCGCGCTGGCTGGGCTTCGAGCTGTCCTTCGCCGCGCGCGTCCGGCTCGACCCGACCTCCCTGTCCACCCTCGGCTGGGCGTACGGCGAGCCCGCCATCGAGCGCTGGAACGACACGGGCCACCTCGGCTGACCGAGTGCCGGTCCCCGGCAGGCGGCTACGCGCGTTCCCGTAAGGCCCGCTTCACGCGCGGCGGGCGGCCCCGTAGCGGGTGAGGAAGCGGGCGACGACCGCGCTGCGCCGATACGGGCGTAATGCGCGTGCCACGTTGTCGACCATGCCTCTGATACGTGAAGAGTGGACCTCTTCCAGCAGGTCAAGCACCTGTTCGCCCGCCGCGGCCGCCTCGTCGGGGGCGCCGCCGCCGACCAGGTCGCCCGCGAGCTCGGCGGTGAACAAGGCGATGTTCCGCGTGAAGTGCGGGTCTTGCAGGGCGACCGCGTGACGCGCGTGCTCGGCCGCGCGATCCCACTCGCGCAGCGCCGACCAGCACTGCGCCTCCAGCCCCGCCAGCTCGGCGGCGCCGTAGAACGTCATCCACTCCGGATCGTCGTCCGAAGGCCCCCTGCTGAACAGCGCCTGCGCCCTGAGCAGCGCCTTCTCGCAGCCCGTCCGGTCCGCGAGCCCGGCCCTGCCGCCCGCCTCGCGCAGCGCCAGCAGCGACATCAGCCGGGGGGAAGCCAGCCGCCGCGCCGCTCGCTGCGCGGCCTGCGCGGACTGCACGGCCTCGCGTGGCCTGCCCGCGTCGCGCGCGAGGAACGCCGCGTTGCAGAAGGCGTGCGCCTCAAGCGCCAGGTCGTTGGAGACCCGCGCGGTGGCCAGCGCCTCCGCGTAGTGCGAGCGGGCCTCGCACACCTGCCCGGAGTCGTGTGCCAGCCATCCCACGGAGATGGTGAGTTCCCCGGCGCCGGCGCACAGCCGGTCGGTGACCGACTGGCGGCGGACGCCCGCGTCGAGCAACTGGTACGCCGCGCTGAGCGGCTGCATGGCGTCACGGTAGATGTCGTCCGCGCCGTGCCGGTCGTCGAGCAGCCGGATGTGGCGTACCGCCTCCTCCAGCGCCTCGGCCTCCGCGGCGCCGACCCGGCCGCGCGGCCGGGGGACGTACGGCAGCGGGGACGGCGCCGACCGGGGCGGGCGGGGCACTCGCGCCGCGCGCCCCCCGGCCGCCGTACCGCCGGTGCCGTCCGCGCCGCCGGGGCCCGGGGACGCCCACGCCGAGCTGAGTTCCAGGGAGGCGGCGGCGATCGTGGCTGAGCCGATGGTCATGAACGCGCGCCGCAGCACATCGCTCTCCTCGTCGCTACGGGTGGATCTGTCGTTCGGGCCGGTGCCCGCGCGGAGAGGGGCTTCCGCGAGCGGGACCTGGGGAGGCGGCGGCTGGCGGAGCGGACCTGCCGGGGAGCCGGGGGAGCCGGGGAGATCCGGGGGAGCGGCCTGCCGGGGTACGCCCGCGCCCCCGCGCGTCCCGTGTCCGCGTACCGTCTCGCGGTCCGCGAATCCCAGGTCGGTGAGCGTACGGCCGGGGAACATGTGCCGGAACACCCGCTCGTAGGCGTAGTTGGGGCAGCGGATCGCCCCGGACTCGACGCGTCCGATATACCGGGCGTCGCACGAGACGTGTTCACCGATCTCGCGGGCCGCGCGTCGCACGATCGCCGCGAACTCACCGGGGGAGAGCTGCCCGCGCAACCTCCGGAAAGCCGTGTTCGACTGCGGCGACAAAGATCCCGGCGTCGACGCCATGGCCGTGCCCCTCCTGGCGATCCGCGCCCCGGACGCTGCCACGGGGCGGAACTGCTGCCGTGTCGGCGGCACGACCGTACCGGCTGTAACGGTCCAAGCACCCAGGGTTTAGCAACAAACCGGATATCTCGCCCACGATCTGCCATGAAGTGCCATCATTTGCAGCGGCCCGTCGCCGTAGCTGTTGACGCGGCGTCGCGTTGAGCCGGGTGAACGACGCAACGACGCGCGGAGGAAGGGGCCACCATGCCGGAGGCCGCAACAGCGACCGGGGCAGACACCAGCGGATCGCGAGTGCCCGCGCAGCTTCTCCACCGGCTGGACGGCGACCGTAGCCGATCGCCGGACGATGTGTGTGGAGCGCCACCCTGCGACCTCGTCACCGTCCCCGCCCGGCAGGGGTTCGAGGCGGTGGACATCCTGCGGCTGCGCGAGACGGGCGGCGTCGGCCCGGTCCTCCATGACGGTGCCTGTGACACCCTCGGTTTCGTCGTGCCCGCCGGGACGGCGGACGGCTGGGACGTGCCCGGCAGCGCCTGTACGGAGGTGCACGGGCGGGGGGCGCGCGCGGAGCGCGGCGTCCCCGTCGAACCGCCGCCCCTCGCCGGTTCGGGCTGGCTGGTGCCGCCCACCGCCGCCTACACGACCGCCACCGACCCCGTGATGCTGCGCGCCGCGCTCGGCGAGGCCGCCCGCGTCATCGAGGCGCTCGACCGCTGCCGCTGACGCCGTACCGCGCGCCCCGGGGCGCGGCTCATCGCCGTCCCGGGGCGGCCCGGTCGGCGGCGATACTGGTCAGGTGGCGAAGGGCATGCGCGGGAAGAAGCGAACGGGCGAACGGCCAGGCGGCGGCGAGCGGGCCCCGGAAGAGGACGGGGCGCGGCGCACGCGTGCGCGCGGGCGTGCCGCGGAGCCGGTCACCGCTCCCGTCGAGGGCGGGCTCGCCGAACTCATACCCGACCGCGACCGGCCGCGCGGCTGGACCCTGCTGCTCGACGGCGCCCCGCAGTCTCACGTGGACCTCGACGACCCCGGGTACCTCGACTTCGCGTACCAGCGCAGACTCGGGCACATCGCCGACCTCGCCGCGCCGCCGGGCCGCTCCCTCCAGGCCGTACACCTCGGCGGCGGCGCCTTCACCCTCGCCCGCTATATCGCGGCCTCCCGGCCCCGTTCGACCCAGCAGATCGTCGAACTCGACGCCGCGCTTGTCCAGTTCGTCCGGCGTGAGCTGCCCCTGGAGGGCGGCTGGCGCATCCGCGTGCGCGGGGGCGACGCCCGTGCCGGACTCGGCAAGGTGCCGGACGGCTGGGCCGACTTGATCATCGCCGACGTGTTCCACGGCGCCCGCACCCCCGCGCATCTGACCAGCACCGAATTCCTGACCGAGGTCCGCCGCGCGCTGCGGCCCGGCGGGCTGTACGCGGCGAACATCGCCGACGGCCCGCCGCTGGCGTACCTCCGCTCCCAGATCGCCACCGCCCGCGCGGTCTTTCCGGAGGTGTGCCTGACCGCCGACCCGGCGGTGCTCCGCGGGCGGCGCTTCGGCAACGCCGTACTGCTGGCCGGTGACGAGGCGCTGCCGGTCGCCGAGCTGACCCGGCGCGTGGCAGGCGACCCCCACCTGGGCCGCGTCGAACACGGCCGGGCGCTGGCCGACTTCACCGGCGGCGCGGCCCCCACCACCGACGCGGGCGCCACACCGTCCCCGGCGCCGCCCGCGGCCGTCTTCGAGTGAGCGACGCGGGCACCGCGGGCCGGGTGCGCGGCCCGCTCCTGAGTGCGGTGGGTGAACGCGGAAGGCTCCCAAGGACGCCCATCGGGTGAAGAGTTGAAGCGTCGGCGCTGACCAGCACCGGAAAGCAACGCGCGAGGCGGCGCCGGCGTCACCCGACTGCTGTTGAATGTCCCCCGATTGTCGGCGCGGCGGAGGTACGCCGCATGAGGCGGAGGTGGCTATGGCGGCGACCAGACGGCACGGGACGGGGCGGGCCAGGCCCACCCTGGAAGAGGTCGCCGCGCGTGCCGGAGTCGGCCGTGGCACCGCCTCCCGGGTGATCAACGGATCGCCCCGGGTCAGCGAGCGGACCCGGGCCGCCGTCGAGCAGGCGGTCGCCGACCTCGCGTACGTGCCCAACCGGGTGGCCCGCGCGCTGGCCGCCAACCGGGCCGACGCCGTCGCCCTGGTCATCCCCGAGCCGGAGACCCGGCTGTTCGCCGAGCCGTACTTCTCCGACATCATCCGGGGCGTCGGCACCGAACTCGCCGACACCGATCTGCAACTGCTGCTCACCCTCGTCCGCACCCCCAAGGAGCGAAAACGCCTCGGCGACTACCTCGCCGCGCACCGCGTCGACGGCGTGCTGCTGGTCTCCGTCCACGCCGACGACCCGCTGCCGGACCTGCTGGAGCGCATCGACATGCCCGCCGTACTCGGGGGCCGCCGTACCGCCCGCGAGACGGTCCCGTACGTCGACTCCGACAACATCGGCGGCGCGCGGGCGGCCGTGGCGCATCTGGTGGAACGTGGCCGCCGGTCCATCGCCACCATCACAGGACCCCTCGACATGTACGTCGCCCAATGCCGCTTCGACGGCTACCGCGACGCCCTGGACTGTGCCGGGCTGCCCCGCGACCCCGGGCTGACTGAGCACGCCGACTTCACCGAGGACGGCGGCAGGCGCGCGATGGCCGCCCTCCTCGACCGGCACCCCGACCTGGACGCGGTGTTCGCCGCTTCCGACGTGATGGCCGCGGGCGCCCGCCAGGCGCTGCGGGCGAGCGGGCGCCGGGTGCCTGACGACGTGGCCCTCGTCGGCTTCGACGACTCGCCCATAGCCCGCCACATGGACCCGCCGCTGACCAGCGTCCGGCAGTCGACGGAGGAGATGGGCCGGGCCATGGCCCGGGCGCTGCTGGAACAGATCAAGGACCACCCGGCGGACGACGCCCCAGCCCCCCACCCCGGACTCGTGCTGCCCACCGAACTGGTCTGCCGCGCCTCGTCCTGAGCCCCGCCCCCGGCGATGCCGGCGGGGACGGGGCCGTCGATGTGCGGTGCGCTCGTCTCCAGCGCACGCTGGAGGCATGGCTGACCACCCTCCCGTGATCGTCCACCCGCCCTCGCCGTCGGGCGGGCGTCGCGTCACGATCCGCGGCGTGATCGTCGGCCTCGCGCACGGCCGGGGAGACGTAGCGGAGTTCCTGCGCCGGGCCGGGGCCGACCCGGACGAGGTCCCGCTCGACGACCCGGCCCAGATCGAGTGGCGCGGCGGCGACATGGACCACTGGCCGCCTCCTGTTGGCTAGCCGCCGGTACGGCCCCGTACGAGGCGCCTCGCACGGGCCACGCGTACGCCCGCGCGCGGAGGCGGGCGGACACGTACGACAGGCGACGCGCACGACAGGGGGCAGGTGTCCAGGGCGCTGCGGCCGGGCGTGATGATCTGCTGAACGCGGGCGGCGTCAGGGCGTCGGCGTCGGGGCGTGAGCGCCAGGCGGTGTGAGCGCCAGGCTGCGTCAGGGCCCCAGCGCGCGTTCCGGGTGGCACGCCTCGCACCCGGACGCGGCGCCCGTACGCAGCAACCCCGCCGCGTCCGCCGTCGTCACCCGCTCGTGCGCGTCCCGCGCCTGCCAGCAGTCCCGCCGGTGCAGCCGCTGCCATGGTCCCTCGCCGAACTGGCGCAGCGGCTCCACCACCCACTGCCGGCCCGCGACAGCGCCCAGCGTGGGCACGGCGCTGTAGTCCTCGCCGGGGATGGGAGCGATCTTCTCGGAGTGCACGCTGATCGGCGTCGGCGCCCCGGCGGGCCGGGTGAGGCCGCCGTCCCCTTCGTAGCGGCTCGGCAGGATCGCCTCGCACTCGAACCACCAGCGGCCGTCCGCCGTGCGGATGCGGCTCGTCACGATGACGTCGAGCTCCTGCCCGTCGGGCATGGTCGCCCGGGCCCAGGGCCCCACCTTCGTCCGCCACTGCTCCGCTTCCACGTATCGAATAATAGTTCGATAATCGAGTTGGGCTGGCCCTCGGCGGCCCGGACGTCGCACTCCAGCCCGGCGAGCCCGGGCCCGCCACCGGTGCGGCTTCCTGTTCAGTGACGTGCGCCACGCTGGGGCGAGGGGGCGGTGGGGAGGGTGGCCGAGAGAGGGGAAAGGGGGTCGTACCCCGCGTAGCCGACATGGGCGGCATGGTGGCGAATGGTCGATGTGGGAGTAATACGACACAGCGGTGATGGGACGGTGAAGGGCGGCGGTAGTCCGTGATGTGGCGTGACGTCGTGTCAGGGGCGCTGCGGGCACCGAAGCTTCAGCGGTCGCGCGGGGACACACCGGCCTGTGTTCCCATCGTGTTCCCAAATTTTCGGCACGACGAAGGGCCTGCCCTGCTTTCGCAGGTCAGGCCCTTGATCATTAAGGGTGAGTAACGGGACTTGAACCCGCGACATCCTGGACCACAACCAGGTGCTCTACCAGCTGAGCTATACCCACCACGTTGTCCGGTGCTTTCCGTACCGGCCGAGAAAAAGTGTACAGGGTCTGAAGGGGTGCTCGCTCCCAGCTTTTCTGGGAGCTGGGAGCGAGCTGCGTCACTAGGGCGACGAGGGCAGTACGTACTTCTCCGCGATCGTCTTGGCGGTCGCCGAATCCGGACCGGGCTGCGGCACGAAGACCGCCTCACGGTAGTAGCGGAGCTCCGCGATGCTCTCCTTGATGTCGGCGAGCGCCCGGTGGTTGCCGCTCTTCTCCGGGCTGTTGAAGTACGCCCTCGGATACCAGCGGCGGGCCAGTTCCTTGATGGAGGAGACATCGACGATCCGGTAGTGGAGGTGACCCTCCAGGCCGGGCATGTCGCGCAGCAGGAAACCACGGTCGGTGCTGACCGAGTTTCCGCACAGCGGTGCCTTCCCCGCCTCCGGCACCTGCGCCCTGATGTACGCCAGGACTTGCTGCTCGGCGTCGGCGAGCGTCGTGCCGCCGTCCAGCTCGTCGAGCAGCCCGGAAGCGGTGTGCATCTCGCGCACCACCTCCGGCATGGTGGTGAGCGCTTCGGCGGGTGGACGGATCACGATGTCCACACCGTCGCCGAGGATGTTCAGTTCGGAGTCGGTGACCAGCGCGGCCACCTCAATGAGCGCGTCGTCGGACAGCGAGAGGCCGGTCATCTCGCAGTCGATCCACACCATGCGATCGTTCATGTGCTTCACCCTACGGGGCGTTCCCGCTGGCCGGGCAGGCTGGCGCGACCGACGCCCCGGCCGGACTGCTCGGGAAGGCGCGGGGCGTACGCGTCCGACTCCGGTTTCCCGGGTTCGGCGCCGCCGTGCCCGAAGGCCGACGTGCTTGTCGAGCCGCCGTGCGCGGCCGCCGCCGCCACCGGTGCCCGGCGTACCGGCACCGGCTCGCCGGGACGCTGCTCCATCAGCTCGGCCCGGTCGGCACGTTCGTGGCGTTCCGTCCGGTCGATGCGGTCCGGTGGGCCGCTCTGTGGCCTGCGCGCCCGGTAGGCCGCCCGGTAGGCGGCGGGGGAGGACCCCAGCTGCCGCCGGAAATGGCCGCGCAGTGCGACTGGTGAGCGGAAGCCGCAGCGTCCGGCGACCTCGTCGACGGAGTAGTCGGAGGTCTCCAGCAGCCGCTGCGCCTGCAGCACCCGCTGGGTGATCAGCCACTGCAGTGGAGCGCTCCCAGTGAGTGAGCGGAATCGCCGGTCGAAGGTCCGGCGGCTCATGTAGGCGCGAGCCGCCAGCGCCTCCACATCGAACTGCTCGTGCAGATGCTCCAGCGCCCACGCGACGACCTCGGCCAGCGGGTCGGCGCCGATTTCCTCTGGTAATGACCTGTCGAGGTAGCGCTCCTGACCGCCGGACCGGCGCGGCGGGACGACGAGGCGGCGGGCAAGCGCCCCCGCGGCGTCGGCGCCGTGGTCGGTACGTACGACATGGAGACACAGGTCGATGCCCGCGGCTGTGCCCGCTGAGGTCAGCACGTCGCCGTCGTCCACGAACAGCTCTCTCGGGTCCACGTGGACGGACGGATAGCGCTTGGCGAGCGTCGGCGCGTACATCCAGTGCGTCGTCGCGGGGCGGCCGTCGAGCAGTCCGGCGGCAGCCAGTACGAACGCTCCGGTGCACAGGCCGACGATGCGGGCGCCCTCTTCGTGGGCGCGGCGCAACGCGTCAAGCGCGGCCGTGGGTGGAGACTGGGTGATCGACCGCCAAGCCGGTACGACGACGGTGCCGGCCCGTGAGAGGGCCTCCAAGCCGTACGGCGCGGTCAGTTCGAGTCCGCCAGTGGTGCGCAGTGGTACGTCTTCGCCCGCGCACACCAGCAATCGGTAGCGAGGAACGCCGGCGTCCTGCCGGTCGATGCCGAAGACAGAGAGCGGTATGGAGCTCTCGAAAATGGGGCCGCCGCTGAAGAGCAGCACTGCGACGATCTCCCGGCGGCGGCGTCCGGAGAGCTTTCGGGCGGCCTCCGGTACGGTTGTGGAGTCCTGGCTCATGGAACTAAGCCCCCCTGGGTGGTCGCGTCCTCTCGGTCCTGCACGTTTCCCCTCGGTCCTGAACGGTTCCCCCGCCGGTCATGGCCAAGATCGAATCTACTGCGTCGCGTGTGGTCACCGTGACCAGTTCACCACCCGCCCGTAAGTCGACATGACAACTTGGCGTAAAGCATTCGATCACGAAGCGTTGCACTCGGAGCGCCCGCTGGGAAGTGCGCCTTTCGCCCACGCCCACTCCCCGTAGGGGGTACGCACCCCCAACACTCCTTTCCTAGCTGGTCAGACGGGGGATTGGGGGGGTGTTTGCCAACAGGGACAACTTGTTCCGAAGTTGGCTGAAAACCGTTGGCCGCAAACGTACGAGCGGGTCAGCCGACCGGCGTACGCCTCTTGGAAGAGGTGGCTACCAGCCGCCTCGGCGAGCGCCGTACGCACGCGATGTGCGCGGTTGCGAGGCCCGTTCGGCGGCCGCGTGAGCCGCGCGCCGCTCTGATTGCCGGAGCAACGCCCGGCACGCGGCGGTCACGGCTGTCAGCCCCAGCGCGGTGCCCACCGCGCCGCCGAACGAGGAGCCGCACGCCACCAGGACGACGGGCACCAGGGCGCAGCTGAAGGTGCCCCAGCGGATCACGTCGCTCGCCGGGTCCGGCTGTGGCGCGGCGGCCGGCCTCGCGTGGGAGGGGGCCGGACATGAGCGGTGGCGGGCGGCGGCGGGCTCAGGGCGTGCCGCGAGCCGCGTCTCCGCGCGGTGGGCCGCCGTGGCCGTGGAACTGGGCGCGAGGTGCGGTTGCCGGCCGGGCCGTCCCGCGGGCGCGGAGGCCGAAGCCGTGGCCGACCGGGTGGGCGGAGCGTCACCGGGGGTGTACTCGCTGAGTCGGGGCACGACGCGTTCCCTCCAGGTGACGGCTGGCGGGTACTACAACGCCGTGTTCGCCACAGGGTCACTGCCAGGTGTCCGGCGAAGGGCCACTTGGGGCATTGCGCTCAGAGCGCCCCTCCGGCATGCTCCGATGAAGCTCGCGCGGCCCGCCCCGCCAGGGCGGCCCCTGGGCAGCCCCGGCGGGGCGCCGTACCCTTAGGGGGAGGGGCTTGGAAAGATGAATCCCGGACGAATTCCGTCCCTTCCGATCCAGCGTCCACAGTCCGTCGCCAACCGCAAGCCGCCCCCGTCGCACCCCTCCGCAACAGGACTTTCTTCGCCGAGACACAGATGGCCGGTCACGAAATCCCCGAACCCGCCGACCGCGAGCGGGTCGCCGATCAGACGGCGCACCCCGAAGCGGCGGAAGAGATGCGCCAATCCTGCGACCCGGCGTTCCAGCACGGCGTAGTGGTCGGCTTCGACGGCTCCATGTCGAGTGAGCGCGCCCTCGCGTACGCCATCGGCATGGCGCGCCGCTCCGGCTCCGGCCTGATCATCGTCCACGTCGCCAACCGGCTGCCGACCACCGTCTGGGCGGGCTGCGAGCCACCGGTCTTCGTCGACGTGCCCGACCACCGCACCGAAGTGCTCGGCCTGGAGCTCGCCTGCGCCGACCATCTCTCCGAGGTGCCGTGGATTCTCGTCGAACGGGGCGGCGACATCTGCCACGAACTGGAGGAGGTCGGCCGCGAGTACTCGGCTGACGCCATCGTCGTCGGCTCCACGCACGGGCTGGTCGGCCGCATCTTCGGCTCCGTCGCCGGACGACTGGCACGCCGCGCGCAGCGCCCGGTCATCGTCATCCCGTAGGCGACCTGTCCTGCGGTACGTACGAGTCTGGTCAGCCCGACCTGGGACGTGCGGGCTTGGGACGTACGAGCCTGAGATGTGTGTGCCTGGGACGTCTGAGCCTGAGACGTACGAGCCTGATGCCCCAGGCGCCCGCTGGCGCGCTCCGCGACTCATCGTGCTCCCGGACCGGCTGAGCGCCGCCAGGGCGCTCGTGGGGACCGCCGTGTGGACGTCTGCGGGCGCGCCTGAAGAGACCGGGTCGGGTGGCCAACGGGCGGAATTCATCCGGGGTCTGACGGTCGGTAAGTTTGTTTGCCCGCAAAGGTGGATTGTGCGTTTGTGAGGGGTACACCCCAGTCACGTGGCAGCGCGGACGCGCCAGCGAAGCGCGACGCGCCACCCGCGCGGGAGTGACGGTTCCCGCGCGGGCTGGCCGCACCGCCGGCGTAAGGGCGACGCCGGCACAGGGGAGGTGGCTTCCCGCGCGCGTGGTGGCACGCGCGGGAAGTCACCCACCGCTCCCCGGTGCGGCTGTCCGATCCGGGGGCTCTACTCGACGGTGACGGACTTGGCCAGGTTGCGCGGCTTGTCGATGTCCCGGCCGAGCGCCAGGGCCGTGTGGTAGGCGAGCAGTTGCAGCGGGACGCCCATCAGGATGGGGTCGAGTTCGACCTCGTTGCGGGGCACCACGATCGTGTGGTCGGCCTTCTCCTGCTCCTGGTGGGCGACGGCGAGAATGCGGCCGCTGCGCGCCTTGATCTCCTCCAGGGTCGCGCGGTTCTTCTCCAGCAGGTCGTCGTCCGGCAGGACCGCCACCGTCGGCACGTCCGGCTCGATGAGCGCGAGCGGCCCGTGCTTGAGCTCCGAGGCCGGGTAGGCCTCGGCGTGCACGTAGCTGACCTCCTTGAGCTTCAAGGACGCCTCGCGGGCCACGGGGTAACCGCGCACACGGCCGATGAACATCATGCTCTTCGCGCCCGCGTACAGCGCCGCCAGCTTCTTGATCTCCTCCTCGCCGCGCAGCACCTCCGCGATCTGCTCCGGGAGCTTGCGCAGGCCCGCGATGATCCGCTTGCCGTCGGCGACGGACAGGTCGCGGATGCGGCCGAGGTGCAGAGCGAGGAGGGCGAAGGCGACGGCGGTGTTGGTGAAGCACTTGGTGGAGACCACGCAGACCTCAGGACCCGCGTGCACGTACACGCCGCCGTCGGTCTCGCGCGCGATGGCGCTGCCGACGACGTTGACCACGCCGAGGACGCGTGCGCCCTTTCGCTTCAACTCCTGAACGGCGGCGAGCGTGTCGTACGTCTCGCCGGACTGGCTGACGGCGATGTAGAGCGTGTCCGGGTCGACGACCGCGTTGCGGTAGCGGAACTCGCTCGCCGGCTCCGCGTCGGCGGGGATGCGGGCCAGCTCCTCGATCAACTGGGCCCCGATCAGGCCCGTGTGGTACGCCGAACCACAGCCGAGGATCTTCACCCGGCGCACCCCGCGTGCCTCACGGGCGTCGAGGTTCAGGCCGCCCAGGCGGACCGTGGAGAAACGGTCGTCGATGCGGCCGCGCAGCACCCGGTCCACGGACTCGACCTGCTCGCAGATCTCCTTGTGCATGTACGTGTCGTGGCCGCCCATGTCGTACGACTCGGCCTCCCACTCCACCGTGGTCGGGGAGGCGGAGGTGCGGCTGCCCTCGGTGGTGTACGTGCGGTAGTCGTCGGCCTTCAGCGTGGCCATCTCGCCGTCGTCCAGGGTGACCACCTGGCGGGTGTGGCTGACCAGGGCGGCGACGTCGGAGGAGACGAACATCTCCTTCTCGCCGATGCCGAGCACCACGGGCGAGCCGTTGCGCGCGGCGATGATCCGGTCGGGGAAGTCCGCGTGCAGCACCGCGATGCCGTACGTGCCCTCGATCAGGCGGAGCGCCTCACGGACCTTCTCCTCCAGGGTCGCCGCCTCGGAGCGGCCGATCAGGTGCGCGAGCACCTCCGAGTCGGTCTCCGAGGTGAACTCCACGCCGTCGGCGACCAGCTTGGCGCGCAGCATGGAGGCGTTGTCGATGATGCCGTTGTGGACGATGGCGACCTTGCCGTCCGCGTCCGTGTGCGGGTGGGCGTTGTCGTCGTTGGGGGCGCCGTGGGTGGCCCACCGGGTGTGCGCGATGCCGACCGAACCGGCGAAGCGCTTGGGCAGCCGGGACTCCAGCTCGCGGACCCGGCCCTTGGCCTTCGCGGTCTTCAGGCCGCCGCCCTTGGCGCTGGCGTGGATGGCGATACCGGCCGAGTCATACCCCCGGTACTCCAGCCGCTGCAGCCCTTCGAGCAGCAGCGGGGCGACGTCGCGTTTTCCGATATATCCAACGATCCCGCACATGAGCAGTCCCTCCCGCGTGGTGTGTGTGGTCTTCGGTTGCCTGAGGCGACGTGGTGGGCGCCTGCTCGGCCTGATGAGCCGTGCAGGGGGCTGACCGGGCCCGCAGGCGGCTCGTTCAGCCGTAGACGATCCGGCGCAGCTGCCGCAGTGAGAGGTCCGGTGGCGCCACCGCGCGGTGCGGCAGCTCGGCCGCGATCCGCTCGAAGATGTCCGCGTTGGTCAGCCCTGCGGACTGCAGCTCGCGGTGGCGGCGGCGGACGTACTCCTCCGTCGTCTCGTCGAAGTACGCCAGTACGTCGAGCACCACCCGGGTGGCCTCACCGCGACTGAGTGGAGAGCTGCGCACCAGGTGGTCGACGAGGTCGTCATGGGAAGCGTGGCTGGCACCATCACTTCGCTTGCGGCGTTCGAGCACCCGTCGATAGTGCGTGGATGCGGAGAGTTTCGCAAGAAATCTGCCCGATACCGGGCAGGGATGAGCGGATGTGCGGATTTTCTGGCTAGAAGCGGCGCAGCAGGGCCTGTTTCGCCGTGCTGAACTCGTCGTCGGTCAGTATCCCCTCGCGGTGCAGGTCGCCCAGCTCCCGCAGCCGCCGCAGGAGGGCGTCGTGGTCGCCGCCACCGCTGTCCTTGCCGCCGGACGACAGGGCGGACGGGGCGGGGGCGGGCTCGGGCGGCGCGCTGGGGTGCGGCATCCGGGCGGTGACAGCTGCCGCGATCAGCGCCATCAGCGGGTCCTTCTTGAAGCCGTACAGCTCGACGGAGCGCGGGTCGTACTTCGGCGGTGCCTTCGTCCCGGCCTTGGCCACGACGAAGCGCAGGTAACCGTTCTCCAGGCCCACGGCCGGGAGCCATTCCACCGCGTCGACGTCCGCCACGGAGAAGACCTGGGTCCCGGCGGACTTCTTGGAATCCTCCGTCTTCCAGTTCCACTCCAGCCGGATGGTCTCGCCGTCGAAGGAGGCCGTGCCGTCGCCCGCCGACGCCGTCATCGGCACCGAGGGACCGGGCAGCAGGTACCGGTCGCAGGGGGTGGACGGCACCTGGTCGAGCAGCAGCGCGTTGCGGAGCTCATCCACGAAGTACTCGGCGACGCCGGAGCGGTCCGCCTCGACCGACAGCTGATACGGGTCGGCGGCGTCCGGCAGCCGTCCGCCCGCCGCTTGCAGCAGCGGGTCCGCGCCCTCACGAAGCCGCATCCGCAGCCGCCCCGTCTTGCGGCCCGACTCGAACGCCACCCCGGCCAGCGCCTGCAACGGCACCACGAGTTCACCGAGCGCCTGCCGGGCGAGGCTGACGCCCTTGTCCCGCCCCGGCACGACGCGTACGACGTCCCCGTCGAAGGTCCACGTGCCGTCCTTCTGGATGATCTCCGTCATGGCCCAGATTCTTCCACGCGCCACCGGAGCGGAGCGGGGCCTGCCCGCCCCGTCAGCCGCGCGTCAGCGCCCGCGCGGAGCACGCGTGTTGAACCACTCGCCGGTGGCCGCCCCAGCGGCGGGACGGCCCCGGTGGGGCTGCCGCCCCGCCCGCTGCGGTTTCGGCGCGGGGCCTCCGGGTGCCGGGTCCCCGGCCGGAGCGGTGGTGGCGGGTGCGGGTGCGGACGCGGCAGCGGGTGCGGGTGCGGTTGCGGGGGCGGTCGGGGTGGTCAGTCCTCCAGGCCCAGCTCGCGGGCGATGAGCATGCGCTGGACCTCGCTGGTTCCTTCGCCGATCTCCAGGATCTTGGAGTCGCGCCACATGCGGGCCACCGGGTACTCGTTCATGAAGCCGTAGCCGCCGTGCACCTGGGTGGCCTCCCTGGCGTTGGTGACGGCGACCTCGCAGGAGTAGAGCTTGGCGAGGGACGCCTGCTTCTTGAACGGCTCGCCCAGCACCATGCGGGAGGCCGCGTCCCGCCATGTCGTACGGGCGGTGTGCGCGCGCATGTCCATGTCCGCGATCTTGAACTGGATGGCCTGGTTCGCGCCGATCGGCTTGCCGAACGCCTCACGGGTCTTCGCGTACGACACGGACTCGTCCACACAGCCCTGGGCGAGGCCGGTGGCGAGCGCGGAGATGGCGATCCGGCCCTCATCGAGGATGCGCAGGAACTGCGCGTAACCGCGGCCCTTCTCGCCCAGCAGGTTCGCCGCGGGGACGCGGCAGTCGGCGAAGGACAGCTCGCGGGTGTCGGAGGCGTTCCAGCCGACCTTGGAGTACGGGGCGCCCACCGTGAAGCCCGGGGTGCCGGACGGCACGATGATCGACGAGATCAGCGGGCGGCCGTCGGGCTTGCGGCCGGTGACGGCGGTGACGGTGACCAGCGAGGTGATGTCGGTGCCGGAGTTGGTGATGAAGCACTTGGTGCCGTTGATCACCCACTCGTTCGTGTCCTCGTCGAGGCGGGCCGTGGTGCGCGTGCCGCCCGCGTCCGAGCCGCCACCGGGCTCGGTCAGGCCGAAGGCGCCCAGCGTCTCCCCGGCGCACAGGCCCGGCAGCCAGGTCCGCTTCTGCTCCTCGGTGCCGTAGAGGTAGATCGGCATGGACCCCAGGGAGACCCCGGCTTCGAGGGTGACGGCGACGGAGGAGTCCACGCGCGCCAGCTCCTCGATGGCCAGACACAGGGCGAGGAAGTCCCCACCCATGCCGCCGTACTCCTCGGAGAACGGCAGACCGAACAGGCCCATGCGGCCCATCTCACGGATGATCTCGTACGGGAACTCGTGGTGCTCCCAGTACTCGCCGATCTTCGGTGCGACGACGTCGTGCGCGAACGCCTCGACAGTCCGGCGCAGTTCCTCGTGTTCGGGGGACAGACGGTGGTCGAGCGACATGGCTACGACTCCTCCTTGTGGGAGAGGGCACGAACGGTGCGTGAGGGGCTGGGTCGGCCCAGTTGGTCGGCCATCCACACGCTGGTGGCGGTGAGACGGCCGAGGTCGACCCCGGTTTCGATACCGAGGCCGTGGAGCATCCACACGAGGTCTTCGGTGGCGAGGTTGCCGGTGGCGCTCTTCGCGTAGGGGCAGCCGCCGAGGCCACCGGCGGAGGCGTCGACGGTGGTCACGCCGTGCTGGAGGGCGGCGAGCGTGTTGGCGAGGGCCTGGCCGTAGGTGTCGTGGAAGTGGACGCCGATCCTGCCGGTCGGCACGCCCGCCTCGTTGAGCGCGCTCAGCAATGCCATGACATGCCCCGGGGTCGCCACGCCGATGGTGTCGCCCATGCTCAGCTCGTCGCAGCCGAGATCGAGCAGCCGACGGCTGACGTCGGCGACCCGTTCGGCGGGCACAGGGCCTTCCCACGGGTCGCCGAAGCACATCGACAGATAGCCGCGCACCCGCACCCCGGCCTCGACGGCCTTGGCGACGACCGGCGCGAACATGGCCAGGGCCTCGTCCACCGTGCGGTTCAGGTTGGCCTTCGCGAAGGACTCGGTGGCGCTGCCGAACACGGCGATCTCGCGCACACCGAGGGCCAGCGCGCGGTCGAGCCCGCGCTCGTTGGGCACGAGGACCGGCAGCCGGACGCCGCGCTCCCCGACGTCGTCCAGCATGGGCATCAGCTGTTCCGCGTCGGCGAGCTGCGGGACCCACTTGGGGTGGACGAAGCTCGTCGCCTCGATCGTGCCGAGCCCGGCGTCGGCGAGGCGCCGGATGAACTCGGCCTTCACTTCGACGGGAACGACCGTCTTCTCGTTCTGGAGGCCGTCGCGGGCGCCCACCTCGTGGATGCGGACCCGGGCAGGGAGCCCAGGAGCGTGGACGGCCATGGGGCGTCCATCGATCATCGCTTGCCCTCCTCACGCCCATGCTGACCGGCGGCGGGGGCGGACTCCCGCGCGGCGGATGGCACACCGGCCGGGGCGACGGTCTCCGCCGCGGCGGCCCGCGTCGCGACACCGTCCACTGCCGCGCTGCCGCTGCCGTCCGCGCCGCCGCTCGGGCCGGGGCCGTCGGCGCTTTCGGTCGTACTGCCGGCGCCGCCCGGCGCCTCCGCTGCCGGCTCACCCGCCGTCTCGTGCGGAGTGACCACGGCCAGCACCTGGTCCATGGCGACGGTGCTGCCCGCGGTGACGTCCAGCTCGGTGACCGTGCCGTCGTGTATGGCCGAGATGACGTGCTCCATCTTCATCGCCTCGACGACCAGCAGGCTCTGGCCTGCCGTGACCACGTCTCCGACGGCGGCCTTGACCACGGTGACCGTGCCGGGCATCGGCGCGGTGAGCGTGCCCGCGTGCGCGCCTCCCGCGCCACCGCGCAGGGCGGCCTCCACCGGGTCGTGGTCGGCGACATGCCAGGCGTCGCCGTCGCGAGCGAGCCAGTAGCCTCCTGCGGCGCTGTCCCTGGCGTGGGCGAACACATGCGTCACGCCCTCCCACTCCAGCAGCACCCGGGGTGTGCCCGCCGTGCTGCCCGTCGCGGTCAGCCGGGCGGCGACCGGCGCCGCGTCCGCGACGCCGACCTCCGCTTCGTCCGCGCGGCCACGCACCCGGACGGCCACCGGGTCATGGCCGGGAACGCGCACGTGGTGCACCGTCTGAGCACTCAGCCCGCCGAGCCGCCAGCCCGTGGGCACGGAGAAGGGGTCGGTCCAGCCCGGGCCCGCGCTGCCCGCCGCCTGCCCGGCATCCGGCTCCAGGGCGGCCTGCCGCAGCAGCGCCGCCGCCGCGTACACCTCGGCCGGGATGGTGGACGGGGTGAGGGAGGCCGCAGCCCGGTCCACGAGGCCGGTGTCCAACGCGCCGGAGGCCACATCCGGGTGGGCCAGCAGCCGCCGCAGGAAGCCCGTGTTGGTGTCGAGGCCGAGGATCGTGGTCTCGGCAAGGGCTGCGCGCAGCCGCCGCAGGGCCGTGGGCCGGTCCGGGCCGTGGGCGATGACCTTGGCGAGCATCGGGTCGTAGGCGGTGCCGACCTCCGTGCCGGCGGTGAGTCCCGAGTCGACCCGGACGCCGTCACCGGTCGGTTCGCCCAGCGCGACCACGGTCCCGGCGGACGGGAGGAAGTCGACCCGGTCACCGGCGCCCGCGGCGCGCACGGTCTCCGCGCAGATACGGGCCTCGACGGCATGCCCGCTCAGCGTGACATCACGCTGCTCGTAGGGAAGCCGCTCACCCGCGGCGACGCGCAGCTGCCACTCGACCAGGTCCAGGCCGGTGATCAGCTCGGTCACCGGATGCTCCACCTGGAGGCGGGTGTTCATCTCCATGAAGAAGTAGTCGCCGGGCTCACGGGAGGGCCCCCGGTCATGGGTCCTGCCCGGGACGATGAACTCGACCGTGCCCGCGCCGGTGTATCCGCAGGAGCGCGCTGCCTGCACGGCTGCCTCGCCCATGGCCGCCCGGGTCGCCTCGTCGAGGAGAGGGCTCGGGGCCTCCTCGATGATCTTCTGGTGGCGACGTTGCAGCGAGCACTCGCGCTCGCCGAGGTGGATGACGTTCCCGTGGGTGTCGGCGAGGATCTGGATCTCGATGTGCCGGGGCTGGTCCACCCAGCGCTCGACCAGCAGCGTCTCGTCGCCGAAGGAGCCGCGTGCCTCGCGCCGGGCCGCCGCGATCTCCTCGCCGAGCAGCGCCTCGTCGCGCACCAGCCGCATGCCCTTACCGCCGCCGCCCGCTGAGGGCTTCAGCAGCACGGGGACGCCGATCTCACGGGCGGCTTCGATGAGCTGAGCGTCGGTCAGCCCGCTGCCGGATGAGCCGGGCACCACGGGCACACCGGCGGCCCGCACCGTCTCCTTGGCGCGGATCTTGTCGCCCATCAGCTCGATCGCCGCCGCGGGCGGACCGATGAAGGCCAGGCCCGCTTCGGCGCAGGCCCGGGCGAATGCGGCGTTCTCGGCGAGGAAGCCATAGCCGGGATGGACGGCCTGGGCGCCCGTCCGCGCGGCGGCGGAGAGCAGCCGCTCGATGGACAGATAGCTCTCCGAGGCGGCGGCGGGGCCGATACGGACCGCCGTGTCCGCCTCGCGCACATGCCGGGCGTCCGCGTCGGCGTCGCTGAACACGGCGACCGAACGCACGCCGAGTTCGCGCAGTGTGCGGATCACGCGCACCGCGATCTCGCCGCGGTTCGCGACCAGGACGGTGTCGAACATCGCCGCTGTCACCTGCTGCGTCACCTGCTCCGTCATCTGTCCCGCCGACTGGCCCGCCATGTCGGCTGCCGGATCGGCTGTCGGGTCGGCTGTCGTGTTGTCCGGCGCGTAGTTCGTCGTGCTTCCCCTCGTGCCGCCGCTCGTCAGGGGGGCCGTCACCGGCGGGCCCGCCGTCAGGCGGTCCGTCGTCACACGGTCTGCCGTCAGGCGGTCTGTTGTGGGATCCGTACTTGTCATGGTGCGCCTCTCACATCCGGAAGACGCCGTAGCCGGGGGCCGCGCCCGCGGGCTCGAACCCCGGGGTGCCCGGCAGCGGCGCGTTCGCACAGGCGGTGAGGGCCAGGCCGAGCACGGTCCGGGTGTCCAGCGGGTCGATGACCCCGTCGTCCCACAACCGGGCTGTGGCGTAGTACGCGTTGCCCTGGGTCTCGTACTGGGCGCGGACGGGGGCGCGGAAAGCCTCCTCGTCCTCCTGGCACCACTCCTCGCCGCGCGACTCCAGCTGGTCCCGCTTGACGGTCGCCAGCACCGAGGCGGCCTGCTCGCCGCCCATCACGGAGATCTTGGCGTTGGGCCACATCCACAGGAAGCGTGGCGAATACGCCCGGCCGCACATCGAGTAGTTGCCGGCACCGTAGGAGCCGCCGACGACGACGGTCAGCTTCGGCACCCGGGCGCAGGCCACGGCCATGACCATCTTGGCGCCGTGCTTGGCGATGCCACCCGCCTCGTACTGCTGCCCGACCATGAAGCCCGAGATGTTCTGGAGGAAGACCAGGGGGATGCCGCGCTGGTCGCACAGCTCGATGAAGTGGGCGCCCTTCTGGGCGGACTCCGAGAACAGGATGCCGTTGTTGGCGATGATGCCGACCGGGTGGCCGTGAATCCGCGCGAAGCCCGTCACCAGCGTCGTCCCGAACTCGGACTTGAACTCGGCGAACCGCGAGCCGTCGACCACCCGCGCGATCACCTCACGCACGTCATACGGGGTACGGGAGTCCGCGGGCACCACCCCGTACAGCCCGGCGGGGTCCACCGCGGGCTCTTCCACAGGCCCGACCGACCACGGCAGATCGCCGCGCTCCGGCAGCGTCGAGACGATCGTCCGGACGATGCTCAGCGCGTGCGCGTCGTCCTCGGCGAGGTGGTCGGTCACCCCGGAGACCTTGGAGTGGACCTCGCCGCCGCCCAGCTCCTCCGCCGTGACGACCTCGCCGGTCGCGGCCTTCACCAGCGGCGGACCACCCAGGAAGATCGTGCCCTGGTCGCGCACGATCACGGCCTCGTCGCTCATGGCGGGGACGTAGGCGCCGCCCGCCGTGCAGGACCCGAGGACCGCCGCGATCTGCGGGATGCCCGCGCTCGACATGCGGGCCTGGTTGTAGAAGATCCGGCCGAAGTGCTCGCGGTCGGGGAAGACCTCGTCCTGCATGGGCAGGAACGCGCCGCCGGAGTCGACGAGGTAGAGACAGGGGAGCCGGTTCTCCAGGGCGACTTCCTGGGCGCGCAGATGCTTCTTGACCGTCATCGGGTAATACGTGCCGCCCTTGACCGTGGCGTCGTTGGCGACGACGACGACCTCGCGCCCCGAGACCCGGCCCACACCGGCGATCACGCCCGCGGCCGGTGCTTGCCCGTCGTACATCCCGTCGGCGGCCAGTGGCGCCAGCTCAAGGAACGGCGAGCCCGGGTCGAGCAGCGCGTCCACTCTCTCGCGCGGCAGGAGCTTGCCGCGCGCCGCGTGCCGTGCGCGGGCGCGCTCGCCGCCGCCCAGCCGCGCCTGCGCGAGCTTCTCCCGGAGCCGCGCCGCCAGCTCGCGATGCGCGGCCTCGTTGGCCCGCCATGCGTCGGACGCCGGATCGGCGCCGCTGGTCAGCGCTGGTGCCTGCCCCATACCGTCGGGCTCCCTTGCGATTGATGACTGACTGGTTGATGACTGACTGGACGACTCGCTGTCCGGGTCCTCGCTGTCCGGGTCTTTGGATGTCTGTGACCGGACAGCGGGTGGCCGGATATCCGGATGATCAGTCGCATGGCTGGTTGGCTTGACCGACCGGCATGACTGATCGGCACGCAGTTAATGAGCGTTAACTGTTGCCATCAGGTTAACGACCACTAACGCCGCTGTCTAGAATGAATGTGTGAGCAAACCAGTCCTGAGCACCCAAGCTCCCGCACCCACCCGCCGCGAGCAGATCCTGAGCGAGGCGGCGCGGCTGTTCGCCGAGCGCGGCTTCCACGGTGTGGGCGTCGATGAGATAGGAGCCGCCGTGGGCATCAGCGGCCCCGGCCTGTACCGGCACTTCGCCGGGAAGGACGCGATGCTCGCCGAGCTACTCGTCGGCATCAGCGGCCGACTGCTGGCCGGAGGTAAGCGCCGCGTCGCCGAAGCGGCCGAAGCGGACGATGGCCCCGCGGGGGTGCTCGACTCGCTCATCGACGGGCACATCGAGTTCGCCCTCGATGACCGACCGCTGATCACCCTCCACGACCGCGAGCTCGGCCAGTTGCGCGACACCGACCGAAAACTGGTGCGCCAGCTTCAGCGGCAGTACGTCGAGCTGTGGGTCGAGGTGGTGCGTGAGCTGCGCCCCGACGCCTCGGAAACGCAGGTCAGGGCGGCCGTCCACGCGGTGTTCGGGCTGCTGAACTCCACCCCTCACATAGGGCACTCCAGCATCCTGCCCGGCCGTGAGGCGACCGCGGCGCTGCTGCGCCGCCTGGCCCACGGCGCCCTCGGCGCGCTCTGACCCCCTCGCCCCTGCCCCGGCGCGGTGGCCCGAGCCCCTCGTGGCCCCGCGCCGGGCCTCGCTCGCCACTCCGCTCCGCCCCGCCCCGCCCCGCGTCGAGCGTGGCCCGGCGAACACGTATCCGAATGGGCCGGGTGCGCTCCGTGCTGCCCCGGCGCCGCGTGTCGTTCGACTCTGGACAGCTTTGTCAACGCGCGGGTAGCTTTCACTGAGCAAGCGCTTAGGTGGTTGGGGCGTGGACCGCGACCATCCATTGACGAACCCAGACGGCGAGCGCCGCCTCCGCGCAGCGGGGGGTTTCTCTGGGGCGCCTCCCGGCCGAAGGCCGGGCGAGGGGCCCGGGACGGCCGGCCGCGAAGAGGAGGTGCCGTGCGCCGTACGGTGTTCAACGAGGACCACGAGGCATTCCGCGAGACGATCCGCGACTTCATCGCCGCCGAGGTCGTCCCCGTCTACGACGAGTGGATCGAGGCTGGGCAGGCGCCTCGCGAGTTCTACAAGAAGCTCGGTGAGCTGGGCGTCTTCGGCATCGAGGTGCCGGAGGAGTACGGCGGCGCGGGGGAGACCAGCTTCAAGTTCAACGCCGTGATCACCGAGGAGTGCGCACGGGCCGGAGTCAGCTTCGGCGGCTCCGGGGTGCACACCGCGCTCTGCCTGCCGTACTTCCTGTCGTACGCCAACGACGAGCAGAAGCGCCGCTGGCTGCCGCCGTTCGTGACGGGCGACATGATGACGGCCATCGCGATGACCGAGCCGGGCACCGGCTCCGACCTGGCCGGTATGAGGACCACCGCCAGGCTCTCCGAGGACGGCACCCACTACGTCCTCAACGGTTCCAAGACGTTCATCACCGGCGGCGTGCTCGCCGACCGCGTCATCGTCTGCGCGCGCACCGCGCCGCCGTCCCCGGAGGACCGCCGGGCCGGGATCACGCTGCTCGTCGTGGACACCACGTCCGAGGGCTACGCGGTCGGCCGAAAGCTGGAAAAGCTCGGCCTGAAGACCTCCGACACCGCCGAGCTGTCCTTCACCGACGTCAAGGTGCCCGTCGAGGACCGGCTCGGCGAGGAGGGCGAGGCGTTCTCCTACCTCGGGCAGAACCTCCCGCAGGAGCGCCTGGGCATCGCGTTCAGCGCGTACGCGCAGGCGGCCGCCGCCGTCGGGTTCGCGAAGCAGTACGTCCAGGAGCGCGAGGTCTTCGGGAAGTCCGTGGCCTCCTTCCAGAACACCAAGTTCGTACTGGCGGACTGCAAGTCCGAGGTGGACGCCATGCAGGCGGTGGTGGACCGGGCGCTGGAGGCCCACGACCTCGGCGAGCTGTCGGCCGCCGACGCCGCCTCGGCCAAGCTCTTCACCACCGAGCGCGCGGCCGTCGTCATCGACAAGTGCCTCCAGCTCCACGGCGGCTACGGCTACATGCAGGAGTACCCGGTCTCGCGCCTGTACGCGGACACCCGCGTCACCCGCATCTACGGCGGGACCAGCGAGGTCATGCGTTCCATCATCGCCAAGTCCATGGGCCTGTGAGTCTGCGAGACTGCGCCGACCATGAGCGAAGCACTTGAGGACCTGCTCGATCTGCTCGACCTTGAGACGATCGACCGGGACATCTTCCGCGGCACCAGCCGGACCTCGCTGGTGCCGCGGGTCTTCGGTGGCCAGGTCGCGGCCCAGGCGCTGGTCGCCGCGGGCCGCACCGTGCCGCCCGACCGGCCGCCGCACTCCCTGCACGCGTATTTCCTGCGGACAGGCGACCCCGGGGCGCCCATCGTCTACACCGTCGACCGCATCAGGGACGGCTTCTCCTTCACCACCCGCCGGGTCGTCGCCGTGCAGCACGGGCGGCCGATCTTCCACCTCTCCGCGTCCTTCCAGCTGGACGAGGAGGGCATGGAGCACCAGGAGGAGATGCCCGCGGCGCCCGACCCGCTGACCCTGCCGACCACCGAGGAGACGCTGCACCGGTATGCCGACCGGTTCCCCGACCCGGACGTCATCCCCCGGCTGATCAAGGCGCGGGCCGCGGTCGATCTGCGGTACGTGGACGACCCGCCGTTCGTCAGCGCCGGTCGGCCGCGCGAGGCGAGGTCGAAGGTGTGGTTCCGTACGAACGGCAAGCTCGACGGCGTGCATGACGACCCGCTGCTGCACATCTGCCTGGTGACCTACGTGTCCGACATGACGCTGCTCGACTCGATCCTGCTCGCGCACGGCAGGGGCGGCTGGGTCATCGGCGACGTGGTGGGCGCCAGTCTGGACCACGCGATGTGGTTCCACCGCCCGTTCCGCGCCGACGACTGGCTGCTGTACGACCAGGAGAGCCCGTCCTCGTCCGGCGGCCGCGGCCTGGGCAAGGGCCGCATCTTCACCTCGGACGGGCGGCTGGCGGTCTCGGTGATCCAGGAGGGCATGATCCGCGTCCCGCGCGCCCGGACGTCCGGCGACGGCTAGACAGGGGCCGGACGCGACGGCGTTACGGCAGCCCGCTGCGGCAGCCCGTCACGGCAGGCCCGGTACGGCAGGCCCGGTACGGCTGCCTGTGACGACGGCCCGTTACGGCAGTGCCACCAGCCCGGCCGCGTCCAGCAAGTACGCCGTCATGGGGTCGTAGAAGCGCGGGTTGGTCACGTGGTCGTCGAGCGGCACGGTGACCGCCAGCGTGCCTTCCGCCTCAGCGATGAACAGCGCGGGGTCGTTGCAGTCCGCGTAGCCGACCGCGTCGATGCCGCGCTGCCCGGCGCACCCGGCCCAGCCGTGGTCGGCGACCACCAGATCCGGCAGCGGGCGCCCTTCCTGGGCCAGCCCGTCGAGGATCGCCGCCATCGGCTCGGGGGAGTGGGTGTGCCACAGCGTCGCGCCGCGCTCCAGCATCGCGACGTCGGCGAACTGGAACACGAACCCCTCGTCGGCCTGGAGCCCACCGGGGATCTCCACGATCTCGCAGCCCTCGGCGCGCAGCCCCGCCGCCACCGCGTGGTGCACGTCGATCAGACCGCCCGGGTGCCCGGTGGCGAACAGCACCCGGCTCTGGCTCTCCGCGGCCTTGCGCAGCACCGAGGCCATCCGGTCGAGCGCGGCGATCGTCAGTTCGGGGTCGATCGTGTCCTGGCCACCGCGGTACTCCGGGTCGTCGATGACGCCGCACCGCTCCGCCATCACGGCCAGCACGTCCTGCTCGTCCCGCCAGCGGTCGCCGAGCTCCAGGCCGAACCAGAAGTTCCGGTCGCCGTTCGCGAGCTTGCGGTAGTGGGCGAGGTTGTTCTCGCGAGGGGTGGCGACATTGCCCGCGATGCGGGTGCGTGCCAAGTGATCGGCCAATTCGGCTCGGTCGGGCACGGGACTGGGTATCGGCATGCTGACCATTGTGCCGCGCGCGGCCCCAGATGGGCTGAACGTCTGATCAACGATGGATGCAAGCCTTCGGCTCCGCGCGACGTTCACGCCCCCCCGCGTACGCGCACCGTGATGAGCGTCATGGACAGGGTGGCTAAAACGAGGGCCGAGCCTGCCCCGGAACGTATATGTCGTACTGGTCCGCCAGGCTCGTACTCTCCAGTGACACCTGTACGCCGCTGCCGGGAGGCCACCGCCGTCGCGCCGCCGCACTACGGGTCGTCCTCCGCCCCGTTCCGCTGCCGTCGGCACGATCTCCGGCAGCGGCGCCGCATCGCCTGGAAGGCCGTCGCATGAGCACCGCGCCCCGGGAGCCTGTGGGCCCCGTCGACTCGTCCCGCATTCCGCGCTACGCCGGACCCGCGACCTTCGCGCGGCTGCCGCGCCTCGATGAGGTCGGCGGCACGGCCGACGTCGCCGTGGTCGGCGTTCCCTTCGACAGCGGCGTCTCCTACCGGCCGGGCGCGCGCTTCGGCGGCAACGCGATACGTGAGGCGTCGCGGCTGCTGCGCCCGTACAACCCGGCGCAGGACGCGTCGCCCTTCGCGCTCGCGCAGGTCGCCGACGCCGGTGACATCGCCGCGAACCCGTTCAACATCGACGAGGCCGTCGAGACCATCCAGGCCGCCGCCGACGATCTGCTGGACACCGGCGCGCGCATGATGACGCTGGGCGGAGACCACACGATCGCGCTGCCGCTGCTGCGTTCGGTCGCCCGTAAGCACGGCCCGGTCGCGCTGCTGCACTTCGACGCGCACCTGGACACCTGGGACACCTACTTCGGTGCGGAGTACACGCACGGCACGCCGTTCCGCCGGGCGGTCGAGGAGGGCATCCTGGACACCTCCGCGCTCTCCCACGTGGGTACCCGTGGCCCGCTGTACGGGAAGAAGGACCTGGACGACGACGCGAAGATGGGCTTCGGCATCGTCACCTCCGCCGATGTCATGCGGCGCGGCGTGGACGAGGTGGCCGATCAGCTGCGGCAGCGCATCGGCGACCGCCCGCTGTACATCTCCATCGACATCGACGTCCTCGACCCGGCCCACGCGCCCGGCACCGGCACCCCGGAGGCCGGCGGTCTCACCTCGCGCGAGCTGCTGGAGATCCTGCGCGGTCTGTCCGACTGTCACCTGGTCTCCGCGGACCTGGTCGAGGTCGCCCCGGCGTACGACCACGCGGAGATCACCTCGGTCGCTGCCTCGCACACGGCGTACGAGCTGACGACGATCATGTCCCGGCAGATCGCGGAGGCTCGCGGCTGAGCGGAGGCGCGGGCTGAGCGGAGCCGCCGAGTCGGGCGGTGGTACGCCGCCCGTCCATCCGCCGACAACGTCATCTGTTTATCTCTTGAACGCGCTGCGTCGATCATTGACGGGGCGCGTTCAAGTATTTATGGTCGCAGCTGTCTCACGTCCCCCACTGGCACCATGCGACGGAGAACGATGACGTACTCCCGCTTGTCCCGGGCTGCCCGCCCACCCTTCGGCGTCCGCTCGGCGCGGCTGATCGTGCCGCTTCTCGCGGGCACCCTCGTCGCCGTCGTGCCGCCCGTAGCCGCCGACTCCCGCGACGGCCGTGATGCCCACGCCCCCGAAACCCCGCCCACCGCCGCCTCCTGCGGGCGCGACCAGCGCGATGGCTGGGCACTCAGCTCCACCCGGATCGACCCCGAGGACAGCCACCACGCCTACGTCGGCAACGGATACCTCGGCCAGCGCATACCGCCGAACGGCACGGGCTACGCCGCGACCAAGGACAAGACGGGCTGGCCGCTGTACACGCCGCGCTACGACGGGGCCTTCGTCTCCGGCCTCTACGCCCACAACCGCAAGACGGCGAAGAACCTCCAGGCAGCTGCCGCACTGCCGACCTGGACGGGGCTGAACGTCAGCACCGGCGGCGACAACGCCGAAACCTTCGACTCCCGCACGCCCGCCGGGCGCGTCTCGGACTACCGGCAGACCGTCTTCCTCCGCTGCGGCCTGGTGCGTACGTCCCTCACCTGGACCGCGTCCGACGGCCGCGCCACCGACCTCGTCTACGACGTCATCGCCGACCGGGCGCACGCCCACGTCGGCGCCGTACGGCTGCGCGTCACCCCACACTGGAGCGGCCGCGCGACCGTCACCGACCTCCTCGACGGCCGTGGCGCACGCCGGATGACCGCCGACAAGGACGGTGCCGCCGACAAGGACGGTGCCGCACACGATCAGCGGGAAGGTTCCCCCACCAGCGGGCGGACGGTCGCGGTGTCGTTCCGTACGGACGGTACGAAGACCAAGGGCGCGCTCGCATCCACACTGCGCGCGGGTGACGGCGTGCGCGCCGCGGACACGCGCCGCGCAGGAGCGGGCACGGAACGCGGGCTGAGCGCCCGCCAGGCCCTGTCCTTCCCCGCGCAGCGCGGCCGGGCGTACGAGTTCACCAAGTACGTGGGCGTCGACACCGCCCTCACCTCCCGCTCACCGCGCGCCGACGCGATCACCGCCTCCCGGCAGGCCGCCCAGCGCGGCTGGCACACCACACTGGCCGGGCACACCGCCGCCTGGGACAAGCTGTGGCGCACCGGCATCGACGTGGACGGGCAGCCGGAACTCCGGACCTGGGTGCGCTCCGCCCAGTACGGGCTGCTCTCCAACACGCGCGAAGGCTCCCGCAACAGCATCGCCCCGACCGGCTTGACCAGCGACAACTACGCGGGCCTCATCTTCTGGGACGCCGAGACCTGGATGTACCCGGGGCTGCTCGCCACGCACCCCGAACTCGCCAAGTCCGTCGTGGAGTACCGCTACAAGACCCGGGCGGGCGCCCGTTCCAACGCGCGGCGCCTCGGCTACCCCGGCCTCTTCTACTCCTGGACCAGCGGCTCCAAGGGCGACCTGTGGAAGGAGTGCCACAGCTGGGACCCGCCGCACTGCAAGACGCAGAACCACCTCCAGAGCGACATCGCGCTGGCCGTCTGGCAGTACTACCAGGCCACCGGCGACAAGACCTGGCTGCGCGAACGCGGCTGGCCGCTGCTCAAGGGGATCGCCGAGTTCTGGGCCGGGCGCGCCAGCCGTAACGCCGACGGCAGCTACTCGGTGAAGAACGTGGCCGGACCCGACGAGTACAGCAACGGCGTCAACGACGGCGTGTTCACCAACGCGGGCGCCGCCACCACGCTGCGACACGCCGCACGCGCGGCCGCCGTCCTCGGCGAGTCGGCGCCCGCCGGGTGGAAGCGGATCGCCGACCGGCTGCGCATCCCGTTCGACAAGGAGAAGCAGGTCTTCCAGCAGTACGACGGGTACAAGGGATCAATGATCAAGCAGGCGGACACCGTGCTGCTGATGTACCCCCTGGAATGGCCCATGTCGAAGCAGGCGGCCACCAACACCCTTGACTACTACGCCGCCAGGACCGACCCCGACGGCCCCGCCATGACGGACTCCGTGCACGCGATCGCCGCGGCGCAGACCGGGGAACCGGGCTGCTCGGCGTACACGTATCTCCAGCGCGCCAGCAAGCCGTTCATGCGCGGACCGTTCGCGCAGTTCTCCGAGGCGCGCGGGGACAAGGCGGGGGCGGCGGACCCCCTCTCGGGTTCGCCCGCCCAGGACTTCCTCACCGGGAAGGGCGGCTTCCTCCAGGTCTTCACCCACGGCCTGACCGGGATGCGGATGGAGGAGGACCGGGTACGGCTCGACCCGATGCTGCCTCCGCAGCTCAAGGACGGCGTCACCCTGCGCGGCCTGCGCTGGCAGGGCAGGACGTACGACGTCGCGATCGGCGCGCACCACACGACCGTCCGGCTGACCGGCGGCAAGCCGTTCGAGATCGACACGCCGCAGGGCAGGCACCTCGTCAGCGAGTCGGCGCCCGCCGTTCTGAAGACCCGCCGCCCGGACCTGGCAGCCACCAGCAACCTGGCCAGGTGCGAGTCGGCGCGCGCGAGTTCGGAGGAGCCGGGCATGATCGCCGGTGCCGCCCTCGACGGCAGCGCCGCGACCTCGTGGGTGCCCGACAGCACCTCGGGAACGCTCACCGCGGACCTCGGCAAGCCCGAGCGCGTCGCCCGCATCACCCCCACTTGGACCGACGTCAAGCCCACCGCGTACACCGTGCGGACCTCCCTCGACGGGAGGCACTGGCGGACCTGGCGCGCCGACGGATCGTCCGCGACCGGCGGCTCCGGCAGCTCCAACGGCTCCGGCGACGAGTCGGACAAGGCGTCGCGGACCGCCCGCTACGTGCGGGTATCGCTGCGCACGGACGCCAAGGAGACCGAGAAGCCCGGCAAGGAGAAGCGCGCCGGGATCTCGGAGCTGACAGTGACGGCCGCGGAGGGGGAGAAGCGTGGCCGCCGTTGAGCAACGGCCAGGCCCGGTCGGGCCCGGCTGACTGCCTGACCGACTGCCTGGCTGGCGGGCTGCCTGCGTGCCTGGCGGTCGACAGTTGGCGGTCGGCGGGGGCTGAGCCGAATCGGTCCCTTCCCATGCGAGTCCTGAGCGGGCCCGTACCACGCGGTAGACGCGCTGGTACGGGCCCGCTCGGCAGGGATGGCAGGGCTCGCCCCGAGTGAGGCCGGAGGCGAGGGCGGGTCAGGGGCTTGGCTCCGGTTCCGGTTCCGGTGTCGGCACGCGGGTGCGCGTACGCGTGCCGGTTCGGTCAGAGGGCGGTCAGTACGCGCGGCCCGTCGTCGGTGATGGCCACCGTGTGCTCGCTGTGGGTGGCCCGGCTCCCGTCCACCGTCCGCAGTGTCCAGCCGTCCGGGCAGAGCGTGTACGCGTCCGAGCCGCCCGCGAGGAACATCGGTTCAAGCGCCAGCACAAGGCCGTGCCGCAGTCGGAAGCCCCGGCCAGGACGGCCCTCGTTCGGGACCGGCGGGTCCTCGTGCATCCGCCGCCCGATCCCATGGCCGCCGAAGCCGTCGGGGATGCCGTAGCCCGCGGCTCGGCCGACGCTCCCGATGGCGTGCCCGATGTCGCCCATCCGCGCCCCGGGCACGGCCGCGGCGATGCCCGCCTCCAGCGCGCGCCGCGACGTCTCGATCAGTTTCAGGTCGGCGGGGCGCGGCGTGCCGACGGTGAAGGTGGTGGCCGCGTCCCCGGCCCAGCCGTCGACCAGCGCCCCGCAGTCAATGCTGACCAGGTCGCCGTCGCGCAGCCGGTAGCCGTTGGGAATGCCGTGCACGATCGCGTCATTGACGGAAGCGCAGATCACGGCGGGAAACGGCGTACTCGCGAAGTGCGGTTGATAGTTCAAGAAGGGCGACTCGGCCCCCGCCTCGCGCAGCACCTCCCGTGCCACCTCGTCCAGCTCAAGCAGCGATATGCCGACCGCGGCCGCCTTCTCCACGGCGGCGAGCGCGTGCGCGACGACGCGGCCCGCCTCGCGCATGGCATCCAGCGAGCTGTCCGTCTTGATTTCCACCATCTGCCCACAGCCTTCCTTGCCGTTGACGCGCACGACGCCTGCCCAGCCGGTGAGGGCATGGGCGGCGTGAGTGTCGTAGCAATTCTTATACCGTCATTACTATACCGGTATTAGTATCACGAGCATGGTGCGTACCCCTCTCACTCCGCTGGAACGCGAACGCGGCCGTCATCTCGGAGCCCTGCTGCGGCAGGCTCGCGGCGAGCGCAGCATGGCCGACATCGCCGGCCGGGCCGGAATCTCGGCCGAGACCCTTCGCAAAATCGAAACCGGCAGGGCCCCGACTCCTGCCTTCTTCACCGTCGCCGCGCTGGCCGTCGCGCTCGGCCTCCGCCTGGACGACGTGGCCGCGGTCTGCGCCGCGGTGACGCTGCCGGAGGAATCCGGCGGCACGGGCAGCGCAGGCGGCGTCGGTGCCGCGGGCGGGGTGCTGCACGCGGGGGCTGGCGTGGCGGCCTGATCGCCGGTCCCCACGGTCATGGGGCGGTCGCCGTCCCGCGCGTCGCCGTGCCGAGCTGCCTGCGCCGGGGCGCCTACGCTGAGCCGCCTGCCGAGCCGCCTACGCCGGGGCGCGGCGGCGCCCCATCAGGCGTGCGCGCACGCGCTGGAGCCTGGGCATGAGCGCGTACACCACCGTGAGCACCACAAGAGCGCTGAGGATCAGCGTCCGCAGGACGAGCGGGAGGTGGCACAGCCACCGGTGGAAGAGCAGTTCCAGCACGGTGAGGGTGGGAAAGACCGACAGCCAGATCATGAGCGCCATGTGGTGCTTGGGCGGCGGCCCCGGCGCGTGCGCGGGGGTGGCGGCTGGGGCCGGGGTTTCGGCGCGCCCGGCCCCGAGGCGGAACGCGCGGCGCTGGTCCGGCTCGTCCGGCGACTGGCGGGCCAGCCGGATCGTGAAGGGCGACCGGACCACCCGCATCGGCCCGAGACGGCCTCAGCGCCACCGGGCGTCAACCGGACCTAGGTCCGCGGCCCGAGGTTCCTGCGACCTTCGGCGGTTCCTCGCTCGTCGGATTGTCACAGCGGAATGAAATCCGCACGCCAGAGCGTTCCAGCCTTCCGGTAATGACCATCAGGCGGGGAGGCCGGGAGTGACAGCGACAGCCGCGACGACCAGCGCAGTGAATGAGGGCTGGGCGCGCAGACTGACCCGTTACTGCTGGCGGTACCGGCGCAACGTGCTGCTCGCTCTCGGGGCGTCGCTCGGGGGCATGGCCGTGACGGCCCTCGTCCCGCTCGTCCCGAAGCTCATCATCGACGACGTGATCGTGGATCAGGAGCGGCCGCTCGCGCCGTGGGCCACGCTGCTGATCGTGGCCGCCGTCGTCGTCTACGGGCTCACGTACGTACGGCGCTTCTACGGTGGACGACTCGCCCTCGACGTCCAGCACGACCTGCGCACCGAGATGTTCCAGTCGATATCCCGCCTCGACGGCAAGCGGCAGGACGAGCTGAGCACCGGACAGGTCGTCGGCAGGGGCACCAGCGATCTTCAACTGGTGCAGAGCCTGCTGTTCATGGTCCCGATGATGATCGGGAACGTGCTGCTGTTCATCATCTCGCTCATCGTGATGGCCGTGCTCTCACCCCTGCTCACGGTGGTGGCTCTGGCCGTCGCCCCCGCGCTGTGGTTCATCGCTTCCCGCAGTCGTGACCGGCTCTTCCCCGCCACCTGGTACGCCCAGGGGCAGGCCGCGGCCGTCGCGGGCGTCGTGGAGGGCGCCGTCACCGGCGTGCGGGTGGTCAAGGGCTTCGGGCAGGAGGAGCAGGAGACCGGCAAGCTGCGCGCGGTCAGCCGCCGCCTGTTCGCCGGCCGACTGCGGACCGTGCGCCTCAACTCCCGCTACACCCCCGCCCTCCAGGCGGTTCCCGCGCTCGGCCAGGTCGCGATGCTCGCCCTCGGCGGCTGGATGGCGACCCGTGGCCAGGTCACCCTCGGTACCTTCGTCGCTTTTTCCACGTATCTTGCGCAGCTCGTCGGCCCCGTCCGGATGCTCACCATGATGCTGACCGTGGGGCAGCAGGCCCGCGCGGGTGTCGAGCGCGTCTTCGAGCTGATCGACACCGACCCGGCGATAGCCGAGCGTCCCGACGCGCATCAGCTCCCGGACGACGCGCCCGCGACGGTCGAGTTCGACCACGTCACCTTCGGCTACGCCGCCGCGGCGGATGAGGACGACGGCAAGGGTGAAGGGCAGAAGGGCGCGGGTGCGGACCAGCACGGCGGCGCACGGCTGCGCCCCGTCCTGGACGATGTGTCGCTGCGTATCGAACCTGGCGAGACGCTGGCGGTCGTCGGCGCCTCCGGCAGCGGCAAGTCCACACTCTCGCTGCTGCTGCCGCGCTTCTACGATGTCACGGGCGGTGCGGTCACGGTCGGCGGCCACGATGTGCGCGAGCTGACCTTCGCTTCGCTGCGGGCCGCCATCGGTCTGGTCCCTGAGAACAGCTTCCTCTTCTCCGCCAGTGTCCGCGAGAACATCGCGTACGGCCTGCCGGACGCTACCGATGAACAGATACGCACAGCCGCGCGTGCCGCGCAGGCCGACGGCTTCATATCGGACCTGCCGGAGGGCTACGACACCGAGGTCGGCGAGCAGGGCCTGAGCCTTTCGGGTGGTCAGCGGCAGCGCGTAGCGCTGGCTCGGGCCATCCTGACCGATCCGCGGCTGCTGCTTCTCGATGACGCCACGTCGGCTGTGGACGCGCGTGTCGAGCACGAGATCCACGAGGCGCTGCGCGGGGTGATGGCGGGGCGTACGACGCTGCTGATCGCCCACCGTCAGTCCACCCTCGCCCTCGCCGACCGGATCGCCGTTCTCGACGGCGGCCGGCTCGCCGACGTCGGCACGCACGACGAGCTGACCGAGCGGTGCCCGCTCTACCGCCGGCTGCTGACCGACCCCGACGAGCTGGGTGACGTCCCGCGTGACGAGGCGGGTCTCTCGTACAGAAGCGAGAACAGCGAGAACAGCGAGAACAGCGATAACGCCGACGGGAGCGGGGACGTGCCCGTCACGGGTCGGGACGGCAGCGCGGACGCCGGTTCCGATCCCGGTTCCCATCCCGGTTCCGGTTCTCGCGCGGGAGCCGGACCGGCCAGCGGGCGGGCCCCAGGAGCGCGCTCGCTCGCCGCGTCGTTGGGCGGCGAGTCCGCCGCGACGGGCCTGGCCATCCCCGGCGCCCGCGTGCCCGACGGCGTACCCGGCGACGGCATACCGGGCAGCGGTATGCCCGGCAAGGGTGAGCGCAAGGGGCAAGGCGACGCCGCCGACGCGCGTCGCCCGGCGGGCGTCACACCTGAGCTGTGGGTCCGTGCCACCGACAACGACCCGGGCGGAGCCGAGGCCGGTCCTGCGGCGAAGACCGCCTCCGGCGAGCCCGCGCCCACCGCACCGCCCACCCCCGCGAGCGGGGTCACGGGGATGCCCGCCACCCCCGAGCTGCTCGCGAAGGTCGCGGCGCTGCCGCCCGCGACCGATACGCCCGACATCGACGAGGACCAGGCCACGCGCCCCGAGTCGTCGTACGGGCTCCGGCAGCTGCTGCGTGGCTTCGGCAAGCCGCTCGCCCTGAGCCTGCTGCTCGTCTCGCTCGACGCGCTCGCCGGACTGTCGCTGCCGGTCCTGATCAGGCACGGCATCGATGAGGGTGTTCAGGAGGCGGCGCTCAGCGCCGTGTGGATCGCCTCGGGCCTGGCGCTGCTCGTGGTGCTCGGCCAGTGGGCGGCACAGATCGGCGAGACCCGGCTGACCGGCCGGACCGGCGAACGCGTGCTCTACTCCCTCCGCGTCAAGATCTTCGCACAGCTCCAGCGGCTCGGACTCGACTACTACGAGCGCGAGCTGACCGGCAAGGTCATGACCCGGATGACCACGGATGTGGACGCGTTGTCCACGTTCCTGCAGACCGGTCTGGTGACCGCGCTGGTCAGCCTGCTGACGTTCTTCGGCATCCTCGTCGCGCTCCTCGTGATCGACATCGAGCTCGCCCTCGTGGTCTTCGCGACGCTGCCGCTGCTGATCATCGGCACGTTCTTCTTCCGGCGGAAGAGCGTCAAGGCGTACGAGCTGGCCCGTGAGCGGGTCAGCGGAGTCAACGCCGACCTCCAGGAGAACGTCGCCGGTCTGCGCATCGTGCAGGCGTTCCGGCGCGAGCCCAGCGGCCAGCAGCGGTTCACCGAGCGCAGTGACGGCTACCGGCAGGCCCGGGTGCGCGGCCAGTGGCTGATCTCGGTCTACTTCCCGTTCGTGCAGCTCCTGTCGTCCGTGGCCGCCGCCCTCGTGCTGATCGTCGGCGCGGGGCGGGTCAGCGACGGCACGCTCACGGCGGGCGCGCTCGTCGCCTACCTGCTCTACATCGACCTGTTCTTCGCCCCCGTACAGCAGCTCTCGCAGGTCTTCGACGGCTACCAGCAGGCCACGGTCTCGCTGCGCCGCATCCAGGAGCTGCTGCGCGAGCCGACGTCGACACCGGTCGCCGAAGCCCCGCGCGAGGTACACGAGGTGCGCGGCGACATCGCGTTCGAGGATGTGCACTTCCACTACGGCCCTGCGGACGAGCCCGAGGAGGCGCTGTCCGGGATCGAGTTGCGGATTCCGGCCGGACAGACCGTCGCGTTCGTCGGCGAGACCGGCGCGGGCAAGTCGACGCTCGTGAAGCTCGTCGCCCGCTTCTACGATCCGTCGGCGGGCCGGGTCACGGTGGACGGCGTGGACCTGCGGGAACTGGACCTCGCCGGGTACCGGCACCGGCTCGGCGTCGTCCCGCAGGAGCCCTACCTGTTCCAGGGCACGGTCAGGGATGCCATCGCGTACGGGCGTCCTGAGGCCACCGACGCGGAGGTGGAGGCGGCGGCGCGGGCGGTCGGCGCGCACGACATGATCGCCTCACTCAGTGGCGGATATCTGCACGAGGTCATCGAGCGCGGGCGCAACCTCTCCGCTGGTCAACGGCAGTTGATCGCCCTGGCCCGCGCCGAGCTCGTCGACCCGGACCTACTGCTGCTCGATGAGGCGACCGCCGCCCTTGACCTTGCCACCGAGGCCCTGGTCAACCAGGCCACCGACCGGCTGGCCGGGAAGCGCACCACCCTCGTTGTCGCCCACCGGCTGACGACGGCCGCCCGCGCGGACCGGGTGGTGGTCCTCGACCACGGGCGGGTCGTCGAAGACGGCACACATGACGAGTTGCTGGCCGCCGACGGCCGCTACGCCCGGTTGTGGCGCGCCTTCTCGGGGGAGACCGCCGCCGTGGCGTGACCGGTCGACGGGAGACGCCGTCACACCGTGGTCTTGATGGTCACGGTGACGGTGACCGTCGGGACCACGGTCACGTCACGGTGACGCGTCAGGTCACGGTGACGTGTCACGGCTCCATGCCGCTCGCCCGTGCGATGGCCTCCACCTCGCGGCGGTCGGCCTCGCGTTCGGCGGCCTCGGCGGCGACGCGCTGCTTGTGCCGCTGGAGGAACTCGGGGTCGTGCGCCCGCTCATGAGGCACGAGCACCTTCATGCCCTTGGCGTGCGGACTGTCCCCCAGATCGACGACGACCCGCTCGTCCTGCGAGGTGAGCAATCCGAACAGCACGAGCAGCTCGGCCTGGAGAGCGGGGGTGAACAGCTCCCGCTCCTCCGGCCCCATGCCCAGTTCGTACGTGCCGCCTCGCGCGGCCGGTGAGACGCTGAGCTCGCGAAGCAGCCGCATCAGCAGTTCGAGGGAGCGCGGATCGACGCGTTCCGCGAGCTCGCTCAAATACCGGCGCAGTCGCTCGGCCCGTTCACTCGGCTCGGGGCTGTCTGGTCCCCGGCGTTCCTCTCGGTCCATGCCGACAGCATGGGTCATCTCACGCGGAGAGGGGAGGGGGTCGACGTAGCGTAACGGGATTCGGCTTGCGGCCTACGGTCCCCGACCCCAGCCTGAACTGGGGCTAGCGGCCTCTGCACGTGCCCCTATAGGTTCACGGCGACCATCATGGACTCCAGGGGAGGGCGAATGCACAAGTCGCTCAGATGGCTGCTCGCGCTTGTGGTGCTCATCGGCACCATAGGTGTGGGCGGCGTTTCCGCAGGATCGGCCACCGCCGCGTCGCCGGACGACATCAAGGAACGCGTCCTCGCGATACCGGGGATGAGTTTCGTCGAAGAGAAGCCGTACGACGGCTACCGATTCCTGGTGCTCAACTACACCCAGCCGATTGACCACCGGCACCCGTCAAAGGGAACCTTCAAGCAGCGGATCACCCTGCTGCACAAGTCCGTGGACCGCCCGACGGTCTTCTTCACCTCCGGCTACAACGTCAACACGACGCCACGCCGCAGTGAGCCGACCCAGATCGTCGACGGCAACCAGCTGTCCATGGAGTACCGCTTCTTCACCCCGTCGCGGCCGCAGCCCGCCGACTGGAAGAAGCTCGACATCTGGCAGGCCGCCAGCGACCAGCACCGCCTCTTCAAGGCGCTGAAGCCGATCTACGGCAAGAACTGGCTGTCCACCGGCGGCAGCAAGGGCGGCATGACGGCGACGTACTTCCGCCGCTTCTACCCGAACGACATGGACGGCACCGTCGCGTACGTCGCGCCCAACGATGTCGTGAACAAGGAGGACTCCGCGTACGACGCCTTCTTCGCGAAGGTCGGCGACAAGGAGTGCCGCGCCAAGCTGACCGCCGTGCAGCGCGCGGCGCTGGAGCGGCGCGGCAAGCTCGTCGACCGCTACCAGAAGTGGGCGGACGCCGAGGGCAAGACGTTCAAGGTGATGGGCAGCGCCGACAAGGCGTACGAGAACGCCGTGATCAGCCTGGCCTGGGCGTTCTGGCAGTACAGCCTGGCGAAGGACTGCGCGGATGTGCCCCCCGCCTCGGCCTCAGACGACGTGCTGTACAAGTACGTCGACAAGATCTCCGGCTTCGACTCCGCCACCGACCAGGGCCTGGAGGCGTACACGCCGTACTACTACCAGGCGGGCACCCAGCTGGGCTGGCCGACGGTCAAGTACTCGCAGCTGAAGGATCTCCTCCGGTACCCGGGCATCGACGCGCCGCGGCACGCGGTGCCGCGGGAGATCCCCATGAGGTTCGACCCGCGCTCGATGCCTGACATCGACCGGTGGGTGCGGAACAACGCCGAGCAGATGCTCTTCGTCAACGGTGGGAACGACCCGTGGGCCGCCGAGCCGTTCCGGCTGGGCAAGCGCGCCGAGGACTCGTACGTGTACAAGGTCCCCGGTGCCAACCACGGCGCGAACATCGCGCAGCTGCCCGCTGACACGAAGGCCAAGGCGACCGCGCGCGTCCTGGACTGGGCGGGCGTTCAGCCGAAGTCCGTGAGCTCGGGCCAGGAGACGGCGAAGCCGCTGGCTCCGTTCGACAAGCAGCTCGACCGCCGCGACGTGCGGAGGGAGAACATACTGCGCCCGTAGTGCGGTGATCCGCCCAGGCTCGTCCCACTGAATGAGCCATGCGGGTTGGTTGACGTGATGAGGGGCGCCCGGTTGGCCACCGGGCGCCTCTCGCGTGTCCGCCCGGCTTTCCGGGCGCCGTGGCCTTGGCGTCAGCCGTCCGGGAGGGACGGGCTGGGAGTCGCGGGAAGGATCGCGTAGGCGCGCGGGCGGCGCCTGGTCATGCGGCGTATGTCCGATACGTGTTCGACGGTACGTACAGGGGCGCCGCGGACGCGCCCCGCGGTGCGCGGCCGGTGGGGCGGGGGTGGGCCATCCGGCGGTGCGCGGGCGGAAGGGCGCCGCCGCCGACGCTGTCGGAGGGGGACGCGTCGGCGGCGGTCCGCCGCTGGCCGCAGGCGGTTGGAGAGGGGTAGTCGGCGACGCAGCCAGCAGCGCGGCCGACACCGCTCTGCGGAGACTCTCCAGCGGTCTGTCCATTGGACGTTCCGCGCGTCCGACAGGTTCCTGTACGCGCGCCCGGTCGGGGAATTGAGAAGGTGGTCGCTCGCCACGCAGGGCCCGGTTCGGCGCCCCGGAGGCCGGCGCGGGCGCGTCGGCCGCCAGTCGCCAGGAGGCCGCCGGGGCGGCGGCGCGTCCGGCTCAGGCCGCCATGCGGCGGGGCCAGTGGTCCTGGAGGACCCGTACGGCTTCGGTGATGGCGGGGCGGCGGGCGGCACCTGGCCGCCACAGCGCGTACAGCCGCCGCAGCGGCGTCGGCTCAAGGGGCACCACGGTCACGCCCTTGGGCAGGGGCCCGCGCCCGAGACGCGGCACGAGCGCGATGCCCAGACCGGCGGCGACCAGGGCGAGCTGGGTGTCGTACTCCGAGGCCTGGTACGCCAGTTCCGGCTCGTGGCCCGACGCGCGCAGCGTCCGTACCAGCCAGTCGTGGCACACGGACCCGGGCGGCTGGCAGATCCACCGCTGTCCGGCGAGCTCCGAGCGGCGCAGCACCGTACGCGAGGCGAGTGGGCCGCCGCTCGGCACGAGAATGTCGGACGGATCGTCGCCGATCACCGCCCGCTCCACGCCTTCCGGCGCGGGCAGTGGCGAGATGTCCCAGTCGTGGGTGACCGCCAGATCGATCACCCCGCGCGCCACCAGATCGGGCGACAAGTGCGGATCGACCTCGGTCAGCCGTACGTCCAGCGCGGCGTGCTTCTCGATGAGTTCGGCGAGCACGGAGGGGAGCAGGCCGCGCGCAGCCGACGCGAAGGCCCCTACGGCCAGGCGCCCGGAGGGCTGCCCGCGCCGCTCCTCCAGGGTGGTCTCGGCGCGTTCGACGATGGTCAGCAACTGCTCAGCGGTCCGAGCGAGTTGCTGGGCGGCGTCGGTCAAGGCGATGCCCCGGCCCTGCCGTTCGAGCAGCGCCGTCTTGGTCTCCCGCTCCAACTTCGCTATCTGCTGCGATACCGCCGAGGGGGTGTAGCCGAGGGCGACGGCGGCCGCGCTGACCGAGCCGTGCACGGATACCGCGTGCAGCGCACGCAACCGGGCCAGATCCAGCATGCTTCCCCCCACAGGCGAATGGTTGTAGCGCTGCTTCATCCAATCATGAAGTAATCCGTGCTGGTGCTACATGGCCGACTGGCGTGATCCTCGAACACATGCGTCCCGCTCATATCGCCCTTGCCGTGTGCGTCACCGCTGTCTGGGGCATCAACTTCGTCGTCATCGAGGTCGGTCTCGACCACTTCCCGCCGCTGCTCTTCTGCGCACTGCGCTTCGCCGCCGCCGCGCTCCCCGCCGTCTTCTTCGTCGGGAGGCCGCAGGTCGCCTGGCGCTGGATCATCGGGGTGGGTCTCGTGCTGGGAGTCGCCAAGTTCGGGCTGCTCTTCATCGGCATGCGGCAGGGCGCACCGGCCGGCCTGTCCTCACTGGTTCTCCAGGTCCAAGCGGTGTTCACCGCCGTGTTCGCCGCCATCGTGCTCGGTGAGCGGCCGAGCCGTGGCCGCGTGGTGGGCATGGCCGTCGCACTCGCCGGGATCGCGGTCGCGGCGATCGACGAGGGCACCTCGGGCCCGGTGCTCGGTTTCGTGCTGCTCATCGCGGCGGCGGCCTTCTGGGGTGTCTCCAATGTCCTGACCCGCAAGGCCGCGCCGCCCGACGCGCTGCGCTTCATGGTGTGGGTCAGCGTGGTGCCGGTGCTGCCTCTCCTCCTCCTTTCGCTGCTGTTCGAGGGACCGCGGGCGGACCTGGACGCGCTGGGTGCCCTCGACTGGAGCGGCGTCGGCACGATCGTCTACGTCGCGTGGTTCACCACTTTGTTCGGCTTCGGCGCCTGGGGCTTCCTGCTCCGTACGTACGACGCGTCCGCTGTCGCGCCCTTCTCCCTGCTGGTGCCCGTCTTCGGGATGTCCTCGGCGGCGCTGCTGCTCGGCGAGGGCGTGAGCCCGCTGCGCTGGCTCGCGGCCGTACTACTGGTCGGCGGCGTCGCCCTGACCACCTTCTCGGGCGCCCGCTCGGGCTCTCGGTCCGGGGCGTCCGCCGAGCCGACGGTCACGTCCGGGCCGAGGGGCATGGCGAAGCGGACGGACATGACGAAGCCGAGCGGCGTGACGGGGCCGGCCGGCGTGACCGGGGCGGCTGGCGCGACCGGGGCGACTGGTGCGTCGGGGCCGGGTGGCCTGATGGAACCGGGGGCTACGCCATCCGTGGCGGCGGCTACGGTCGCGGTGACGAACCGGACGGACCGGTGACCGACGCGGCGGCCAGCAGGCTCAGCAACTGGTCCCGGCCGGGCCCCAGCAGCTGCGGCAGCTCAGCGGCGTCCGGGTACCAGCGCTTCTCGTACTCCCAGCACAGCCAGCCCTCGCTGGGCTCCGCATGCGAGGTGTCCACGTACCCCTCGTGGACCAGCGTGGTCAGGCACTGGCCCAGCGGGAGTACGCCCGAGCCGAGCGGGAGCGGAGTGGTGTCCTCCGCCGAAGCGACATCCTTGACCTGCACGTACCCGAGGTAGGGGGAGAGCGCCGCGTGCGAAGCGACCGGTTCCTCGCCGCCCAGCCAGGTGTGCAGTACGTCCCAGATGGCCCCGATGCTGTGGTGCCCGACAAGGCCGAGCACACGGCTGGCGGCAGCCCCGGTGCGGTGCGAGTCATGCGTCTCAAGCAGCACCCGGACGCCGAGGTCATAGGCGTACGGGGCGGCTGCGGCGAGCCGCCGGGCGGCAGCCGCGTCGGCCTCTTCCGGGTCCTGCTCACCGCCGCCGGGAAAGACCCGGACGTAGCGGGCGCCGAGGTCGCGTGCCAGCGCGAGGAGTTCCCGCAGCTGGGCCAGGACCGGGCCGTCCTCGCCCGCCTCCGCGACCCGCACATAGCCCGCTACCGCCAGGACCTCCACATTGGCCGCGCGAAACTCCTCGGCCACGTCGGCGCGTTCCGTCGCGCCCAGTCCGCTGTGCACCTGTTCCTCGGGGTGGGCGCGTAGTTCGACGCCCTGATAGCCGTGCTCGACGGCGAGCCTGACGACATCAGGGATCGGCAGACCGGGCACGCCGAGGGTCGAAAAGGCGAGCTTCATGCGGGCTCCAGAGAAGACGGACGGTAAGGCGACGGATAGCTACCCGTCGGCACTGCGGACGCTAGGGAGCGACGATGCCCGGGTCAACGGCGACCGAAACTGTCGTTTCTGGTCGAAAGTGTCCGACCGGCGACGTGTCGTCGACGGTGTCTGATCAGTTGTGGCTGTCCGAACGGCCGTTGTCCGAAACTCCGGTTGTCCGAATGATCTGAGCTGTCTCAGCCGCCGGAACCGCCTGAGCCGTCTGCGGTGTCCGTGTGGGCTGTCTGGTCCAAGGCGTCCGGGACTGAGGTGCCCGTACGGGGGCGTCGGTCAGGGCGCCGGATCAGGGGCGGTCGTGGTGGCCGGCCCGGCGGGCTTCCGCGTCGGCCGACGCCGGGGCGGTCGACTCGCGGACCATCAACTCCGCACGGATCATGGCGACGCCTCCCGGCGGCGGCTCCTCACAGCCGAGCGCCAGCCTGCCCGCCCGCGCGCCCGCCTCGTACAGCGGCAGCCGCACCGTGCTGAGGGACGGAGACGCGTCGGCGCTGAACGGCAGGTCGTCGAATCCGGTGACAGACACATCGCGGGGAACGCGCAGCCCCAGGTCGCGCAGAGCGGCGCAGGCGCCCAGCGCGACCGTGTCGTTGGCGGCGACCAGTGCGGTGACGCGCGGTTCGCGGCGGAGGAGTTCGCAGGCCGCGTCGTACCCGGAAGCGCGGTCGTACGCCCCGTGCACGGTGAGCGGCCCGCGTCGGCCGGACGGCGAGGCCGAGGCTGCCAGGTCCGCTGCTGCCGGGTCCGCGGGGCTTGCGGGGGCTGCGGGGGGTTCGGCGAGCCCGTGCGCGGCCAGGGCCGCCTGGTGGCCCTCAAGCCGGTGCCTGGTGGTGGTGCGGTCGGCCGGTCCGGCGATATAGCCGATCCGGCGGTGCCCCAGCGTCAGCAGGTACTCGGTCAGCCGCCGCGCCCCGCCCCGGTTGTCGAAGGCGAGGGTGAGGGCGTCGGGCACCGGAGGGCGCCCGCACAGCACGACGCGGGTTCCCGCAGCGGCCAGCCGCGTCACCTTCGCGGCCAGCAGGGCGGCGTGCTCGGGGTCCTCCACGGCGCCTCCGGTGAGGACGACGGCGGCGGCGCGCTGCCGTTGCAGGAGGGTGAGGTAGGTCAGTTCGCGTTCGGGCGAACCGTTCGTATTGCAGATCACGGCCAGCTTCTCGCCGCTGCCCGCGACAGGACCGCCTCTTCCCCCACCGGCCCGGCCCCCACCGGCCCGGCCCCCACCGGCCCGGCCCCCACCGGCCCGGCCCGCGCCGGACTGGCCCGTTTCGGGACGTCCGAGACCGGGTCTGCTGCCGCTTCCGGCCTTGGCGCCACCGGCGGCCGGGCCGCACATCTCGGCCTGGATGGCCCCGGCCATGATGCCGAAGAACGGGTCGGCGATGTCGTTGACGAGGACGCCGACGAGGTCGGAGTTGGCGGCGGCGAGCGCGCTGGCCGGGCCGTTGACCACGTAGTCCAGTTCTTGGACCGCGCGCAGCACGCGCGCCCGCGTGGCCTCGGCTACGGGATAGTTCCCGCTCAGTACGCGCGAGACAGTGGCCGCTGAGACGCGGGCGCGTGCCGCTACATCGGCCAGGGTCACCGTCATGGCTGCCGCTCCATCCGCTGTCCTTCGTCCCGCTGCTGGTGTGTCGCCGTGCGTGGTCGCCTGCCGCCGCCCGCCGTAGCGCGTCGGCCGCGTGCCGCCGCTCACCGCCGTGCGCCGCGTACCCGCCATGGCCGCCGTGCCGGTTGTCATGGCCAGTGCGCAGATTACGCGGGCGGCGGCCAGCGGAAGAGTAGCTGTGCCCACCTCATCCGCCCAGGTCGGGTCGGTGACTCCCGGGGGTGGCGCCGCGGGGGCCGATCTGACAGCCATTGGCGCACTGTTGGTCTCACGGCCAGCTGGCATCATCCTTCCCTTCACTTGGATCAACTCGGAGAACTGACCGCACGTAACGGATGAATAACTCCAGGAAACCGTGCAACCCTTCACGGCTTCGGCGGGTCGTATGTGTCATCAGGCTCTCGCGGAGGGGAATCTGGGGGGATTCATGCGGAGCCAGTGGAGGGGGAAACCTGAGGGGCCCGGTCGACGGACCGGGCCCCTCGTAGGTTTTCCGGGGCCGGTTTCGGGGCTCTCGCCGTTGTTCCGCTGTTGTTTCAGCGCGTTCCCCGGCGGGTCGCGACAGGCGCTGAGAAGCCGCCCGCACGCCCGGTGACAGGGACAGCCCGCGGGTTGTCCACAGCCCTGGACGGCGTGTCCGACCCCGGCGGTACGGTCTGTCCATGCTCAAGCTCGCGGTGGTCGAAGGGGTCCTGGAGCGGATCACCTACGCCAATGAGGAGAACGGTTACACGGTCGCGCGCGTCGACACCGGGCGCGGCGCGGGCGACCTGCTGACCGTGGTCGGTTCCCTGCTCGGTGCGCAGCCGGGTGAGTCCCTGCGCATGGAGGGCCATTGGGGCTCGCATCCGCAGTACGGCAAGCAGTTCACGGTGGAGAACTACACGACGGTGCTGCCCGCCACCGTCCAGGGCATCCGCCGCTATCTCGGCTCCGGACTGATCAAGGGCATCGGTCCGAGAATCGCCGACCGGATCACCGAGCACTTCGGCGTGGAGACGCTCGACGTCATCGAGCAGCGGCCGGAGCGGCTGATCGAGGTCCCGGGTCTTGGCCCGAAGCGGACCAAGATGATCGGCGCCGCCTGGGAGGAGCAGAAGGCCATCAAGGAGGTCATGATCTTCCTCCAGGGCGTCGGCGTGTCCACCTCCATCGCCGTCCGCATTTACAAGAAGTACGGCGACGCCTCGATCTCCGTCGTACGCAACCAGCCCTATCGGCTGGCGGCGGACGTCTGGGGCATCGGCTTCCTCACGGCCGACCGGATCGCTCAGGCCGTCGGCATCCCGCACGACAGCCCGGAGCGCGTGAAGGCCGGATTGCAGTACGCGCTGTCGCAGTCCACCGACAACGGCCACTGCTTCCTCCCCGAGGACCAACTGATCGCCGACGCGGTGAAGTTGCTCCAGGTCGATACGGGCCTGGTCATCGACTGCCTGGCGGAGCTGGCGGGGGAGGAGGAAGGCGTGGTGCGGGAGACGGTCCCCGGTGTGGACGGCGAGCCGATCACCGCCGTCTATCTCGTCCCCTTCCATCGCGCCGAGCTCTCCCTCGCCGGACAGTTGCGGCGGCTGCTGCGCTGCGACGAGGACCGGATGCCCGCGTTCCAGGCCGTCGACTGGCCGAAGGCCCTCGCCTGGCTGGCGCAGCGCACGGGTGCCGAGCTCGCCCCCGAGCAGCAGCAAGCGGTCCGGCTCGCGCTCTCGGAGCGGGTCGCTGTGCTGACCGGCGGGCCTGGCTGCGGAAAGTCGTTCACCGTGCGTTCCGTGGTGGAGCTGGCCCGCGCGAAGAAGGCGAAGGTCGTGCTCGCGGCGCCGACGGGGCGCGCGGCCAAGCGGCTGTCCGAGCTGACGGGCGCCGAGGCGTCCACGGTGCACCGGCTGCTTGAGCTCAGGCCCGGCGGCGACGCCGCGTATGACAAGGAGCGCCCGCTCGACGCCGACCTGGTGGTCGTCGACGAGGCGTCCATGCTGGACCTGCTGCTCGCCAACAAGCTGGTGAAGGCGGTCCCTCCCGGCGCTCATCTGCTGCTGGTCGGCGACGTGGACCAGCTGCCTTCGGTGGGCGCGGGCGAGGTGCTGCGGGACCTGCTCGCCCCCGGCAGCCCGGTCCCGGCCGTCCGGCTGACCCGGATCTTCCGGCAGGCGCAGCAGTCGGGTGTGGTGACCAACGCGCACCGCATCAACTCCGGTGTGCCGCCGATCACTCAGGGGCTCGCGGACTTCTTCCTCTTCGCCGAGGAGGACACCGAGGAAGCGGGGCGGCTGACGGTCGATGTGGTGGCGCGCCGCATCCCGGCGAAGTTCGGGCTTGATCCACGGCGTGATGTGCAGGTGCTCGCGCCCATGCACCGTGGCCCCGCGGGGGCGGGGACCCTCAACGGCCTGTTGCAGCAGGCCGTGACGCCCGCCAGACCGGACCTCCCGGAGCGGCGCTTCGGCGGCCGGATCTTCCGCGTAGGTGACAAGGTAACTCAAATTCGGAACAATTATGACAAAGGCGCTAATGGTGTCTTCAACGGCACGGTCGGCGTCGTCACCGCGCTCAACAACGAGGAGCAGCGGCTCACGGTCCTCACGGATGAGGACGAGGAGGTGGGGTACGACTTCGATGAGCTGGACGAGCTGGCCCATGCGTACGCCGTGACGATTCACCGCTCGCAGGGCAGCGAGTATCCGGCTGTGGTGATTCCGGTGACAACCGGAGCGTGGATGATGCTTCAGCGCAATCTACTCTATACGGCCGTAACGCGGGCAAAGCGCCTGGTGGTGCTGGTCGGGTCTCGCAAGGCATTGGCCCAGGCCGTACGCACGGTGAGTGCCGGTCGGCGCTTCACCGCGCTCGACCACCGGCTTGGTGCCGGGGCGCGCACCTCCGGGTTTCCGGAACCGGGCTGAAGGGGGCAGGATGGGTCCGTTGGCGGCACTGAGTGCCGCAGTTAGGCCCTATGGCCGACCCCGAGTGCACGTTCATCGTCCAAATGGGGGAAGGTAGAGCTAGTCAGGGCACCTCGAAGAAGAGGCACAACGTCGGTGAGGGATGACGTGAGCGACAACTCTGTAGTACTGCGGTACGGGGACGGCGAATACACCTACCCGGTGATCGAGAGCACCGTCGGCGACAGCGGCTTCGATATCGGCAAGCTCCGCGCCCAGACCGGTCTGGTGACCCTGGACTCTGGTTACGGCAACACCGCAGCGTATAAATCCGCGGTCACCTACCTCGATGGCGAGAACGGCATCCTGCGGTACCGCGGCTACCCCATCGAGCAGCTGGCGGAGCGCAGCACGTTCGTGGAGACCGCCTTCCTGCTGATCAACGGTGATCTGCCGACCGTCGACGAGCTGGCGACCTTCCGTAACGAGATCACCCAGCACACCTTGCTCCACGAGGACGTCAAGCGCTTCTACGACGGCTTCCCGCGCGACGCGCATCCGATGGCGATGCTGTCCTCCGTGGTCAGCGCGCTGTCGACGTTCTACCAGGACAGCCACAACCCGTTCGACGAGCAGCAGCGCCACCTGTCGACGATCCGGCTGCTCGCGAAGCTGCCCACCATCGCCGCGTACGCGTTCAAGAAGTCGGTCGGCCACCCCGTGGTCTACCCGCGTAACGACCTTGGCTACGTCGAGAACTTCCTGCGTATGACGTTCTCCGTGCCCGCAGCCGAGTACGACCTGGACCCGGTCGTGGTCAACGCTCTCGACAAGCTGCTGATCCTGCACGCCGACCACGAGCAGAACTGTTCCACCTCGACGGTCCGCCTCGTCGGCTCGTCGCAGGCGAACATGTTCGCGTCGATCTCGGCCGGTATCAGCGCGCTGTGGGGCCCGTTGCACGGCGGCGCCAACCAGTCGGTGCTGGAGATGCTGGAGAGCATCAAGCAGTCCGGCGGCGACGTCGAGACCTTCATCCGCAAGGTGAAGAACAAGGAAGACGGCGTGAAGCTCATGGGCTTCGGGCACCGCGTCTACAAGAATTTCGACCCCCGGGCGCAGATCATCAAGTCTGCGGCGCATGATGTGCTCTCGGCGCTCGGCAAGTCCGACGAGCTGTTGGACATCGCCCTCAAGCTTGAGGAGCGTGCGCTGGCCGACGAGTACTTCGTGGAGCGCAAGCTCTACCCGAATGTCGACTTCTACACCGGCCTCATCTACCGCGCGATGGGCTTCCCGACCGAGATGTTCACCGTGCTGTTCGCGATCGGTCGACTCCCCGGCTGGATCGCCCAGTGGCACGAGATGATCAAGGAGCCGGGTTCGCGCATCGGCCGCCCGCGCCAGATCTACACCGGCGTCGTGGAGCGTGACTTCGTCCCGGTGGAGCAGCGCTAGCGTCACCGCGCGCAAGCGCCACGATGGCCCCCGCCGCACGGGGATGCCCATGGGCATCCCCGAAACGGCCGGGGCCATGTTGCGTACGGGGCCTACGGGGCCGGTGCGCCACCTCGCCGCCCGCTTCCGCGGGCGCCGCTCCAGCGGGGTGCCTATCCCCTCGCCTATCCCCTCGCCTGTCCCCTCGGATCGTCCTCTGGGCACGGCAGCAGATCACGCAGCATCGCCTCGAATTCCGCCTCGGCTGGCGGCTGGTCGGTGAGCAGGGCCTGGAGCAGCAGCCCGTCGATGGCTCCGACGACGACCCGTACGCGTACCGGATCATCGGTGTAACCGCGCGCGAAGTCCGCGGCGGCGTCCAGCCACACCTGGGTGACCTCGCGCAGCTCGGGCCGCCTGGCCGCCTGGAGATACAGCTCGTACTCGGCGAGCAGCCGCCCGGGAGCGGCCGCCACCTCGGCCATGAGCCGCGCGAGGGTGCGACGGCTGTCGGCCCCGCCGTCGGTCTCGGCGGCGAGGTCCCGCATCCGGGCCGCGTCCTCGGTCATCACACTCGTCAGCGCCGCGCACAGCAGGTCGTCGATGCCTCGGAAGTAGTACGTCGCCGAGGTGGTCGGCAGCCCGGCCTCGCGGGCCACCGACCGGTGGCTGACTCCGTTGGCGCCGTCCCGCTCCACGATCCGGAGGGCCGCCTCGATCAGGGCGCGGCGGCGGCGTTCGCCCTTGGCCCGTCGGCCGTCGGTCCCGGGCTTGGTCTCGGTCCCGGACTCGGACTGGGTCTCGGTCCCGGACTCGCCGGACCGGCTGGTCCCGGGCTCGTTCGGCGGTTCAAGCGCGTTCAGGGCGTACTCCCGGCTTCCGGCGGCCTGAACGGTCTCGCTCAGCCGCAGTCGACAAAGGTCTCCCGCCGTTCGGCGCCCGGTTCCTGACGCCCGTGCTCCGCGGCGGCGGGCGCCGGCGAAACGGGCTGCGCGTCCGGCGCGGCGGCGTCCGGACCTGTGTGGTCCCTACGGCCCCGGCCGACCGCGTGCTCCGCACGATCGTCGCCCTTCGGCGGCTCCCCGCCGTCCGCGGGGCCCGTCCGGAGTGCGGCGTCGGTACGGTCCGGGCCGGCGGTCACCGTGACGGTACCTTCCCCGGTCCGCAGGGCGGGGCCCAGGAGTCGGTGGCCGAGCACGGCCACGGCCACGGCCAGCGCGCCCGCCGTGATGGCCACGGCGAACCCGCCGCGCGGCCCGAAGGCGTCGACCAGGGCGCCGGACGTGGAGGAGCCGAGAGCCACGCCGACGGCCAGCCCGGTGGTCGCCCACGTCATGCCCTCGGTAAGCCGGTGCGCGGGGACGATGCGCTCGATCAGGTTCATGATCGTGATCATGGTGGGGGAGAAGAAGACGCCCGCGACGAACACCGCGGCTGTCAGCGCCGCGACGCTGTTCACCAGCAGGAAAGGCAGCGTGGTGGCGGCGGTGCCCAGCACGCCCACGAGCAGCAGCCGGGGCAGCGGAACGGTGAACGTGACAGCCCCGAATGCCAGCCCGGACAGGCAGGAGCCCAGGGCGTAGACGCCCAGGACCAGCCCGGTGGCGCCCGGCTGCCCCTGCTCGTCCGCGAACGCCACGCTCACGACGTCCACCGTGCCCACGATGGCCCCGCCCGCGACCAGGGTGAGGACCAGGACCCGCAGCGATCCGTCGCGCAGTGCCGAACCGGCGCCGCTACGAGCCTCCGGCCGCACCGGCGGCTCGGTCCCCCGCTGCATGACGAACAGCGCTACGCCGATCGCCAGCAGCGCGGCGGCGACCAGGGGCCCGGCCTCGGGGAAGAGCGCGGTGCACAGCATCACCGACAGCGCGGGCCCGGCGATGAAGGTGACGTCTTCCACCACCGCCTCCAGGGCGTAGGCCGTGTGCAGCTTCGGTGAGTCGCGGAAGAGTTCGGTCCAGCGGGACCGGACCATCGCGGCCATGCTGGGCATGGAGCCCGCCGGTATCGCGAAGAGGAACAGGGTCCAGACCGGGGCGCCGAAGTGGGCGCAGAGCAGCAGTAACCCGAGCGAGGACACGCTCACGCCGGTCACGGGGAGCAGTACCCGACGCTGCCCGAAACGGTCGACCAGCCGTGAGACCTGAGGGCCGAAGAAGGCCATGGAGAGCGTGAACGTGGCGGCGACGGCACCGGCGAGCCCGTACTGACCGCGTAGCTGGGACAGCATCGTGATGAGTCCGATGCCGGTCATGGACAGCGGCATCCGTGAGACGAAGCCCGCAGCGGTGAACGCCGTGGCTCCGGGCGCGGCGAACAGCGCTCCGTAGGGGTTGGCCATCGCGACTCCTCAGAAAGTGGGACGGTCGTGCCACTTTCTATCACGGGGCGTGCGGGCGCGCCCGTGGTCGCGGGTGGGTGGGTCTGGACGATGCGCGAAAGGCGGGGCGAGGTGGGGCGGCGAGAGGTGGGGCGGCGGCGGGGCGGGGGTGGCTGGGGCGCACTCGGTGGCGGAGGCGGGGTGAAGAAAATGAAACCGGAGCACGCGGGGGGTGCGGGCGCGCGCCCGGCGGAGCCTCGCGCGTGGACGCGCCCCGCCGTCACGGCTGGGGTGGGCGTGTCGGGAGTGCTGGCGTGGGCGGGCGTGGTACACGAAAGCGCCCCGCTGCCGATCCCCCCACGGGTCGGAGCGGGGCGCTTCCCGTTCCCCGGTTCGGATTCCCCCCACGGGATCCGGCCGGGAGCTTTGCTGGCCACGAGGGCCATGCGCCCGCGATCTGCCGGGACGCGTACATGCGGGAGGGCCGCTCAAAGCTCCCCGGTACGTCGCCCCGGCTACGCGCAGTCTGGAAACGTCCCCCAAGACGTTTCAGCACCACACAGTTAGACTCGCGACCCTCCCCAATGGTTACCCCCCAATGAGTGTGATCTGCGTCTCCTGCCATATGGGCACGTAAAAGGGCAAGAGCCTCGATCTGGAGATCCAGTGTTTCGCGTATGGGTGTTGTGTGCCTTATGGGGATTACGTGAAGGTGTCAGGGGTCGATGATGCGCCGCAACTTTTCTTCGGCGGCGCTCCACGGCGGCCTCGCGTTCTGGTTGGGCGATCGGTGGCCGGGTGATTCGGGGGCTCGGGTGATCCGGTGGTGCGCTGTGCGATCGCGTGGTTCGCGTGGGCCGGTGGCGGAGCGGCCCGGGGTGTCTGGTGCGGCGGCTGGGCGGGCCGGTGGCCTCGTGACCTGGTGGCCTCGCGGCTGGGTCGCCGGCCCGGGTGGCTGCGCACGGCGACCGCTGGCGGTGAGCGCGGCGGGATGGGAAAACGCCACCCATGGAGAAGGTGGCTTTCGCCGTCTCCATGGGTGGCGTGCGTGGCGGCCGGTGGCGCCCCCGATGTGATCGGACTGCTTCCGGCGCGGGCCCGCGGTGACGTTTCGGCGCTGTTCGGGGTGTCGGGTGAGGTGCCGCACGGGCGGTTCAGGCGCCGTCGTGCGGGTTGGCTACGGGCCGCCGTGGTGGGGCCGGGAGGTGGTCAGGCCCGGCCGGTGAGCTCGTAACCGGCCTCGTCGACGGCGGCGCGGACTGCCTCGTCGTCCAGTTCGCCGGTCGATACGACGGTGACCTGGCCGGTCGCGGCCACGGCCTTGACGGACGTCACACCCTCCAGGGCGGAGACCTCCTCGGTGACCGCGCCCTCGCAGTGGCCGCACGTCATGCCAGTCACCTGGTAGACGGTGGTGATCCCGTCGGTGGCGGCATCGGAGGTCGTGCCGCAGGAGCCTTCGGTGGTGCGGCAGGAACCGGTGTTGGCCTCGGAGGTCATGAGTTCTCCTTGTGGAGGTGCGGGCGTGACGGTCTGGTGAGGCCCCAGTCTCCCGGCGCCTCTGTCAGTACTGTATACCCCCCGGGGGTACGGTGCCAGTGTGGCGCCGGCCTGGGGCGGGGCGTGGGGCCGGGTGGGGGCAGGGTGCCCGGCCGGGGAGCTGCCGCCACCGGACATGCCTGCCCGGATCAGGCGTCAGGTCGGCTGACCGCTGCGGGGGCTGACTGCCGCTCAGCCGGACAACGGAAGCGGCCTCGCGTCGATGGCGGCCGATGTCAGGCCGTAGCGGCAGTCGCAGCCGGAGGCGCGCTCGCTGCGGCCGTGCGGCCTTCCCCGTCTACGGCGCGCGGGAGCGTCAACGGTATGCGGTTGGGCGGCGTTGACGTCGTGCCGCTCACCAGCGCTGACTCGGCGACGCGCGCCGCCAGGCCAACGGCCGCCGCCTCACTCGCCGGTGGCCGTCGCCGCGTCGCGCGCCGTGACCCACGCCCTGACTCGGCGCATGGAAGGCAGCGTAGGCCCGCCCTCTGACAACCGAGGGGCTCAGTGGTCCACGGGAGAGGCCGGGGCGCTGATGTACGGGGCCAGGTAGCGGTACACGGCGGCCTTGGACTCCGCCGCGTACCGCTCGCGCTCGGCTCCCTCATGGGCGACGACGAGTTCCAGACCGGCTTTGAATATCGCCACGGTCATGTGGGCGAGCCGGGCCCGCTCGCTGGCGGATATGGCGGGGGCCCGCAGTGCTATCAGCTCCGCTGTGCGATCCAGCAGGGCGGCGTGCAGGGCGTCGTGATCGGATACGAGCTTGCCTGGTACGTCGGGGCCGTAGAGCAGGGCGAGCGCGGCGGGGTGGACGCAGTTGAACTCGATCATGGGGTCCAGCACGGTGTCCACCAGTTCGGCCAGTGGGAGCGTGGCGTTCGCCGGGTCGAAGGCTTCGCCGTGTGTCTGCCGGAGGCGGTGGATGAGCCGTTCCCCGAGCTCGACCGCGATCGACTCCTTGTTGGGGAAGAACTGGTAGAGCGTGCCGGGTGAGACGCCCGCTTCCCGGGCGATGGCGTTGGTGCTCGCCGCCGAATAGCCCACGGACGTGAAGACGGCCGAGGCCGCTTCAAGCAGTTGCTCGATGCGCCGTTCGCCGCGCGCCTGCCGGCGCCGGGGCTTGTCCGCCGCCGACGCGTCCGCGGTGGCCTGCGGCCCGTCCTCGTCGCCCTGCCGCACCGGCTCCCGGTGTTCGGTCTTCACGCTCTCACCTCCGGCCATCGCCTGGCCGCGGGCCCGCGCATCCGGCTGAGGGTGCTCAGGCGTTCCCGTCTCGCCGCCCGCGCTCTCCTCGGTCTTCACGCTCCCGTGGCTCCTGTCGGCACCTTTCGATGCGCGTATGCCGTTTTGGCTCGTCTTTCGCCCACGCCTCGCCTCGGTCACCAGTGATCCCCGTCTTCCCCATCTTCCAGCGACAGTTGACAAATGCGAGTCGGCGCTCGCATTCTGATGAACACGAGTAGTTGCTCGCCTTTGCCAGTCTATGGCAGAGGGCGGCCTGTGCGCCCTGCCGTGAGGTTCCGGGCATGGGGGAAGGACGGCGCGAGATGGTGAAGGTCAACGCTCCGGACGGGGGGCGGGGCGAAGGCCTGGTGGAGGCTCAGCCTGGCGGCTGGACCCGTGTGGTCACTGCCCGGCCGCGGCTGTCCCTCCTGCTCGCCCTGCTCTTCACCGCGCTCGCCGTGATAGCCGGGAGTGGAGTCGCCGAGAGGCTGGGCAGCGGTGGGTGGGAGGACCCGACGTCCGAGTCGTCGTTCGCGACTGACGCGCTGGAGCAGCGTTTCCCCTCCTCGCAGCCCAATCTCGTGCTCCTCGTCGACAGCGGGGAGTCGACCGTCGACAACCCTGCCGTGGCCGCCGAGGGGCGAGCGCTCGCGGAGCGACTGGCCGACGAGCGCTCCGTCGTGGGCGTGACGTCGTACTGGGACACCTCCGCCCCGGCACTCCGGTCGAAGGACAGCCGCGAGGCGATGATCGTGGCCCGCATCCAGGGGGACGAGGGTGCGACGAATGACGCCCTGGATCGCATCGCCCCGCGCTACCGGGGTCAACACGGCCTGGTGGAGGTGTCGGTCGGTGGGCAGGTGGCAGTGCGGCACGAGCTGCAGAAGACCATCGAGGAGGATCTGCTGCGGGCCGAGTTGATCGCCCTGCCGGTCACGCTGATTCTCTTGGTCATGGTCTTCGGCAGTGCGGTCGCCGCCCTGCTCCCACTCGGCGTGGGCATTGTCGCTGTCCTGGGAACCAACGCCGTCCTGCGCGGCCTCACCGAGTTCACCGATGTGTCCGTCTTCGCGCAGAACCTCACCACCGCACTCGGTCTCGGATTGGCCATCGACTACGCCTTGTTCATCGTGCGGCGCTTCCGCGAAGAGCTGACCGCGGGCGCCACACCGCTCGGTGCCGTCGGCCTGACCCTGCGCACCGCGGGGCGCACCGTGCTCTTCTCCGCGCTGACGGTCGCTGTCTCCCTCGCCGCGATGCTGGTGTTCCCGCAGTACTTCTTGCGCTCCTTCGCGTACGCGGGCATCGCCGTTGTGCTCCTCGCGGCGACGGCCGCTCTGGTGGTGCTGCCCGCAACGCTGGTCCTCCTCGGGCCCCGCGTCAACGCACTGGACCTGCGGCGGCTGTTCCGCCGCAGGAGCGCGGACGCCCGGAGCGCGGTGGGCGGTCCTCCGGGCACCGCCCCCGGTGGGGGGACCGAGACCATGGCCGGAGCCGGAGTGGGCACCGCCGGTGAGGCGGGGGAGGGTTGGGCGGGGCTCGCCCGGCTGGCGATGCGGCGCGCCCCCCTCTTCGCCTCCGTCACAGCCGTCGGTCTGATCGTGCTCGGACTTCCTTTCCTCCGCGTCGAGTTCGGCACCGCTGACGACCGCCAGCTGCCCGCGAGCGCCGAATCCCATGTGGTCCAGCAGCACATCCGTGACGGATTCCCCGGCGGGCCAGGCGGAGCGATCGAGATCCTGGCGCAGGCCGATGGCCATGCCGGGGCGGGGGGCCGGCCCGCCGGTGAGGCGGGCGGTGTCGAAGGCGGCCCACGGCTCGCGGACCTCGCTGCCTACAGCGCCAAGATCTCCGCGCTCCCCGGGGTGCGCCGCGTGGACGGCCCGGCAGGCCAGTACGTGGGAGGGAAGCAGGACCAGCAGCCGGGTCCCGCCGAGACTGCCCGCGCCGGGGACCTCGGCGCCTATCTCACGGTGCTTCCCGAGGGCGAGGACGTGGACATCGAGACCCAGGATCTCGTACGGGACGTCAGGAAACAGAGTGCGCCGTTCGACGCGTCAGTCACCGGTACGGCCGCCGTGCTGGTGGACACCAAGGACGCCATAGCCGATCAGTTGCCCTGGGCGCTGACCATCATCGTCCTCGCCACGCTGGTGCTCGTCTTCCTGCTGACCGGCAGCGTACTGATCCCCGTTCAGGCGATCCTGCTCAACGGCCTCAGTCTGACCGCGATGTTCGGTGCGATGGTGTGGATCTTCCAGGACGGCCATCTGTCCGGTCCGCTCAGCTTCACCACGACCGGCGAGATCGAGACGACCATCCCCGTGCTCATGTTCTGTGTCGCCTTCGGCCTCTCCATGGACTACGGCGTGTTCTTGCTCTCACGGATCAAGGAGGAGTACGACCGCACTGGTGATCACCAGAGCTCGGTGGTCTTCGGGCTCCAGCGGACGGGTGGGCTCATCACCGCCGCTGCCGTGATCCTCGCCGTGGTGATGGTGGCCATCGGCACCTCACGGGTGACCAACACCAAGATGCTCGGTATCGGTATCGCCCTGGCCGTCCTGATGGACGCGATGGTGGTGCGCGGTCTGCTGGTCCCGGCCGTCATGCGGCTGACGGGCCGGGCGACCTGGTGGGCGCCGGGGCCGTTGCGCCGACTGCATGCCCGTATCGGGCTGAGTGAAGGCGGCGCCCCCGGCATGGACATATCCGGGCCCCGCACCGAGCAGGGCGAGGTACGGGGCCCGGTGCGCACGGGAAGCTGACCGCTCAGGCGGCGCCCCATGCGCGGAGTTCGAGTGGCTTTCGCGGGGGTCGAGTGCGCTTCAGCGGTGGGCCGACTCCGGGGCTGGACTGGCCGGTTGCGAGGAGTATGGTCCGGCCCCCGGGGCGGCGCCCGGGCCCTGGTCCGGTGTGGCTGTCCGGCCCGACGGCTGACCTTCCGGGCCGCCCGGCTCGTATGGTGCGCGTTGCCATCCGCGGTGTCCTAGGACTCACGGCGGGAGCGGTTGCCAGGGCGGCGCAGTACCCACGCCCGGATCGTGTCCGCGAACCAGTAGGGCTTTCCGCCCTCCACGAGGTCGGGGTGCGGCAGGAGTCCGTGCTTGCGGTAGGACCGCACGGTGTCGGTCTGCACGCCGATGTGTGCGGCGATTTCCTTGTACGACCAGAGTCTGCGATCAGTCATGTCTCGCGCCTCTCCTAGAGCGCCGCAGCGACGGCGGGGGAGCCGTAGGGGGAGCTGCGACGCGGCTGGCGTTGATCACTTGATCCTGTGCCCGGTGAACGACGCAGAGTGACCAGCGGCGAGCGGCTGTTGAAAGCCTGTGACGGAAGGAGCGCGTAAACGTGACAGCTGTGACCGAGAGGCGATGGATGTTACGAAAGGTCGGAGACGCGCTGATTGATCTCGGTGAGTCGTACGGGGCGGTGCTCCAGCCGGGACAGCTCGCATGCCTCGGCGACCAGCAGGGCGTTGAGCGCCTCCTGGCCAGAGCAGGGGTTCGGCGCGTCACCGCGGGCGGCTTGGACGAACGCGGCCAGTTCGGCCCGGTAGGCGCCATCGAACCGTTCCAGGAAGCCGGTCCACGGCCGTTGTGGCGCCGCGGGCCCGTCGGATTCGGCGGATGTGAAGGGGGTGCGGTCGCCCAGGCCGACGACGAGTTGCTCGCGTTCACCGGAGAGTTCCGTGCGTACGTCGTAACCGGCGCCGTTGTAGCGGGTTGCGGTCGCCGTGACCAGCGTGCCGTCGTCCAGGGTGAGCATCGCGGCCGCTGTGTCCACATCACCCGCCGCCCGGAAGAACTCGGCTCCGCCGGCCGATCCGGTGGCGAAGACCTCTGTCACCTCCCGGCCGGTCAGCCAGCGCACGATGTCGAAGTCGTGTACGAGGCAGTCCCGGATCAGCCCGCCCGACAGCGGCAGGAACGCGGGCGGCGGAGGCGAGGCATCCGAGGTGATCGCACGGATCGTGTGCAGCCGTCCCAGCTTTCCCTCTCGCAGGGCGTGCCGTGCCGCCTGGTAACCGGCGTCGAACCGCCGCTGGAAGCCCATCTGGAGCATCGTCCCCGCCGCTTCCACCTCACGCAGGGCGCGGACGGTGCCTGCCAGGTCCAGGGCGATGGGCTTCTCGCAGTACGTGGGCAGCCCGGCGCGGGCCGCACGGCTGATCAGCTCGGCGTGGGAAGCGGTGGCCGTGGCGATCACGACGGCGTCTGGGCCGGCCGCGAAGACATCGTCCACGGTCGGCACGGCACGGGCTCCGATGGCACGGGCGAGTTCACCGGCCCGGGCGCTGTCCGCGTCGCCGATCACCAGCTCGCTGACGCCGTCCGTTCCCGCCAGCGCGGCGGCGTGGAAGGAACCGATCCGTCCCGCGCCGAGAAATCCGATCCTCATGGGTGAGTTCCTGTTCTGTAGGGATGGGTGGCTGCTGGGCCGCGTGTCTGCTGGGTGTGGATGGCCTTTGGGTTGGTGAGGCCGAGGTGACGGGGTGTCTGTTTTTGCGTAGGTGTGAGCGGGGGTGGGTACGTGAGCAGAGGCACGTCAGGCGGGGGCGGCCTCGCGCAGGTTCTTTTCGAGGTCTTCCAGCGCTATGCCCTTGGTCTCCGGCGCGTACTTCACACAGAAGACGATCGACGCGACGCTCATCAGCCCGAAGAGCCAGAAGGTCCAGCTGGCCCCCACTGTGTCGATCAGGAGGGGAAAGGTCAGTGCCACCGTGAAGTTGGTCATCCACATCACGAAGACAGCCGCTCCCATCGCGATCCCCCGGACGCGCAGCGGGAACATCTCAGCGAGCAGCAGCCAGACTCCCGTGTTCAATGTGGCCTGCATGAAGGCCATGTACAGCACCATCAGGCCCAGAATGAGGTAGCTGACCACGGTGGAGCGGTCCAGGAGGAAGGCGCTGCCGAGCAGGCCCAGGGCGACTGCCATGCCGGTCAGCCCGCCGATGAGCAGAGGCCTGCGGCCGACGCGGTCGATGAGCGACATCCCGATGCCGGTGGCCACCACGGACACGACACCGATGGCGATGGTGGCGGTGATGGACGTGTCGGTGCCGAGCCCGGTCGACTTGAGGATCTTCGGCGCGAAGTAGATGACCGCGTTGACGCCGGTGATCTGCTGCACGACAGCGAGCCCTATGCCGATCCCGAGGAGACGCCGTATCCAGGGCTTGCGCAGCTCCTGCCAGGCGGCGCGCTGGGCGGTTTCCTCGATGGCATGGCTCTCGGCGATCCGGGCCAACTCCTGGGCGACGTCCGCGGGGCCCCGGGTCCGGCGGAGCACGGCGACGGCCTCTGCCTCGCGGCCCTTGCTGAGGTACCACCGTGGCGTGTCGGGGAGGAAGAACAGCCCGACGAAGAGCAGTACGGCGGGGACGGCGGCGAGCCCCAGCATCCAGCGCCAGGCGTCCCACTGGGCGAGGACGGCGTTGACGACGTAGGCGAGCAGCTGACCACCGACGATCATCAGGGAGTTGAAGGAGACGAGCCGTCCCCGGATGTGCGGCGGTGCGATCTCCGCCAGATAGAGCGGGGTGATGACCGAGGCGCTGCCGACGGCCAGTCCGAGGACGAAGCGGGCGCCGACCATGAAGGGCACGGTGGGCGCCAGGGCTACGGCGAGCGCGCCCAGAACGAAGACGGCTCCCGCCCACAGCAGTGCGTCGCGGCGGCCGACGGTGTCCGACAGCCGCCCGCCGGACAGCGAGCCGAAGGCCGCGCCGATCAGCAGGGAACTCGTGATGACCCCCTCGCCGAGCGAGGTGAGGCCGAAGTGGTCCTCCATGAACGGCAGGGCGCCGGAGACGACCCCGGTGTCGTAGCCGAACAGGGCGCCACCGGTGGCGGCGATGGCCGCGATGAGCAGGATCACGCGCCGCGCCTGGGCGGGAGAGTTCGCCAGCGAGTCCGGCGAGTCCTCCGGCGAGGGCTTGGGGGCGAGGCTCGTGGTGGTGCCCGGTGCGGTGGCGGGTGTGACGCCGTCGCCGGGTGGTGGAGTCGGAGCTGCCTGGTGGTTCATCGCCTTCAGCCCCTGTCCCGGGAGCGCGGGCCGCCACTGTCGCTGGGCGCGGGCATGGGCGCGTGCGCGGGCTCGGCCGGTCCGGCGGCGTACACCGACTGGAGGGGGATTCTGCGGGCCCTGCGGATCGGTGCGGGGCCGGAGGCGGCATTCATGGCACGGGCCTTTCGTGCGGGCGGCGGGGGCGGTTCGCAGGCTGCTGGGCCGGGGCTGAGCCGCCGCTTTGGGCACGACTGCGCAGCCCCGTCACAGTCCAGCGGCCCACGCCCCCAGCCACGGTCGGCGAGCGCGTCCACCGGCGCGCTGGTCCTGTCCCCACCAGCTCAGCTGCGACAGGCCGGCCGCGGAGCTCAGCCGCACAGACCAGCGCTACGGCATGGGGGTGCCGCGGCAGGGTGCGGGCGGGCTGGGTGCGCGGGCAGGTCAGGGCGCCCGGGGGTGGGCAGGACCATCACGGCAGGGAGCAGGGAGCAGGGAGCAGGGAGCGCAGGGAAGGGGTGAATGATGAACGCGGGTATGCGGATGAGGTCAGCGGTAGAGGGCGGGGCGTTCGATGAGTTCCACGGTGGTGCGCTGACCCGTGGCCTGAGCCTGGACGCCCGCTTCGCAGACGGCTGCGGCGGTGTAGCCGTCCCAGCAGCTGGGGCCCTCGATCTCGCCGCGCCGGGTGGCGTTCACCCAGCGCTGCACCTGCCGGTCGTACGCCTCCGCGAAGCGGGTCACGAAGTCCTGCGTGATGTCCCCGCCCCAGCGCCCAGCGGTGTTGGCCAGCAGGCCGTGGTCGTCGCCGACCCGGGCGCTGCCGGATTCGCACACCGCCTCGCAGCGCACCTGGTAGCCGAAGCCGCAGTTGACGAAGATCTCGACATCGACGACCACGCCTCCCGAGGTCTCGAAGAGGACGAGCTGAGGGTCGCTCAGGCCCTCTGGGGCCACGGCGGAGGGGGCGGGCCGGAGCACGGAGACCGCGGTGATCTCCTGGTCGAGCAACCAGCGGGTGGTGTCGATCTCGTGCACGACCGAGTCGTTGATCATCATCTGGTTGGTGAAGCCGAGTGGCGTGGAGACGTTGCGGTGCTGGCAGTGCAGCATCAGGGTCCGGCCGAACTCACCCGCGTCGAGCAGCGTCTTCAGGCGCATGTAGTCGGCGTCGTAGCGGCGCATGAAGCCGACCTGGACGCGCCGGTGACCCAACCGCTGCTCCGCCTCCAGGACGCGCAGCGCCGAGGCGGCGTCCGGCGTCAGCGGCTTCTCGCAGAGGACGGGCAGGTCATGCTCGAAGGCGTCAAGCAGCGCCGACTCGTGCGCCGGGCCGGGCGAGGCGATCAGTACCGCGTCCACATCGGCCGAGGCCATGGCGGCGGCTGGTTCGGTGTAGGCCGAACAGCCGTCGACGGTGTCAGCGATCGACTTGGCGCGCTCCGCGTCGATGTCCACCACGGCGGCGATGCGCGCTCCGTTGGTGAGCTGGTCGATGCGGCGGACGTGGTCGGCGCCCATGCGGCCGGTGCCGATGACCGCGACCCCCAGCGTTCCCTGCTGCGGCATGTGCTGTCTCTCCTGTTCGATGCGTGCGGGGGCGTACGGGGTACGCGTGCGTGCGGGTGTAGTCGATCAGACGGATGCGACGGGTGTCACAGGGGTGGTGGATGCGGTGGGTGGGCGCGGCGGTGGACAGGTTGCCGTGGGCGGGGCGGCGGAGGGTCAGGCTCCGCAGCCGCGCAGGAAGCGGCGGGTGCGCTGGGCGATGGGGAACGGCTGGTCGGGCGGGCACGGGTACATGTCCTGTTCCACGATCGCGAACAGGTCGATGCCCAGGCCCTGGGCGGCAGTGAGGACGGGCTCCAGGGCGGGTACCCCGCGAGGGGGTTCGCACATCACGCCCCGCTGGACGGCGGGGCCGAACGGGACCCCGTTCTTGACCACGTCGGCGAGGATCTCCGGGTCGACCTGCTTGAGGTGCAGGTAGCCGATCCGGTCGCCGTAGGTCTCGATGAGTTTGACGTTGTCGCCGCCGCAGTAGGCGTAGTGCCCGGTGTCCAGGCAGAGGTTGACGAGGCCGGAGTCGGTGGCGTCGAGGAAGCGGGCCACGTTCTCCTCGCCGTCGATGTGGGTGTCGGCGTGCGGGTGGACGACGATGTCGAGGCCGTAGCGGTCCCGTACCTGGTGGGCGAGGCGTTCCATCCCGGTGGTCAGGTCCCGCCACTGGGCCGGGGACATCTCGGGGCTCTCGATCAGTTCGGCCGTCTTGTCGTCGCGCCAGAAGGCCGGGATGACGACGAGGTGCCGGGCGCCCATGGCCTGGGTGAGCTCGGCGACCTGTGCGACGTGTTCCCAGGTCGCGTCCCAGACGGCGGGGCCCCGGTGCAGGGCGGTGAAGACGGTGCCCGCGGAGACCTTCAGGCCGCGGCGGCCGGTCTCCTCGGTGAGGCGGGCGGGATCGGTCGGGAGATAGCCGTACGGGCCGAGCTCGATCCACTCATATCCCGCCTCCGTGACCTCGTCGAGAAAGCGCTGCCAGGGCACCTGCAGGGAGTCGTCGGGAAACCAGACGCCCCAGGAGTCGGGCGCTGACCCGACCCGGATGCGGTCCAGGGTGCTGGATGGGAGGGGCTGGGCGGCAGCGGCCATGGCGCGCTCTCCTCTCGCCGGTCGTCACTGACCGGGCCGTGGGGTTCCCCATGCCGGGGGCCGGGGGCGTATCGGTGTTGGGTGGGGTTGGTGGGTAGCTTTCCCGCCGCCTCAACTACTGTCAAGACTTCGTCCTGACATAAGGACGTAACGTCAATTCCATAGGCGCCACGTCAGTATGTCAGGACAAACTATTGACAGGCTGCTGGAGCCGCCGTTAGACCTGTTCTTGAGTTTGGCGGGCCGAGTTGAAGGGGCGAGCATGACTGAGCCGTACGACCTGATCACCATGGGCCGGATCGGAGTCGACATCTACCCGCTCCAGACGGGAGTGCCGCTGTCGCGGGTCGAGACGTTCGGAAAGTTCCTGGGCGGCTCGGCGACCAACGTGGCAGTCGCGGCCGCCCGGCTGGGCCGCAGGGTGGCGGTCATCAGCCGTACCGGTCGGGACCCGTTCGGCGACTACATCCACGAGGCGCTGCGCGAGTTCGGGGTGGACGACCAGTGGGTGACCGGCGTCGCCCAGTACCCGACGCCGGTGACGTTCTGCGAGATCTTCCCGCCCGACGACTTCCCCTTGTACTTCTACCGCCAGCCCAAGGCCCCCGACCTGGAGATCCACCCGCGGGAACTGGATCTGGACGCGGTGCGCGCGGCCCGGATCTTCTGGATGACCGGCACCGGACTCTGCGAGGAGCCGAGCCGGGCGGCGACCCTCACCGCACTGGCGGCCCGCTCCGCGGCCCAGGCAGGCGACGTGACCGTCTTCGACCTCGACTGGCGGCCGATGTTCTGGCGGGACCCCGAGGAGGCCAGGCCGCATTACGCCGAGGCGCTCAAGCACGCCACCGTCGCCGTGGGGAACATCGACGAGTGCGAGATCGCCACCGGCGAACGCGAACCACACGCGGCCGCCCGCGCGCTGCTCGACGCCGGGGTGGAACTGGCCATCGTCAAGCGGGGACCGGCCGGAGTCCTCGCCGTACACCGCGACGGGACGGCAGCCGAGGTCCCGCCCGTCCCGGTGGAGGTCGTCAACGGGCTGGGCGCGGGCGACGCGTTCGGCGGCTCGCTCTGCCACGGTCTGCTCGCGGGCTGGGACGTGGAGCGGATCATGCGGTACGCCAACACGGCGGGGGCCCTCGTCGCCTCCCGGCTGGCGTGCTCCTCCGCGATGCCCACGCCGCAGGAAGTGGAGGACCTGCTCCGGCGCGCATGAGGTGCCGGGCTCCAGCCCTCGCCCGCTGGGCGCTTGCTCAGCGGCCGACACCGGGCCTGGGCGTGTCGGCCCGGCCGTCGACACCACCGCCCGCACCACCACCGGCAAGACCGCCGGCAAGACCGCCGACACGACCGCCGCCGTGGCCGGTCGGCACCACCCCGGAAGCCGTGCCCACCGGGCACCCTGTGACCGTCGTGACCACCGAGAGAGAGCGATCCCTTGACTATCCGTATCTCCGACCTCGTGAAGGTGCGGACCCAGCACCCAGAGGCCATCGAGGAGGCCGCGGGACGCCGGGTCCGCCGCCCGCTCATCGGTGCCGGCGGCCGACTGATGATCATCGCCGCGGACCACCCCGCGCGTGGCGCGCTCGCCGTCGGCAGCCGGCAGCTCGCCATGGCCAACCGGGCCGACCTGCTGGAACGGCTCTGTCTCGCGCTCTCCCGGCCCGGCGTCGACGGCGTGCTCGGCACCGCCGACATCCTCGACGACCTGCTCCTCCTCGGCGCGCTGGAGGGCAAGGTCGTCATCGGCTCCATGAACAGGGGCGGGCTCGCCGGGGCGTCCTTCGAGATGGACGACCGGTTCACCGGGCACCGTGCCCAGGATCTGGCCCGGCTCGGCTTCGACGCCGGAAAGCTGCTGCTGCGCATCGACTACGACGACGCCGGGTCGCTCACCACCATGCTCTCCGCCGCCCGCGCCATCGACGACATGGCGGCCGAGCGGCTGCCCGTGTTCGTCGAGCCGTTCATCTCCCGCCGGGCGGAAGGGCAGATAAGAAACGACCTGAGCGCCGAGGCCGTCACCAAGTCCATCGCCATCGCCTCCGGCCTCGCGGGGACCTCCGCGTACACCTGGCTGAAGGTCCCGGTGACCGACGACCCGGACGACATGGCACGCGTCATGGAAACGTCCACGCTGCCCGCTGTGCTCCTCGGCGGAGAGGTCGGCGGGGATCAGGAAGCGGCCTACGAGAAATGGCGGCACGCGCTGAAGCTGCCCACCGTGCAGGGCCTCGTCGTCGGCCGTTCGCTGCTCTATCCGGCGGACGGGGATGTCGCCGCCGCCGTGGACACCGCCGTAGGACTGCTGTAACCACCGCCTTCCGCAGGAGACTTGACCGTATGACTGCTACGACACCGCAGAGCTTCCACCTACCGGCGGGCAGCGCGGCCGACGGCCCGTACGCCCTCGATATCGACCCCGAGCGGGCGGGCTGGGGCTACTCCTCGCTCCGCGTGCTCGACCTGCCGGCCGGAGGCTCGCACGCGTTCGCCACCGGCGACAGCGAGTGGATCGTGCTGCCCCTGTCCGGCGGCTGCACCGTCGCCACCGACGGGGACGAGACCTTCGAGCTGCCCGGGCGCGCCAGCGTGTTCAGCGGCGTCACCGACTTCGTCTACCTGCCGCGTGACGCCCACGCGCGGGTCACCACCGACGCCGGCGGCCGGTTCGCACTGACCGGCGCGCGCTGCGAGCGCCGCCTGCCCGCCCGCCACGTACCGGCCTCCGACGTCCCCGTGGAGCTGCGCGGCACCGGCAACTGCTCCCGGCAGGTCAACAACTTCGGCGCCGCCGGGGTCTTCGAGTGCGACAAGCTCATCGCCGTGGAGGTGCTGACCCCCGGCGGCAACTGGTCCTCCTATCCGCCGCACAAGCACGACGAGTGCCGCCCCGGCGAAGAGTCCGAGCTCGAAGAGATCTACTACTTCGAAATCGCCGAAGCCCACGGGTCACCCGGACTCGGCTACCAGCGCGTGACCCCTTCAGGGCCCGGCAAGAAGACCGACGTCCTCGCCGAGGTCCGCACCGGTGACGCCGTCCTCATCCCCGACGGCTGGCACGGCCCGTCCATCGCGGCGCCCGGCCACGACATGTACTACCTCAACGTCATGGCGGGTCCGGGCGCCGAGCGCGACTGGCTGATCTGCGACCACCCCGACCACGCGTGGATTCGCGGGACCTGGCCCGGCCAGCCCGTCGACCCGCGCCTCCCCCTCTACACCGCGGGCCCGCCGAAGTCCGGCCCCCAGCCCACAGGAGACGCCCGATGAGCACCCGACGCCTGACCGTGGCACAGGCCCTCGTGGAGTTCCTGGCCGTGCAGTACACCGAGCGCGACGGACAGCGCCACCGCCTGATCAACGCCTGTTGGGGCATCTTCGGCCACGGCAACGTCGCCGGGCTCGGGCAGGCCCTGCTGGAAACCGGTGACGCGGCCATGCCGTATCTCCAGGGCCGCAACGAACAGGCGATGGTCCACGCCGCCGTCGGCTACGCCCGGCAGTCCAACCGGCTCGCCGCGCAAGCCGTCACCACCTCCATCGGCCCCGGCGCCACCAACCTCGTCACCGGCGCCGCGCTCGCCACCATCAACCGCCTCCCGGTCCTCCTGCTGCCCGGCGACAGCTTCGCCACCCGCCCCGCCGAGCCCGTGCTCCAGCAGCTCGAAGTGCCGTACGCGGGCGACATCTCCGTCAACGACGTGCTGCGCCCCGTCTCCCGCTACTTCGACCGGGTCACCCGCCCCGAGGCGCTGATCCCCGCCGCCCTCCAGGCGATGCGGGTGCTGGCCGACCCGGTGGAGACCGGCGCCGTGACGCTGGCGCTGCCGCAGGACGTGCAGGCCGAGGCGTACGACTGGCCGGTGGAGTTCTTCGCCGACCGGGTGTGGCACGTGCGCCGCGCCGCGCCCGACCCGGCCGCGCTGGCCGACGCCGCACAAGCGGTACGGGCCGCCCGCCGCCCGCTGCTCATCGCGGGTGGCGGCGTCCACCACAGCGAGGCCGAGGACGCGCTCCGCACCTTCGCCGAAGCGACGGGCATCCCCGTGGCCTCCACGCAGGCGGGCAAGGGGTCCCTGCGCCACGACCACCCGGCCGACGTCGGCGGCATCGGCCACACCGGTACCGCCGTCGCCGACGACCTGGCCCGAGGCGCCGACCTCGTCATCGGTGTCGGCACCCGCTACTCGGACTTCACCACCGCGTCGGCGACCCTCTTCGCCGACCCGGCAGTCCGCTTCGTCAACCTCAACGTCGCCTCGTTCGACGCCCACAAGATGGCCGCCCTCTCGGTCGTCGCCGACGCCCGCGCGGGTCTTGAAGCGCTCACCGACGTGCTGCGCGGCTACCGCGTCGACGCGGCGTACGAGGCCGGGTACGGGGTGGGCAAGACCCGATGGGAGGAGGCCGTCGAGCGGGCGTACGCGGCGCCCGACGACGACGCGCGCCCCTCGCAGACGCAGGTGCTCGGCGCGCTCGACGCGACCGTCGGCGACACGGACGTGGTCATCAACGCGGCCGGTTCGCTCCCCGGCGACCTGCACAAGCTGTGGCGCGCGCGGTCGCCGCGCCAGTACCACCTGGAGTACGGCTACTCCTGCATGGGGTACGAGATCCCGGCCGCGATCGGCGTCCGCCTCGCGGCTCCCGACCGGCCGGTTTGGGCACTGGTCGGCGACGGCACGTATCTGATGATGCCCACCGAGATCGTCACGGCGGTCCAGGAGGGCGTCAACATCAACCTCGTCCTCATCCAGAACCACGGCTACGCCTCCATCGGCGGCCTCTCCGAGGCGACCGGCGGCGAACGCTTCGGCACCGCGTACCGCTACCGTGCCGCCGACCGTACGTACACGGGTGAGCCGCTGCCCGTCGATCTGGCCGCCAACGCGGCGAGTCTGGGCATCGAGGTGCTGCGCGCCTCCACGGTCGGCGAGCTGAAGGCGGCGCTGGCCACCGCCAGAGCCTCGGATCAGCCCACATGTGTCTATGTGGAGACGGAAACAGCCGACACAGTGTCCAGCGCGCCGGGCGCACAGGCGTGGTGGGATGTTCCGGTCGCCGAGGCGGCGACCCGCCCCGCGGCGGTCAAGGCGCGGGCCGAGTACGCCCGCCAGGCCGCCGCCCGCCGCCGCCACCTCTGACGCTCCCGCCCGCCTTCACCGCTCGCCGCCAGGCCCCGACCGGTCGCACGGCAGCCGCCCCGCCGCCCGCACCCGTCATCTCGTCCCCGCCCCCGACCGCCGCCGTCCGGTACACCCCGCCCGACCCGCACCTCCCGGTTCGTACCGGACCACCCGCACCGCCCCGCACCGCCTCGCGAGAAAGGTCCCGCACCCATGAAGACCATCGACCACTGGATCGGCGGCAAGCCCGTCGAGGGCGTGTCCGGCAACTACGGCCCGGTCACCGACCCGGCGACCGGTGTGCAGACCACCCAGGTCGCCCTCGCCTTCGCGGACGAGGTGGACGCGGCTGTCGCCGCCGCGAAGGCCGCGTACGCCACCTGGGGCACGTCCTCGCTCGCCCAGCGCACCTCCGTCCTCTTCAAGTACCGCGAGCTGCTTGACGCGCACCGCGACGAGATCGCGCTGCTCATCACCGCCGAACACGGCAAGGTGCACTCCGACGCGCTCGGCGAGGTGGCGCGCGGCCTGGAGATCGTCGAACTGGCCTGTGGCATCCCGCAACTGCTCAAGGGCGAGCTGTCCACCCAGGTCTCGACGCGCGTGGATGTCGCCGCGATCCGCCAGCCGCTCGGCGTCGTCGCCGGGATCGTGCCGTTCAACTTCCCCGCCATGGTGCCGATGTGGATGTTCCCGCTGGCCATCGCCTGCGGTAACACCTTCGTGCTCAAGCCCAGCGAGAAGGTGCCGTCCGCCGCGTACAAGCTCGCCGAGCTGGCCGGGCGGGCGGGGCTGCTCGACGGTGTCCTCAACGTCGTCAACGGCGACAAGGTGGCCGTCGACCGCATTCTGGAGCACCCGGACATCGCCGCCGTCAGCTTTGTCGGCTCCACCCCGATCGCCCGCCACATCTTCACCACGGGTACCGCCAACGGCAAGCGCGTGCAGGCGCTCGGCGGTGCCAAGAACCACATGCTGGTGCTCCCCGACGCCGACCTCGACGCGGCGGCCGACGCCGCCGTCTCAGCGGCGTACGGCTCGGCGGGTGAGCGGTGCATGGCGATCTCCGCGATCGTCGCCGTCGGCGCCACCGCCGACCCGCTGATCGCGAAGATCACCGAACGCGCCGCGAAGATCAAGATCGGCCCCGGCGACGACCCCGCGTCCGAGATGGGCCCGCTCATCACCAGGGCGCACCGCGACAAGGTCGCCTCGTACGTACACGGTGCGAGCGCGCAGGGCGCCGAGGTGGTCCTGGACGGGACGGGCTACACGGTCGACGGCCTGGAGGACGGCCACTGGATCGGCCTGTCCCTCCTCGACAAGGTCTCCACCGACACGGATGCCTACCGTGACGAGATCTTCGGGCCGGTGCTCTCGGTGCTGCGCGTCGACACGTACGAGGAGGGTGTCAGCCTCATCAACGACTCGCCGTACGGCAACGGCACCGCCATCTTCACCCGGGACGGCGGCATCGCCCGCCGGTTCCAGATGGAGGTCCAGGCGGGAATGGTCGGCGTGAACGTGCCGATCCCGGTCCCGGTGGGCTACCACTCGTTCGGCGGCTGGAAGGACTCGATCTTCGGGGACCACCACATCTACGGCAACGACGGCGTGCACTTCTACACGCGCGGCAAGGTCGTCACCACCCGCTGGCCCAACCCGGAGGACGCGGGCGTGGACCTGGGCTTCCCGAGCAATCGCTGACGGGTTGCCGGTAGCTGGTAACCGGCAGTCGTAGCCGTAGCCGTAGCCGGTACCGCTGACTGGAACGCCTGGCCCCGCGGTCCGCTGCCTCGCGTACGAGGGGCCAGGGGCCCCGGGGCCGGCGGACCGGGAGGAGCGGGGGCCCGAGGGGCCAGGGCCCGCTGCCGACGCGTCACCGCGGCAGCGGAACCGCGCCCTCCGGCCCGGCGAGCTCGCGCACCGTCGCCATGTCGCTGAAGGGCAGCAGCGCGTCGCCGACGATCTGGTACGGCTCGCTGCCCTTGCCCGCGATCAGGACGATGTCGCCCGGCTCGGCGGCCGACATCGCGAAGGCGATGGCCTTGTGGCGGTCGGTGAACCGCTCATAGCGGGTGCCGCTGGCCACGAGCCCCGGGGTGATGTGGTCCAGGATCGTCGTGGGGTCCTCGTACCGGGGGTTGTCAGAGGTGAGGACGCACAGGTCGGAGTGGGTTCCGGCGATCTCGCCCATCTCGGCCCGCTTGGTGATGTCCCGGTCGCCTCCGCAGCCGAAGACGGTGATGACCTGGCGGGTGGCGAAGCTCCTGATCGTGCTGAGGACCTTGTCCAGGGAGTCGGGGGAGTGGGCGTAGTCCACGATGACCGAGACGCCTTCGGGGGTCTCGAACCGTTCGAACCGGCCGGGGATCGGGGGCATCTGCTCCAGCGCGGTGATCAGCCCTGCCAGGTCGTGCCCGAGGTGGTGGGCGGCGGCGATCGTGGCCAGCGCGTTGGCCACGGAGAACCGGCCCGGCAGCGGGACGGCCGCCGGGTACGCGTGTCCGGCGTGATGCAGGGTGAAGCGGGTGCCGGAGGCGCTGACGGTCAGATCGGTGGCCCGGTAGTCCGCCTCCGTGTCAAGGGCGTACGTGGTGACCTCGCCGGGCATCATCGCCTGGATGGTGGCGCCGACCGGGTCGTCGGCGTTGACCACCGCGTGCTCGCAAAGGCCCTGGAACAGGCGCAGCTTGGCGTCCCGGTAGTTCGCCATCGTCCCGTGGTCGTCCAGGTGGTCCTGCGTCAGGTTCGTGAAGACGCCGACGTTGACGAACGCACGGTCGACGCGGTGCGTGAGCAGCCCCATCGACGTCGCCTCAAGCACCACGCCGGTCGCCCCCCGGTCGCGCATGTGCCCCAGCAGATACTGGAGGTCCGGCGACTCGGGTGTCGTCAGTACCGACCTCGGCATGGGGATCAGCTCGTCGCCGATGCGGCTGCCCGCCGTCCCGATGACGCCCATCCGCGCGCCCGCCGAGATCCGCAGCACCGATTCGACCATGTACGACACGGACGTCTTCCCGTTGGTGCCGGTGATCGCGATCATGCTCATCTCGCGGCCCGGCTCGCGGTGGTAGCGGGAAGCGATGACGGCGGCGGCCGCCCGGGTGTCCGGCACCCGCACGACGCACATGTCGGCGGCAGAGGCCCACACGGAGGCGGGAAGAGGTGGGGCTCCACCGTCGACGAGTACCGCGACCGCGCCGCGCGCGAGTGCCGGGCCGACGGACTCGGGGCCGCCCGCCTGGTGACCGGGCACCGCGATGAACAGTGAGCCCGGGGTGACCCGGTGGGCGTCGAAGCTGGCGCCCGCGGTGATCCGCGTCTCCGGGTCGCCCTGGAGTACCTGGTGGTCATGGCCGGCCAGCAGTTCGCTCAGCTTCACGGTGATCCCTTCGAAGGTGGCTACGCCCGGTCGCGGCGGCGGTCGCCTGGGGGCAGCGCCGACGGCGTGCCGGGCTGCGGTGGTGAGGTGGAGCGGGGACGGCGGGGCCGCTCGGCGCGGCCGTGGCGGGCGCCGGACACGGCAGCCCGGCCCGGTTAGGGCGGCATGCGGTGATCGGGTTGTTCGGCGTGCTGCCAGCGGAGGGAAGAGCGATCGGAGGTGGTGCGGGAAGAGGCGTGGGCCTCAGGCGAAGGCCCCGGAGGAAGAGGGCCGCTGCGACGGAATCGCTAGCCGTGGCCGTGCAGGGCGCCCCGGCCGGCCTTCGGCGTCTCGGCGTCGACCGCCGTCGCCGGACCGAGCCTCGCCGCCGACTGGGCGGTGGGCGAGCACACGCCGAGGGAGGCCCTGGGCGGGCATCCCTCTGCGAAACGTGTGCGACTCATGGGCCCAGTCTACGGCCGGTGGCGGCCGGAACGGTCCGTGCTGCGGGGACTCGTGGTGCGGGGGCCTGGCCCCGGCCCGTGGGGCCGGGCGCCGGGGCTGCCCGGCCTGTTCCGACATGGCTGGTCACGCCGTGCCGGGGGCCCGCGCGCCCGTGCGCGACGTCGGCGGCCCAGGCCGGTTCGGCAACCGTGAATGGCTGAGACCGCGGCCGGTGGGTGGCCGGGCCACCGCTGGACGCCCGCCGTCGCCGTGCCGACGACTGAGGGCCGAGGACGGTGGCTGAGGAGTGAGTGACGGCATCAGGCCGGGGTGGGCTGATCGCGTGACCATGCGCAGGTACGCCGGAGTGTCCGTGCAACCCTTCCGGCCCCTTCGGAGTCTTCCTTGGTAATAGCGTCATAGCAGTGTAAATCAGCACAACATATGACAAGTGGGAGGAATAGCTATGTTCCGTCTCCGTTCCTCGTATCGCCGTCCGGCCGTGCTGGCCGCCGCCTCCGCGTCCGCTCTCGTCCTGGGGCTCAGCCTCGCCGGTTCCGTACCGGCGGCGGCCGACACCGTCACGCCCGAATCGGCCCCTCAGCAGTACGAGGCCGAGGAGGTGCACCACTTCCTTGAGGGGTTCTACGGAAACCACGGCCCCCGTGACTGGGAGCGCCAGCACCTGGTCACCGACGAGCTGAGGAAGAAGGTGAGTGAGACCCCCGATCACGACCTGCTCCTCTGCTCGCGGAACGTGCCCAAGGATGTGGAGGTCGGCCCCGTCACCACCGCCCAGTCGGCGGGCATGGGCTGGGCCACGGTCACGACCACCTGGTCGGGCGGGGACAACATCACCGCGTTCACCGCGTACGTCGGGCTCGACAGAAACCAGCCCATGAAGCTGGCGGACGTCAACTGCGCCCCGCCCGAGGCCTGATCCGGCAGGGGCGCCCCGGGTGCCGGACCCGGCCCCGGGGCGCTGACTTCGGAGGCCGGGGTTCGTGGCCTCCGGACCCGGGGCGGGGAAGGGTTCGCGGGTCAGAGGCCGCAAGCCGGGAGCAGCTGCGCGGGAGTCGGGAGGAGCCGCCAGGGAGCCGGACTCGTGGCGCGGACACCGGGGCGCGGACGGGCCCGGCGCGGACAGCCGAGGACGGGCGCTGGAGCGGTGCCTTCCGCTGCGGCCCCGGAAGCCCCCTGAGCGACCGCGGAGTTGCCCAGTGGGCGACCCTCCGGAGCACCGGTACCCGGCGGGCGGGCCTTCAACGCTGTGGGAAAGCTGTGGGAAGGCGCACGGTGGCCGGTTTCCGGTCACCGCTGATCAGCGCCGTATTCTCGCGGTATGACCTGGTCGCGCGCCCTCAAGGACACCGCCCGAACCGGGCTGACCATCGAACGCACCAGGCTGGAACCGCTCGTCGCGCTGCGCGGCGCGTGCGGCGTCGCCATCGTCGTCGGGCTCCTCATGTGGCTCGGTTCGCCGATGCTGGCGGTCTCCTCCGCCTTCGGTGCCTTCGCGTCGGGAATCGCGACCTTCCAGCGCAGTTGGCGGCCGCGCCCCGTGCTGGCCCTCGCTGCCGCCGGTGGGCTCGCGGTGAGCACCTTTTTCGGCTATCTGGCCGCGGCCCACACCCTCGCCTTCGTCGTCCTGCTCGGCGTCTGGACCCTGCTCGCCGGCATGGCCTGGGCGGTCGGGCCGGTGTCCGGCCTGGTCGCGACGCAGATGGTCGCGGTCATGCTGGTCACCGTCACCCTGCCCACCTCGGTGCTGGGGGCCCTGGGCCACACCGCGCTGATCGCCTTCGGCGGTCTCGTGCAGGCGGCGCTCATCGTGCTCATCCCGATCCGGCCGTGGGGTGCGCAGCGCGACGCGCTGGCCGACGCGTTCGCCGCGGAGGCCGACTACGCGCGCCGGTTGCGGCACGACCCGGTGGCCCCCTTCGACCCGCAGCCGCTGATGGACGCCCGGCAGGCCGCCTCCATGACTCCGCGTCAAGCCCGCCGCCGCCCGCGCCAGCTGCGCGGCTACCGCGCCCTGGCCGAACGCATCCGGCCCGTGCTCGCCTCGCTCGCCGACCCGGTGATCGGAGCGCCCGCCGAGGGCCCCGAGCGCGAGCGCGTACGGGACCTGCTGGGCGCGTCGGCGACGGTGCTCGACGCGGTCGCGCACGCCATCCGGCGCGGAAAGCCGGTGCTGCTGCCGTCCGAGGCGATGACCGTGCTGGAGGTCCCCGCGGCCGGTCCGATGCTCAAGGGTGCGGCCCGCCGCTCCGCGCTGCGCCTGATGGCCCTCCTGGCCGACGCCGTGGAATCCACCGACGCGCCTCTGGAGACCCTGCGGCCCGTCACACCGTCCGCTGCCCGGACCGGTACCGGTCCGGGCACCCCGGACGGGGCCGCGGGCCAGGCCACCGCCCAGCGCGCCGGACCTCGTCGGCCCGCCGCCGCCCCGGCGCCCTCACCTCCTTCCATGAGCGAGACCACGGGCACCCTCGCGATCGGCACGGGCAAGCCGCATACGCTGCGGCCGACCGTGCCCCGGCTCGTGCCCGTCGCCCTCCGTTCGCTGCGCCGCGAGGCGTGCTGGACGTCGCCGGTGCTCCGGCACGCCATGCGGCTGGCGACGGTCTCCTGCGCGGGTTATCTGCTGGGCACGGTGATGCCCCTGGGGCACGGCTACTGGGCGCCCATGGCGTCGGTGATGGTGATGCGGCCCGACTTCGAGCAGACGTACGCGCGTGGCGTCGCCCGTTTCGCCGGAACGCTGGTGGGGGTGCTTCTCGGCGGCGCGGTCATGGCCCTCGCCCATCCGGGCCCGCAGGTGAGCGCGGGCCTCGCCGTGCTGTGTGTCGGCCTGCTGTACCTGCTGCTGCGCACCGGCTTCACCGTGGCCTCGGCGTGCATCAGCGCCTACGTCGTCTTCCTCCTCGGCATCGCGGGGGAGGGCTGGTCGCAGACCGTGCAGGACCGCGTGGGCCTGACGCTGCTCGGCGGGCTGCTGGCCATGGCCGCGTACGCGCTCTTCCCCGCCTGGGAGACGCCCAAGTTGCGCGACAGGCTCGCCGACTGGCTGCTGGCAGGCGGCCGGTACGCGGTCGCTGTGTACGCCGGTCACGCCAACCCCGCCGAACGCAGGCCCCGGCACGTGCGCGAGGCGCTTCTCGACGCCCGGGCGGCGCGCATGGGCTGGGAGCAGAGCGAGTCGCGCGCTCAGGCGGAACCCGTACGGCACCGGGGGATCTCACGCCGCTCGGCGGGCGCGGCCCAGACGGCGCTGGCCACGATGGGGCGGGTGACGATGCTGCTTGAGGCGCACCCGCCGGACCGCGCCGCCCCCAGCTCGCCGGAGGCGGCGGACTTCGCCGCGGCCTTGCGGGACGCGCTGCCGGACGCGGCCGTCGCCGTACGGGAGCGCCGGCCGCTGGACTGGTCCGCCGTCCATCAGGCGCTGGACGCGTGGCGCGACCGGCAGGGCGCGGACGGACTGCCCGTGCGCTGCGCGGAACTGCTCGTCGACGCGCTGGACGAACTCGCGGGCGCGCTCTCCCGTGGCCCGGGCGGCCACAACCGGGCGGCGCGCCGGCCGTAGCGAGCGGCGGGCGGTCGCGCGGCGTGCCGCCGTCGCCGCCCGTGGTGCCCGCCCGTGGTGCCCGCCCGTGGTGCCCGCCCGTGGTGCCCGCCCGTGGTGCCCGCCCGTGGTGCCGGCCAGCGTCGGCGGACCACCGGGAGCCGAGATCCGGATGCCGACAAGCAGCGGAGTAGCGGAATACAGAAGGTGGCCCGGGGTCAGTACCCCCTGGCCCCGGGCCGGGCGGGGCCCGCGCCTCGCCGCGCGGGCCCCGCGATGGTGGGCGGTACGGCGTACCGCGCTGTGTCCGTGCCTCGTGCCGCCTCACCCCGCCCCACGGGGGGAGGACGGGGGGAGACCGCACGAGGCACGGTGGCAGGCAGCCCGACGGGCCGGGCGGCCGGCTGGGGTCAGGTGCTGCGGCGGGTGCCGCCGCGGAAGCTGGCGCGCAGGTATTCGCGGTTCATCGTGGCGATGGATTGCAGCGGAATGCCCTTGGGGCACGCGGTGGCGCACTCGCCGGTGTTCGTGCAGCCGCCGAAGCCCTCCGCGTCCATCGTGCCGACCATGTCCAGGACCCGGCTCTCCCGCTCGGGGCCGCCCTGCGGCAGCACGTTGAGGTGGACGACCTTCGCCGACGTGAAGAGCATCGCCGAGCCGTTGGGGCAGGCCGCCACGCACGCGCCGCAGCCGATGCACTCGGCGTGTTCGAAGGCCAGGTCGGCGGCGGCCTTCGGTACCGGAGTGGCGTGTGCGTCCGGGGCGCTGCCCGTCGGCGCCGAGATGAAGCCACCGGAGCCGATGATCCGGTCGAACGAGGACCGGTCCACGACCAGGTCCTTGATGACCGGGAAGGCGGAGGCGCGCCAGGGCTCGATGTCGATGGTGTCGCCGTCGGAGAAGTGCCGCATGTGCAGCTGGCAGGTGGTGGTGCGCTCGGGGCCGTGCGCCTGGCCGTTGATGACCATGCCGCACGCGCCGCAGATGCCCTCGCGGCAGTCGTGGTCGAAGGCGACGGGCTCGTCACCGCCGAGGATCAGCTCCTCGTTGAGGTGGTCGAGCATTTCGAGGAACGACATGTCCTCGCTGATGCCGTCCACGTCGTACGTGGTCATGGCGCCCGGCTCGTCGGGGCCGTGCTGGCGCCAGATGCGCAGGGTGAGCCTCATGCGTAACTCCGCTGGGTGGGGTGGACGTACTCGAAGCCGAGTGCTTCGCGGTGGAGTACGGGGGGTCGTCCGGTGCCGGTGAACTCCCAGGCCGCGGCGTACGAGAACGCCTCGTCCCTGCGTTCCGCCTCGCCGCCCTCGGTCTGGCTCTCCTCGCGGAAGTGACCGCCGCAGGACTCGGCCCGGTGCAGCGCGTCCAGGCACATCAGCTCGGCCAGCTCCAGGTAGTCGGAGACGCGGTTGGCCTTCTCCAGCGACTGGTTCAGGTCCATGCCGCTGCCCGGCACCTTGATCCGGCGCCAGAACTCCTCGCGCAGCGACGGGATGCGTTCCAGCGCCTTGCGCAGTCCGGGCTCCGTGCGCGCCATGCCACACTCGTCCCACAGCAGTTCGCCCAGCTCCCGGTGGAAGGAGTCGGGGGTGCGGTCGCCGTTGTTGGACAGCAGGGCGTAGAGCCGGTCGGTGACGGCGGACACCGCTTCGGTGATCGCCGGGTGGTCCCTGGGGACCTCGTCGTGCGGGTGCCTGGCGAGGTAGTCGTTGATGGTGGCGGGCAGGACGAAGTAGCCGTCGGCCAGCCCCTGCATGAGTGCGGAGGCGCCGAGCCGGTTGGCGCCGTGGTCGGAGAAGTTGGCCTCGCCGACCGCGAAGAGACCGGGGATCGTGGTCTGGAGGTCGTAGTCGACCCACAGGCCGCCCATCGTGTAGTGGATGGCCGGGTAGATGCGCATCGGCACCTCATACGGATTCTCCGCGGTGATCCGCTCGTACATCTCGAAGAGGTTGCCGTACTTCTCCTCGACCGCCTTGCGGCCCATGCGCGCGATGGCGTCGGCGAAGTCCAGGTAGACGCCCTGGCCGCCGGGTCCGACGCCGCGTCCCTCGTCGCAGACGGTCTTCGCGGCGCGCGAGGCGATGTCGCGTGGCACGAGGTTGCCGAACGCCGGGTAGATCCGCTCCAGGTAGTAGTCCCGCTCGTCCTCCGGGATATCGGCGGGCGGGCGCCGGTCGTCCTTCGCCTTCGGCACCCAGATGCGCCCGTCGTTGCGCAGCGACTCGCTCATCAGCGTCAGCTTCGACTGGTGGTCGCCGGAGCGCGGGATGCACGTCGGGTGGATCTGGGTGAAGCAGGGGTTGGCGAAGTAGGCGCCCCTGCGGTGGGCCCGCCAGATCGCCGTCGCGTTGGAGTTCTTGGCGTTGGTGGACAGGTAGAAGACGTTGCCGTAGCCGCCGGAAGCCAGCACCACCGCGTCGGCGAGGTACGTGGAGACCTTGCCGGAGATCAGGTCGCGGGCGACGATGCCGCGCGCCCGCCCGTCGATGACGATCAGGTCGAGCATCTCGGTGCGCGGTCGCATCTCGACATGCCCGGCGGCGATCTCCTTTGTCAGCGCCTGGTACGCGCCGAGCAGCAGCTGCTGGCCGGTCTGCCCCCGGGCGTAGAAGGTCCGCGAGACCTGTACGCCGCCGAAGGAGCGGGTGTCGAGCAGCCCGCCGTACTCGCGCGCGAACGGCACGCCCTGGGCCACGCACTGGTCGATGATCTCGACCGAGACCTCGGCGAGGCGGTGCACGTTGGATTCGCGGGCGCGGAAGTCGCCGCCCTTGACGGTGTCGTAGAACAGCCGCCGGATGGAGTCGCCGTCGTTGTGGTAGTTCTTGGCGGCGTTGATGCCGCCCTGCGCGGCGATGGAGTGGGCGCGGCGCGGCGAGTCCTGGTAGCAGAACTGCACGACGTGGTAGCCCTGTTCGGCCAGGGTGGCACCGGCCGCGCCGCCCGCGAGCCCGGTCCCGACGACGATGACCGTGTACTTGCGCCGGTTGGCCGGATTGACCAGCTTGGCCTCGAAGCGGCGCTGGTTCCAGCGCTCCTCGATCGGGCCTGCCGGGGCCTTGGTGTCGGCGACGGGTTCGCCGACGGTGTAGTGGGCGGAGTCGTGCACCTGCGCCGTGTCCACGGACTCCTCCACCATGCCCGGCTCCGTCCCGCTGAGTTCCGTCTCGCTCGGCTCCGTCTCGCGTCGCGTCATGTCAGTCCACCAATCCGAGCATCACGCTCACAGGTATGGAGATGAACCCGCAGGTCATCGCCAGTGCGAGGCCATTGGCCGTGGCCTTCAGGGCACGGTCCCCGCGGGCGCTGTTCACCCCGAGGGTCTGGGCGGCGCTCCACAGCCCGTGCCGGATGTGCAGTCCGACGGCGAGCATCGCCGTGATGTAGATGGTGTTGCCGTACCAGGTGCTGAAGCTCGCCACGAGGTTCTCGTACGGGTGGCCGGACTCGGCCCGCTCGTTCACGGTGAGCGTGGTGAAGTCGAGGATGTGCCACACGATGAACAGGGTGAGGATGACGCCGCCCCAGCGCATCGTGCGGGTCGCGTAGCTCTGGCGTTGCCGCTGGTGCGCGTACTTCTGCGGGCGGGCGGCACGGTCGCGGCGGCTGAGCTGGTACGCGGTGACGCCGTGCAGGACCACGGCCGCGAGCAGCACCGGCCGGACGATCCACAGGAACCAGCCGTAGTGCAGGACGGGTTCGCCGATGGTCCGCAGCCAGTGCCCGTAGTGGTTGAACTCGTCCGCGCCGAAGAACACCTTCAGGTTGCCCGCCAGGTGGGCGATCAGATAGCTCAGCATGATCAGGCCGGACACGGCCATGATCGCCTTCTTGCCGACGGTCGAGCGCCACACCGATCCGATGAGGGACGGGGCGCGGTCCGTCCGGGTTGCCAGTGCCATGTCACCCGACGCTAGAGACACGCGGTGCCATCAGTCCAAGACATGAACAGGCTCGTTTCCATAGGGGCTGACTATCATCGGTGGATGCAGCTGCAACAGCTCCGTTATTTCGCGTCCGTAGCGGACCTCCGCCACTTCACCCGGGCCGCCGAGGCGCTGCACGTGGCGCAGCCCTCGCTGTCGCAGCAAATCCGGGCGCTGGAGCGGGAGCTGGGCGCCGACCTGTTCCACCGGGCGCGCGGCAACATCACGCTCACCGACGCGGGGGCGGCGCTGCTCCCGCTCGCCCGGCAGATCCTCGCCGACACCGAGACAGCGCGCCGCGAGGTGCAGGAGGTGGCCCAGCTGCGGCGCGGCAGGGTGCGGCTGGGCGCGCCGCCGAGCCTGTGCGCCAGCCTGGTGCCCGACGTGCTGCGCCGCTTCCACGATGAGTTCCCGGGCGTCGATCTCCTCGTGGACGAGGGGGGCTCGCAGGACCTGGTGCGCACCCTGGCCGCCGGGGAACTGGACCTCGCGCTGATCATCAGCCCGCAGCCGAGCCAGGGCCCGGCGCTCGCGATCACCGAGCTGCTGCACGAGGAGCTGGTCGTCGTCTCCTCGCCGTCGTCGCCGCCCCCGGCGGGTGCCCGCCCCCGTATCCGGGTCGACGACCTGCGGAGCCGTCCGCTCGCGATGTTCCGACGCGGCTACGACGTGCGGGAGTTCACCATGGCGGCCTGCCGGACGGCCGGTTTCGAGCCCACTCTCACCGTCGAGGGCGGCGAGATGGACGCCGTACTCGGCTTCGTGCGGGCGGGACTTGGCATCGCCGTCGTCCCCGGCATGGTCGCCGCCCGCTCGGGGTTGCGGGTCACCCCGTTCGCCGGTCGCGGCATGGACCGCACGATCGCCGTCGCGCACCGCAAGGACGTGGCGCCGCCCAGGGCCGCGCGCGAGCTGCGGCGGGTGCTCCTCGACTATCTGCGCACGGCCGACCTCGGCGAGGCGGCCGTGGTGGCGCCGGGGGCCGCGGGCGGGCGCCAGGGGTGAACTTCCGGCGCGCGGCGGGGGGTGGCGCCGTGGTGTGCGGCGGCGCGGAGTTGGCGGCGTCGGCGACGGCGCCGCCGTGCCGGGCTCCCCGTGACGGTCATGCCGGTCGGCCGCCGCCTGTCAATTGATTATTGGCGTCCGCCTGCTGCCAGTCGGCCCGGGCGATCGGCTCCCCGCGGCGGGTCCGTGGCAGGAACAGGCGGGCCATAACTGGCGATTTTGTTCGTGATCATGGGTAACCGTCGGCGATCATGGGCAACTCGGGCGAATTACTGGATTCCATGAAAGAGGCTGTCCGGTTCCTGCCAAGGGAATCGGGAACAGCTTTCTCGTACCCCTCGATGCAGGCAGGAATCGATAGCCGCGCCCGGTCCTGACAGGATGTTGTTAGTGGGTTTGCTGGCCACTGATTGCGGAATCATGCAGACTTGCTTGGAATCGGGTCGCGTGCTGTGACGCCTCGCCCCGGCCGCCGGGATGAGCGGGCCGGGTGACATGCGATTCCGGACAGTCGACCGGTCAGAGATGTTCGGCAGTCGTGCCTGGAAAGGGTAGTGACATGCAATACATGATTCTCGCTCGTTATTCGCAGGAGGTCGTGAAGACCGTCCTTCAGGAGCCCAAGGCGATGGGTGTGCGTGACGAGCACGCCTTCAAGTTCTACGGTGCTCTCGGCGGCAAGGTCATCAACTGGTGGTTCACCCGTGATGTCGAGTACAACTTCGTTATCGTCGTGGACTTCCCGGACCCCGAGGCCGCCCATGCCGCCGTGCTGACCGGCTACTCGACCGGTGCGTTCGAAGAGGGCAAGATCATCCCGCTGGCGACGGCCGAGGAGATGGTGAGCACTCTTGAGCGCGCCAAGCCCGCGCTGGACATCTTCTACCCGCCGGCCGCCGAGAACGCCGACGCTGACGCCTGACGGTTTCTGACGGATGGAGCCGCCGCGCCCGCGGCCCGGCGGCTCCGCCCGTTTTCTCATTGGCGTAGACCTTTTGGCGTAGACCTTGCTCTGCCTCGGCCGAGGGCGGTACGCCCGGCTTTTCTGGCATGCAACCCGGAATTGTTTGTGAGAGGGAGACGTGAGTAGTAATTCCCGCATAGTGCCGCCCGATCCCCAGGCCACTAATCTGGTGGATCTCCTTCGGTTGCGGAGCGCGGAAGGAGGGCAGCAGCCCGCCTTCACCTTTCTTGCCGAGGGTGAGGAAGTAACGGAAAGGCTGACCTTCGCCGACCTCGATCTGAGGGCGCGTGCTATCGGCGCTCACCTGAGAAGTATCGGTTCGCCCGGTGACCGGGTCCTGATGCTTTATCCCTCGGGTCCAGAATTTGTCGCCGCGTTTTACGGCTGCCTTTATGCCGGAATGATCGCGGTGCCCGCCTATCCCCCGCGTTCGGACAAGCACGCCGCCCGGCTCAACGCCGTCGCCGAGGACTGCGGCGCCGCGATCGTCGCCGTGCCCGGCTGGCTGCACGACCAACTGGCCCAGAAGTACTACCCGGACGCGCACTGGGTCGCCACCGACCGCGTCGCGCTCAGCGCGGCCGACGACTGGCGCCGCCCCGAAGTCGCCTCGGACGACCTGGCGTTCCTCCAGTACACCTCGGGCTCCACCGGCACGCCCAAGGGCGTGATGCTCAGCCACCGGAACCTGCTGCACAACTGCTCGATGATGGCGCACGCCATGGCGCACAGCGAGCGCCCGGTCTATGTGTCCTGGCTGCCGCTGTTCCATGACATGGGCCTGATCGCCAACCTGCTCCAGTCCCTGTACTGGCAGTCCGAGTTGGTCTACATGCCGCCCGAGGCGTTCCTCCAGGACCCGATCCGCTGGCTGCGGGCCGTCACCCGGTTCGGCGGCACGTTCAGCACAGCACCGAACTTCGCGTACGAGCTCTGCGTCCGGCGCACCCGCCCCGAGGACCGCGCCGACCTCGACCTCAGCACCTGGCGGGTCGCGCTCAACGCCGCCGAGCCGATCCGGGCGGAGACCCTGGACCGGTTCCAGGAGACCTACGCCGCGCACGGCTTCGAGCCCGGCACGTGGTACCCGGCGTACGGACTCGCCGAGAACACCGTGTTCGTCAGCGCCGGACGCCCCGGGGACGGCGCCACGGTGCTGCACCTGGCAGGCGCCGAGCTGGAACAGGACCGTGTCGTCGAGGTCGCCCCCGGCACGCCGGGCTCGCGCACCGTCCTCGCCTGCGGCACCGTCCACCTCGACCAGCGCCTGGCCATCGTCGACCCCGACTCCCGCCGCGAGCTGGCCGTCGGCACCGTCGGCGAGATCTGGCTGAGCGGCCCCAGCGCCGGGCGCGGCTACTGGGAACGCGCCGAGCAGACCGCCGAGACCTTCGGAGCCCGGCTCGCCGGGGACTCGGGACCCGGCGCGCAGTCCTGGGTCCGCACCGGAGACAAGGGCTTCCTCACCGCCGACGGCCAGGTGTGCGTCACCGGACGCATCAAGGACATGATCATCGTGCGCGGGCGCAACCTGTACCCGCAGGACCTCGAACGCACCGTGGAAGGCGCCGACCCGGTCTTCCGGCCCGGCTGCACCGCCGCCTTCGCGGTGGACACCGACGGCGAAGAGCGCGTCGTGGTGGCCCAGGAAGTACGCCACGACGACGTGGACGCCGCCGCGCTCGGCGCCGCCGTCGCCGCGGCGCTCGCCGCCGAGTACGAGGTGACGCTGCACGAACTGCTGCTGCTGCGCACCCGCGCGGTGCCCAAGACCTCAAGCGGCAAGATCGCCAGGCGCGCCACCCAGCAGGGCTACCTCGACGGCTCGCTGGACGTGGTGGCGACGTGGACCCGCCCGCAGGCCGTGCCCCGACCGGCGGAGGTGGCCGGTTCCGGCGACTCCGGCCGGCAGGCCGCGCTCGTCCGCGAGGTCACCGACGCCGTCGCCGCGCACCTGGGCATCGCCGCCGACACCATCGACCCGGCCGCCCCCTTCGTCTCCTACGGCGTGGACTCGGCCGGAGCCGTCGCCATCTCCGGCGCGCTGCAACGGTCGCTCGGCCGCCGACTGCCCGCCGCGCTGCTGTACCAGCACAGCACGGCGGCCGACGTCGCACGCTTCCTCGCCGGAGCCCGCGCCGATGACCGGGCAGCGGCACCGGAGCGCCCCGCGCCGACGGCCGCCGACGAGCCGATCGCCGTCGTCGGCGTCGCCTGCCGCTTCCCCGGCGCGCCCGACGCCCAGGCGTACTGGGACCTGCTCATGCGCGGCGACGACGCCATCACCGAGGCGCCCGCCGATCGCTGGGACAACGAGGCGCACTACGACCCCGAGCTGAAGCGGCCCGGGAGCCTCGCCACCCGCTGGGGCGGCTTCCTCGACAACGTCACCGACTTCGAGCCGGAGTTCTTCGGCATCTCCCCGGCCGAGGCAATCGGCATCGACCCGCAGCAGCGCCTGCTGATGGAGGTCGCGTGGGAGGCGCTGGAGAACGCGGCGATCGCCCCCCAGTCGCTCGCGGGCAGCGACACGGGCGTCTTCGTCGGCATCAGCAACAACGACTACCAGCGGCTGACGGCCGGGGCCGCCGACGCGCTCGACGCCCACTACGGCACCGGCAACGCGCTGAGCATCGCCGCCAACCGCCTCTCCTACCTGTGGGACCTGCGCGGCCCCAGCCTCTCCCTGGACACCGCCTGCTCCTCGTCTCTGGTCGCGCTGCACCAGGCGTGCGAGACGCTGCGCCGAGGCGAATCCTCCATGGCGCTGGCCGCCGGGGTGAACCTCATCCTGTCGCCCGACCTCACCTCGGTGTTCTCCCGCGCCCAGATGATGGCCGCCGACGGCCGCTGCAAGGCGTTCGACGAGTGCGCCGACGGTTACGTACGCGCCGAGGGCTGCGGCGTCGCCGTGCTCAAGCCGCTGTCCCTGGCCCTGGCCGACGGTGACCAGGTGCTGGCCGTCGTCCGTGGCTCCGCCGTCAACCAGGACGGCCGGTCCAACGGGCTCACCGCCCCGCACGGCCAGGCACAGCAGGACGTGCTGCGCGCCGCCTGGTCGGCGGCGGGCGTCGCGCCCCGCGACATCGGCTACGTCGAGGCGCACGGCACCGGCACCGGGCTCGGCGACCCCATCGAGTACGAGGCGCTGACCGCCGAACTGACCCGTGGCGAGGCCGCCGCCGACGCGGAGCCGTGCCTGCTCGGTTCGGTCAAGACGAACATCGGGCACCTGGAGTCGGCCGCCGGGATCGCCGGCTTCATCAAGGTCGTCCTCGCCCTGCGGCACGGCACCATCCCCGCGCATCTGCACCTGACCAGGCTCAACCCGCATATCGCCGACCTTGATTCGCCGCTGGAGATCCCGAGCCAGGCCACGCCCTGGCCGGAGCACCGGCGGACCGCGGGCGTCAGCGGCTTCGGCTTCGGCGGCACCAACGCGCACGTGGTGCTGTCCGCCGCGCCCGCCACCGCCGCCGCGCCCGCCACCGCCGCCGGGTCCGCCGGGGGCGGCACCGCTGCCGCGCCGGAGGACGGGGACGCCGACCCCGAGCTGCTGGCCCTGTCGGCGCGTACCCCGCAGGCGCTCCAGGAACTGGCGGGCCGCTACGCCGACTGGCTCGGTCGCGCCACCCAACCCACCCAAGCCGAAGCCGTGGGCGGCCCGTTGGGCGGTGCTTCACTGGCCGACATCGCGTACACCACCCACACCGGACGCAGCGCGCTGACCCACCGGCTGGCCGTCACGGCGGCCAGCCTCGACGAGGCGGGCCGGACCCTGCGCAAGTACGCCGAGCAGGGCAGGCCGCGCGCCGACGCCGCGCGCGGCAAGGCCGGGCGCGGCGCCCCCGCCACCGCCTTCCTCTTCACCGGGCAGGGCTCCCACCACCCGGGCATGGGCGGCGCGCTCTACCGCGCCTGGCCGGTGTACCGGGAGGCGTTCGACCGCTGCGCCGACGTGCTGCGCCAGCGGTTCGGCTTCGACCTGCACGAGGTCATCGACGACGCGTACGCCCTCGCGAAGACCGAGTTCGCCCAGCCCGCGATCTTCGCGGTGGAGTACGCGCTGGCGGCGCTGTGGCGCTCGGTGGGCGTGGAGCCGACGTGCCTGGCCGGACACAGCGTGGGTGAGTACGTCGCCGCCTGCCTCGCCGGGGTCTTCACCCTTGAGGACGCGCTGACACTGCTCGGCACCCGCGCCCGGCTCATGCAGCGGCTGCCCCCGGGCGGCGCGATGCGCGCGGTGCGGGCCGGGGAGGAGCTGGTGCTCGCCGCGCTCGCCGGATACGAGGACCAGGCGTCGCTCGCGGCCGTCAACGGGCCCGACGACGTGGTGGTCTCCGGTACCGCCAAGGCGGTCGCCGCGGTCAGCGACGCGCTGGCCGCACAGGGCCACCTCTCCAACGAGTTGCAGGTCTCGCACGCCTTCCACTCACCCCTGATGGACCCCGTACTCGACGCGTTCCGCGAGGTCGCCGAGACGCTGACGCCGCGCGCGCCGCAGCTGCCCCTGGTGTCCTCGCTCACCGGCAGGCTCGCCGGGCCCCGGATGGCCACCGCCGACTACTGGGTGGACCAGCTGCGGCAGACGGTGCGGTTCGGCGACAGCGTCGGCACCCTGCTCGCCGAGGGCTGCGCCGCCGGGATCGAGATCGGGCCCGACGCGGTCCTCGCGCCGCTGGCCAAGCGGATCGCGAAGGAGGCGGCCGGAGGCGGCAAGCGGGTCGCGGAGACGGGCCTGTGGGTCAGCTCCATGCGCCGAGCCCGGCCCGCCCCGCGCACGCTGGCGCAGGCGTTCGGCGCGCTGTGGACGGCCGGAGTGGCGGTGGACCTCACCGCCGCACAGCGGGGCCGTACCCCGGCCGACGGGGCGGGACAGGTCCGGTGCGTCACCCTGCCGGGCTACCCGTTCCAGCGCCGCAGGCTCTGGCTGCCCGACGAGCTGCCGACGCTCGCCAGCGGAGCCGCGCCGAAGGCCCGCGCCCACCCGGACGCGGCGGCGGGCGGCGCCGGGCGCCATCCGCTGCTCGGCCGGCGGCTGCCGGAGATCGCCGACGATCCGGACCGCCGGCTGTGGCAGCGGGTGCTGTCCAGGTCGCAGGTCTCCGTCCTCGACGACCACCGCATCCAGGGCCAGGTCGTCGCCCCCGGCACCAGTTACATCGAGATGGCGCTGGCGGCGGCCCGTGATCTCACGCCCGACGCCCGCTACCACCTGCGGGACATCGAGTACCACAGCGTCCTCGGCGTGCCACCGGACAGCGGGCGCGTCGTCCAGGTCGCGCTGCACGGCGATCCCGGTGAGGCGCTGGCCTTCAGCGTCCACAGCCGGGGCGAGGACGACGGGTCCGGCTGGACCCGGCACGCCACCGCACGACTGGTCAGAAGCCGACAACCGGCGATTCACGCGGAGAACGGGGGAAGCACGTCATGAGGTTCAGCCTGATGTTCTTCGCCAGCGACGAGAACTCACTGAGCGGGGCCGACCGTTACGACCTGCTCGTCAAGAGCGCGCGGTACGGCGACGAGAACGACTTCCTCAACATCTGGGTGCCCGAGCGCCACTTCACCCAGCTGGGCTCGCTCTACCCCAACCCGGCAGTGCTGTCGGCCGCGCTCGCCAGGGAGACCAGCAAGATCGGTCTGCGGGCGGGAAGCGTGGTGCTTCCACTGCACAACGTGCTGCGGGTCGCCGAGGAATGGGCGGTCGTGGACAACCTGTCCGGCGGCCGGGCCGGGATCTCCTTCGCCTCCGGCTGGAACCCGGACGACTTCGCCTTCTTCCCCGACCGGTACGGCGCGCGCAACGACCACATGGACGAGGCCGTGCCGATGGTCCGCGCGCTGTGGCGCGGTGAGCAGATACCCGTCACCAGCGGCACCGGCAAGACGATCAGGGCCCGCACCTACCCCAGGCCGCTCCAGCCCGAGCTGCCGGTGTGGCTGACCGCCGCCAGCTCACCGGCGAGCTTCGCCAAGGCGGGCCGCAACGGCGTCAACCTCCTCACCCACCTGCTCGACCAGGGTGTGGAAGGTCTCGCCGAGCGCATCGCGATCTACCGCAAGGCGCGTGCCGACGCCGGGTTCGACCCCGAGGCCGGCCAGGTCACCGTCATGATGCACACCTTCGTCGGCGAGGACCCCGAGCACACCCAGGAACTGGCGCGCGACCCCTACTGCACCTACCTCAAGGGCAACCTGGGCCTGCTCAAGGGCCTGGCGCGCAGCCGCGACCAGGACGTGGACATCACGACACTGCCCGAGGAGGAGCTGACGCAGTTCGTCGGCTTCCTCTACGAGCGGTTCGCCACCTCGCGCTCGCTGATCGGCTCGCCCGAGTCGTGCCTGCCGCTGACCAGGCGTCTCGCGGCGATCGGCGTGGACGAGGTCGCCTGCCTGCTGGACTTCGGCCCGCCCACCGAACAGGTGCTCGCGGCCCTCCCGTACCTCAACCAGCTGCGCGAACTCGCCGAGAACGACCCGGAGGTGCGCGGCGCGGCCGGGCTGCGGCCGTTCGTGCCGGTGCGGTCCGTACGCGATGTCACCGGTGGCACCGACGGCGATGGGGAAGGCACCACCGGAGACGGCACCGCCGCGCCCGCCCCGGCCTGGGACGACGACCCCGAACTGATCAGGACCCGGTGTGTGACGCCGGTCGACGCCGGGGGCTTCTTCGACCGGGTGGAGACGGCGGGCGCCGAGTACGGACCGGCGATGCGCTGCCTGGACGAGCTGTGGGTGGGCCCCGGCGAGGTCCTGGGGCGGCTGCACTTCCCGCAGGAGGCGGACGCCGAGCGCTACGAGTTCCACCCGGCGCTGCTGGACAACGCGTTCCTGCTGCTCGGCGCGCTCGCCCCGGGCGCGCTCGACGGGGGAGGCACGCTCGCACTGCCGATCGGCGTGCGCGGGCTGCGGCTGCACCGCAGGCCCAGCGGCGTCTTCTACTCCCACGTCATCAGGACACCGGCGGTGGAGCCCGAGGGCGAACTCGTCGCCGACGTCCGGCTGTTCGACGCCGAGGGCCTGGTCGCCGAGGCGCAGTCGCTGCGCATGCGCATGGTGGAGGTGGGCGGCGAGCGCGGTGACGTGGGCGAGCTGTGCTACCGCACCGACTGGGTCGGCGTCCCCGTGCCGGAGCCGGACCCCGAGGCGGCGGAGGCAGGCCGCTGGCTCATCGTCGCCGACTCCGCCGACCCGGCGGGCCCCGGTCACACGCTGGCGGCCGCGCTGACCGCGGCGGGACACCGGCCCGAGACCGCCGTGGCCGACGGCAGCGACGCCGGGCAGGTGCGCCGGGCGCTGTACACGGCCCTCGCCGAGGGCCCGCTCAGCGGCGTGGCGATGCTGGCGCCGCTGGCCGCCCCCGACCTGCCCGACGCCGAGACCAGCCAGGTCGAGGCCGCCGGGCAGGCCGCCACCGAGTCCGTCCTCGAACTCGTACGCGGCGCCCTTGAGCTGGACGACCCCACCCGCTGCGGCCGGATCTGGCTGCTGACCCGGGGCGCCCAGCCCGCCGCGGACACGGCGGTGACCGCCTCCGGCGTGTTCCAGTCGCCGGTATGGGGGCTCGGCCGGGTGCTGGCCGCCGAGCACCCCGAGCTGTCCGGTGGCCTGGTCGACCTCGACCCGGTCGCCGAGTGCCCCGCCGAACTGCTGGCCGCGATCCTCACCGGCGACCGGTCCGAGGACCAGCTCGCCCTGCGCGGCCCGCGCGCGCTCGCCCCCCGCCTGGTGCGCGCCACCGAACTGTCCAAGGCCGTCGAACTGCCGCCCCGGCTGGACCCGCACGGCACGTACCTCCTCACCGGCGGCCTCGGTGACATCGGCCTCGCGCTGGCCCGCCAGGCCGTGGCCAGGGGAGCCAGGTTCCTGCTGCTCACCGGCAGGCGGGGGATCGTGAACGAGACGCAGCGCGCCGCGGTCGAGGAGCTGACCGCGCTCGGCGCACGCGTACATGTCGCGCCCGCCGACGTGGCCAGCCCCCAGGAGGTGGCCAGGCTGCGCACAGGGCTCACCGAGGCCGGGCTGCCCCCGGTCACCGGCGTCATCCACCTCGCCGGTGTCGTGGAGGGCTCGATGCTCAGCGGCCTGGAGCCGGAGCGGCTGCGTGCCGTGGCAGCGCCCAAGGTGTCCGGCGGCTGGAACCTGCACCGGGTCTTCGGTGACGCGCGGCTGTTCCTCCTGATCTCCGCGCTCCCGGCCGTCGTCGGCCCGGTCGGGGTCGGCGCGGCCAACTACGCCGCCGCCAACTCCTTCCTCGACGCGCTCGCCCACCACCGGCGGGCAGCGGGCCGGGCCGCCGTCGCCTTGGGCTACGGCCCGTGGAACGAGATCGGACTCGCCGTACGCGAAGACGGCCTCGACCAGCTCAGCCGGGTGGGCGTCGGCAGCATGACGCCCACCGAGGGCCTGGAGGTCTTCGACCGGGTGCTGGACCAGGACCCGGCGCAGGTGACCGTGGCCAGGCTCGACTGGCCCGGCCTCCTCGCCGCGTTCCCGCAGGCCCAGCAGACCGCGCAGTTCGCCGAGTTCGCCTCGGACGCCGGGGACGGCGCCGCGTCGGAACTGCTGGAGCGGTGCGCGCAGGCGTCCGCCGAGGAGCGGACGGCCATCGTCGCCGACTACCTCACCGGGCGCCTCGCCCACGTGCTGCGCGCGAACGCCGAGGACATCGACCGGCAGCAGCCCATCGTCGAGATGGGCATGGACTCGCTGATGTCGCTCGACCTGCGCAACCGCATCAAGGCCGGACTCGGCATCGTCGTCCCGCTGGTACGGCTGCTCCAGGGCCCCACCGTCGAGGAACTCGCGGGGCACGTCCTCACCCTGCTCGCCGACGAGTTGGACGACGCCGCCGAGGAGCGAGAGGAATTCACCCTGTGACCGTCACGCCCGACCCCACCCAGACCCCACCCGCCGGGCCGCCACCGGCGGGCCCCGGGGGACCGGCCGCGGAACTGGCCGCCCTCCTCGACACCCTCACCGCCGCCCGCGTCCGGGTCACCCTCGAAGGCGAGGAGCTGAAGGTCTCCGCCCCCGGCGGCGCCCTCACCCCCGCGCTGCGGGACGCGCTGCGCGCGGCCAAGCCGGAGCTGCTGGCGCATCTGCGCGCCGAGCGGAACGCAGCGACCGCCATCACGCCGCTGCCCCGCGACGGGCGGGCCTTCCCGCTCGCCGCCAGTCAGGAGGCGCTGTGGCTGCTGGACGAGCTGGAGGGGCACCAGCCGACGTATGTGCTCAGCGGCGGCGTACGACTCGAAGGGCCGCTGAAGCCCGACCTGCTCGTCGCCTGCCTGACCCGCCTCACCGAACGGCACGAGGCGCTGCGTACCGCCTTCCGTACCGGTGCGGACGGCACCCCCGAGCAGGTCGTACTGCCCGCGCAGCCACTCGCCGTCACGCGGGCCGACCTCAGCGGCCTGCCCGAAGCGGAGCGCGAGGCCGAACTGGCCCGGGTCGCCGTCGAGTCGGCGCGGACCCCGTTCGACCTGTCCAAGGGCCGCCTGCTGCGCGCCACGCTGCTCACCACAGGCCCTGACTCGGCCTACCTGGTGCTCACCGTGCACCACATCATCGCCGACGCCGGATCACTGGCCGTCGTCTTCAAGGAACTGTTCCGGCTGTACGAGGCGGACGCCGGACTCGCCGCGCTGCCGCCGCTGTCCGTGCAGTTCGCCGACGTCGCCGGGTGGCAGCGCGAGGCGCTGTCACCGGTCACCGCGCACCGGCAGAACGCGTACTGGCGGCAGCGGCTCGCCGACGCGCCCCCGCTGCTCGAACTGCCCACCGACCGCACCAGGCCCGCCCGGCAGTCCTTCCAGGGCGCCGTCGAGCGGTTCACGTTCGGCGAGCGGGACACCGCACGGCTCGCCGAGGTGGCCACGGCGCACCGGGTCACCCCGTACGTCGTGCTGCTCGCCTGCTGGGCGGCGGTCCTCGGCCGGTACGCGCACGCCGAGGACCTCGTGATCGGCACGCCGGTCAGCGACCGGGAGCGCCCCGAGGCGAAGTCCGTCGTCGGTTTCCTCATCGGGACCCTGCCGCTGCGGGTCGACCTGTCCGGCGACCCCACGTTCGCCGAGCTCCTCGACCGGGTGCAGCACACCTTCCTCGAAGGGTTCGAGCAGCGGGCCGTGCCGTTCCAGCGGATCGTCGCCGAACTCCAGCCGGAACGCTCCCTCAGCCACGCGCCCGTCTTCCAGAACATGCTCACGTACTACGAGACGCCGTACCGCGACATCCGGATGGGAGACGTCACGGCGACCCCGGAGGACCTGCACAGCGGCACCTCCAAGTTCGACCTGACCCTGTTCGTGGAGGACCAGGGCGACCGCCTGGCGTGCCAGCTGGAGTACGCCAGTGACCTGTTCGACGCCGCAACGGCGCGCCGCATAGCCGACTCCTTCCAGCAGTTGACGCACGCCGCACTCGCCGGGCCCGGCACCGCCGTCTCCCGGCTGCCGCTCCTGGCCCCCGAGCAGCGTGCCGAGCTGGTGGAAGGCCGCAACGCCACCGCCAGGGACACCGACCTGGACCGGCCGCCGCACCAGTGCGTCGCCGAGCAGGCCGCCGCGACCCTCGACGCGGTCGCCGTCGTCGCGGGTGACCACGCGCTCAGCTACGCCGAGCTCCACACCCAGGCCGGGCAGCTCGCCCAGCTGCTGCGCGGCCACGGCGTGGGCCCCGGCGCACTCGTCGCCCTGCACGCGCGGCGCTCACCGCGCGCCTGCGTGGCCATGCTGGCCATCCTCAAGGCCGGGGCCTGCTACGTACCGCTGGACCCGGGCCAGCCCGCCGAGCGGGTCGCCGGCATCCTCACCGAAGCCGCCTGCCAGGTGCTGCTCAGCGACACCGAGGTGGCCGCGCCCCCGGGCACGAAGGCGCTGCGGCTCGACGAGCTGGAGTGGGCCGGGGAAACGGCCACCGCCGACGCGGCGACCGGCCGCGACGACCTGATGTACACCATCCACACCTCGGGCTCCACCGGCCGCCCCAAGGGCGTCGCCATGCGCCACGGCGCGCTCGCGAACCTCCTCGCCTGGCAGGCCCGCACCACCCCGTTCACCGCTGACGACCGCGTACTCCAGTTCACGCCGCCGCACTTCGACGTCAGCGTGCAGGAGACGTTCGCCACGTGGACGGCGGGCGCCACCCTCGTCCTCGTCGACGACGAGCTGCGCCGCGACGCCACCCGGCTGCTGCCGCTCCTGCGCGACCAGCGCGTCACCCGGCTGTTCCTGCCGTACGTGGCGCTCCAGCAGCTCGCCGAGGTCGCCGCCGCACGCGGCAGCTGGCCGACCGGACTGCGCGACGTGTTCACCGCCGGGGAGCAGCTCCACGTCACCGACGAGGTGCGGGCCTTCTTCGAGCACACCGGGGCGAGGCTGCACAACCAGTACGGCCCCGCCGAGACCCACGTGGTCACCGCCCACACCCTCACAGGGCCGCCCTCCGGCTGGCCCCGGCTGCCACCCATCGGCCGCCCCGTCGACAACACCCGGATCTACCTGCTCGACGCGCACGGCGAACCCGTCCCCGCGGGGGTTACGGGCGAGCTGTACGCGGCGGGCGACTGCCTGGCCCGCGGCTACCTGGGCCGGGACGATCTGACCGCGGAGCGGTTCGTGGACGACCCGTTCCGGCCGGGCGAGCGGATGTACCGCACCGGTGACCTCGCCCGCTACCGCGCCGACGGCGAGATCGAGTACCTGGGCCGCACCGACAACCAGGTCAAGATCCGCGGGTTCCGCGTCGAACTCGGCGAGATCGAGGCCGCCCTGCTGCGCCACCCCGGTGTCACCGCCGCCGTCGCCGAGCCACGCGGCGACGACGCCGCCCAGCGGCGGCTGATCGCCTGGGTGGTGCCCGCGGACGCCGACCGGTTCGACGCCGAGGAACTGCGCAGGGCGTGCGCGGAGACGCTCCCCGAGTACATGGTCCCCGCCACCGTCGTGCCGATGAGCGCCCTGCCCACCACCAGCACCGGCAAGGTGGCCCGCAGGGAACTCCCCGTACCCGAGCAGCGCGCCGCCGCCACCGCACCACCCACCACGCCCACCGAGAAGTCGGTGGCCACCGCGGTCGCCGACGTCCTCGGTATCGACATCGCACGTGTCGGCGCCGACACCAACTTCTTCGACCTGGGCGGCCACTCGCTGGCGGCGACCCGCGCCGCGCTGCGCCTCAGCGAGGAACACGGCGTCGAACTCACCGCACAGCTGCTGTTCGCCCACCCGACCGTGGCCGGGATCGCACGCACCGTGGACGCGCTGACCTGGGCCGCCGCCCCCACCGACACCGCGCACGCTTCCGGCACCGCCGAAGCCAGGGAAGAGGGAGAGCTGTGACAACGCCCGTCGAACTGCTCGCTGAGCTGCGGGCCCGCGACATCCGGCTCTGGGAGGACGGCGGGCGGCTGCGCTTCAGCGCCCCGCCCGGCGCCCTGGACGACGCGCTGCGCGCCGAGCTCAAGGCCCACCGCGACGCCCTGATCTCCCTGCTCGGCGCGGGCCGGGGCAAGGAGCGGCCGCCCGTCAGCCGTATCGAGCGCACCGGCAAGCTTCCCCTGTCCTACGGCCAGCAGCGCATGTGGGTGATGGCCGAGATGCTGCCCGAGTCGGGCGCGGCGGCCTATGTGCTCTCCGGCCGCGTCACCCTGGACGGCGACCTGGACGTGGCCGCGCTGCGCCGCGCGCTGACCGAGGTGGTACGCCGCCACGAGGCGCTGCGCACCGTGGTGCGCTCCGGCGGCGAACAGCCGTACGCCGAGATCCTCGACGCGTCCGAGGTCCCCCTGCCGGAACACCGGCTCGCCCCCGGCGAGAGCGTCGAGGCACTGGCCCGTGCGGAATCCAGGCGCCCCTTCGCGCTGGACAGCGGCCCCCTGCTGCGCGCCACCCTCGTCCCCGAGACACCCGGCCGCGCCCATCTCCTGCTGTCCGTCCACCACATCTGCGCCGACGGCTGGTCACTCGGCGTCCTGTACCGCGAGCTGTGCGCGCTGTACGGCACGTACACCACAGCAGACCAGGCGGACGGCGCGGAAGCCGGCCGGCTCGCCGAACTCCCGGTGCAGTACGCCGACTACGCGGCCTGGCAGCGCACCCACCTGGCGCCCGCCGCGCTGGGTGACGAGGTGACGTTCTGGGAGCGCGAGCTGGCGGGCCTGCCCGCGCTGCTCGACCTGCCCGCCGACCGGCCCCGGCCCACCACGCAGTCCTACCGGGGCGCGGTCGAGCCGTACCGGCTGCCCGTCGGACTGCGCGACGCGGTGCGCGCGTTCGCCAGGGAACGCGGGGTCACCCCGTTCATGGTGCTGCTCGCCGCGTGGTCGGCGGTGCTGTCCCGGCTCAGCGGCAGCACCGACTTCGCGGTGGGCTCACCCGTCGCGGGGCGGGCCAGGCCCGAGGTCGAACCGCTCATCGGGTTCTTCGTGAACACCGTCGTGCTGCGCGTGGGGACCGGCCAGGACCCCACGTTCGGGGACCTCGTCGACCGGGTGCGCGCCACCTCACTGGCCGCCTTCGACCACCAGGACCTGCCGTTCGAGCAGCTGGTCGAGGTGCTCCAGCCGGAACGCGCGCTCAGCTACAGCCCGCTGTTCCAGCACATGTTCATCTTCCAGAACGCGGCCGACGACATCTTCACCCTGCCGGGGCTGACCAGCGAACTGGAGGAAGTGCACACCGGCACCGCGAAGTTCGACACGACCCTCATCGCCGAAGAGGACGAGGACGGGCTGCACGGCGGCCTGGAGTACGCCACCGACCTGTTCGACGCGGCCACCGCCCGGCGCCTCGTCGGCCACTGGCACACCCTGCTCGAAGCGGCCCTCGCCGCGCCCGGGACCGCCCTGGCCCAGCTGCCGCTGCTCACCGGCGCCGAACGCGAACGGCTGCTGACCGAGTGGAACGCCACCGCGCTGCCGGTGCCCGAGTCCACGGTGCACGCCCTCGTGGAGCGGCAGACCGCGGCCGCCCCGGACCTGGCGGCGGTCATCCAGGGCGAGCGCACCCTCAGCTACGCCGCGCTCGACACGGCCGCGACCCGCCTCGCCGCGATGCTGCGCGCCCGCGGCGCGGGCCCGGGCACGCTCGTCGGGCTGTGCCTGCCGCGCACCCCCGACCTGGTGGTCGCGCTGCTCGCGGTCCTGAAGTCCGGTGCCGCCTACGTACCGCTGGACCCGGCGGCGCCCGCGGACCGCAACGACTTCATCCTCCGCGACGCCGGTGCGCCGCTGGTCCTCACCGACTCGGCCACGGCCGCCACGACCGGTTTCCCGCCGGGCACGGACGTCGTCCGGCTGGACGACCTCGACCTTGAGACCGAGCGCCCCACCGAGCCCGTCACCGCCTCCGCCGACGTGCCCGCCGCCGGTGCGGCGGACCTCGCGTACGTCATCTACACCTCAGGATCGACCGGCCGCCCCAAGGGCGTCATGGTCGAGCACCGCAACGTGGTCAACTTCTGCGCCGCGATGACCGAGGAGTTCGGCGCCGAGGCGGCCGGGACCTGGCTGGGCGTCACCACCGTCTCCTTCGACATCTCCGTGCTCGAACTGATCTGGACGCTCACCCACGGCTCGACGGTCGTGCTCCAGGCCGACCCCGAGCCCACTACCGGGCCCTCCACCGACCGGCGGCCCGGCAAGGTCGCCGATCTGAGCCTGTTCTACTTCTCCAGCGCCACCGTCACCGAGGGGCTGTCCGCCCGGGGCGCCTACCGGCTGCTGCTTGAGGGCGCCAAGTTCGCCGACAGGAACGGCTTCGAGGCGGTGTGGACCCCCGAGCGGCACTTCCACGCCTTCGGTGGCATCTACCCCAACCCCTCCGTGGCCGGGGCCGCCATCGCGGCCGTCACCGAACGCGTCGCGATCCGCGCGGGCAGTGTGGTCCTCCCGCTGCACGACCCGCTGCGGGTGGTCGAGGAGTGGTCCGTCGTCGACAACATCTCCGGCGGCCGGGTCGGCATCTCCGTCGCCTCCGGCTGGCAGGCGGACGACTTCGTCCTCGCGCCGGACAACTACGCGGAGCGCAAGGAGGTCATGCTCTCCGGCGTGGAGACGCTGCGCTCGCTGTGGGCGGGCGGCTGCGTCGAACGCCCCAACGGCGTCGGCGACCCGGTCACCGTCCGCCCGCTGCCCCGGCCCGTCCAGCCGCACCTGCCCATATGGGTGACGGCCGCGGGCAGCCCCGACACCTTCCGGGCGGCGGGCGAGTCCGGCAGCAACATCCTCACCCACCTGCTCGGCCAGGACCTCGGCCAGCTCGCCGAGAAGATCGGGATCTACCGGCAGGCCAGGGCCGAGGCCGGACACGAGGGACCCGGGCGGGTGACGCTGATGGCGCACACCTTCCTCGGCCACGACCCCGAGACCGTACGCGAGACCGTCCGGGGCCCGTTCCAGGAGTACCTGGCGTCGTCCCTGGGCCTGATCGGCAACCTGGCGAAGACGCTGGGCTTCGGCGACGACCTCAAGGCGCTGCCCGAGGACGACATGCGCACCCTCCTCGACCACGCCTTCGACCGCTACCACGAGACGGCCGCGCTGTTCGGCACCGCCGAGCGGGTGGCGCGGACGCTGGACACCATCGCCGACGCGGGCGTGGACGAGGTGGCCTGCCTCATCGACTTCGGCGTCGCCGACGACATGGTGCTCGACGCCCTGCCGCTGCTGGCCGAGGCGCGCGACGAGCACGCCACCCGCCCCCAGGACGCGGCGCGGGGCGCGGTGGCCGGTGGGGACGCCGGGCTCTCCGTCGCCGAACTCATCGGCAAGCACCAGGTCACCAGCCTCCAGTGCACCCCGTCCCAGGCCGCCATGATCATGGCCGAGCCCGGTGGCGAGGAGGCGCTGGCCCGGCTGCGGCTGCTGCTGCTCGGCGGCGAGGAACTGCCCGCGACACTCGCCGCCCGGCTCACCGAACTGACCGGTGCCCGGGTGCAGAACATGTACGGGCCGACCGAGACCACCATCTGGTCCTCCACCCACCGCGTCGACCCCGGGGGAACGGCGCTCATCGGCCGCCCCATCGCCAACACCGCGCTGTACGTTCTCGACCCGGTGGGCCACCCCGTGCCCGTCGGTGTGCCCGGCGAACTCCACATCGCCGGAGCCGGTGTCGCCCGTGGATACCTCGGCCGCGACGAGCTGACGGCGGAACGCTTCGTCACCGACCCGTTCGCCGCGCCGGACACCACCGGTGCCCGCATGTACCGCACCGGCGACCTCGTCCGCTACCGCCCCGACGGCAGCCTGGAGTTCATCGGCCGCACCGACCACCAGGTCAAGGTGCGCGGCTACCGCATCGAGCTCGGCGAGATCGAAGCGGCGCTCGGCTCCCACCCGGACGTGGCGCAGGCCGCGGCCACCGTGCACGGCGACGGCGTCGACCGGCGCATCTCCGGCTACGTGGTCGCCCGCCCCGGCGCCGAGCTCGATCCCGCCGCGCTGCGCGACCACCTCGCCCGGCGACTGCCCGGCTACATGCTCCCGGCGTCCACGCAGGTGCTCACCGAACTGCCGTACACCCCCAACGGCAAGGTGGACCGCAAGGCACTGCCCGAGCCGTCGCTGGCGGACCGTCCCGGCACCGAGTGGACGGCGCCGCGCGGCGTCACCGAGATGCGGCTCGCCGTGCTGTGGGAGGAGGTGCTTGGCCAGAAGTCCATCGGCGTCCACGACAGCTTCTTCCAGTTGGGCGGCAACTCGGTGCTCGCGGTGATGCTGCTGGCCGAGGTGGAGCGGCAGTTCGGCCGCAGGCTCTCGCTGGCCGCACTGTTCCAGGGACCGACCATCGCCCAGCTCGGCCGGCTCCTCGTCAACGACGTGGACACCGCGCGCGAGTCGCTGATCCGGCTGCGGCCTGGCGGCGAGTTCCCGCTGTTCCTGCTGCCCGGCGCGGGCGGCAACCTGGTCTACTTCCACGAGCTCGTCAGCAGGCTGCCCCAGGAGCTGGCCGTCTACGGCCTGCAACCGCTGTTCACCGACGACATCGCGGCCGAGACACTCGTCTCCGAGCTGGCCGACCGCTACCTCGACACACTGCTGGAAACCCAGCCCGAAGGCCCGTACCGCTTCGTCGGCCACTCCTTCGGCGGCCACATCGCCATGGAACTCGCCGCGCGGCTGCGGAAGCTGGGCCACCGGGTGGACCTGGTCGGGCTGCTCGACACCACAGCGCCGCTGCCCGAGCGGCAGAAGCACACCGACGACTGGGAGCAGGCCAGCTGGCTCGCCACCTTGGTGCGCGTCTTCGAGCGGATCTTCAAGCGGGACCTGGGTGACGCGGGAGCGGAGATCGCCGCGCTCCCCGAGGACGAGCAGATCCCGTACCTGCGCCGGGTCCTCGCCGCCCACGGGGTGCTGCCGCCCGAATACGACGACACCCAGCTGCGCGGTTTCATCCGCGCCTACATCGCCGACCAGCGCAGCCTCTACACGCCCAGCAAGCCCTACGAGGGCACCCTGACCTTCTTCCGCGCCGCCGACCTGCACCAGGACAACGTGCCGCCCGCGGACCTGGCCTGGACGCTGGACGACCCGGCACGCGGCTGGGGCCGGTTCTCGGCACGCCCCGTCGAGGTGCGCGAGACACCCGGAGACCACCTGACCATGCTCACCACGCCCTACGTCGACCAGCTGGCCAAGCTCATCGGCGACCTCGCCCTGGACGCGGGACCGCGCGACCACTGACGCGCGCCGCGTCGCCCGCGCGGGCGGCGCCTGATCACCCCCACGCCGGGACCGCGCGGGCGGCACCGGCAGGAACGAACACAGAGGGAGAATTACATGCAGGTCCAGCTGTCGGATCTCCTCGGCTGCCCGGAGTGCTCGGGAACCGTCAAGCTCAGCTCGCCGCAGAGCTACACCTGCGTCTCGTGCGCCCGTGTCTCCCCGGTGGAGGCCGCGGGCTTCGTGGACATGATCCGCGAAGAGGGCAAGCCGGACCCGGCCGCCCCGACCACCGCGCAGAAGATGATGGAGAGCAAGCAGTTCGTCCGGCTCTACGAGCTGGCCATGCGCCCCTTCTTCGCGCGGCTCTTCGCCGGGTTCGGCAACAAGATCCCGAGCTACGAGGAGGAGTTCGAGATCTACCGCGAGTGGCTGGAGCTGGGCGAGCAGCGCGGCGGAGCGTGGCTCGACCTCTCCTGCGGCGGCGGCCACTTCACCGACGAGATGGCGGGAGCGCTGCCGAACGCCACCGTCGTCGGCCTCGACATCTCGGTGGAGATGCTCAAGGCGTCGGTGAAGGAGACGGTCGGGCGGCCCAACGTCGAGTTCGTCCGCGGCGACATCCGCAAACTGCCCTTCCAGGACGAGACGTTCGACGGCGTCAACAACGCGGGCTCGCTCCACCTGTACGCCGACCCGGTGGCCGCCTACCGCGAGGTGTACCGGCTGCTCAAGCCCGGCGGCGTGTACTCGGCGAGCACCTTCGCGCTCAACGACCGCACCAGCAGCCGCATCGGCGTCCAGCTGACCGGCATCCGCCGCACCGACCTGACCACCCTGCACAGCGACCTGGAGAAGGTCGGCTTCACCAACTACAAGCTGAAGAAGTTCGGTTCGGTCTTCATTTTCGCCGTCACCAAGCCCTGACCGACGGCAGCGCACGCGTCCTGACCCCCCTCCGACACCCCGACTGAAACGGCGGTATTGATGTCTCTCTTCTTGCGGATCTCCGCCCGCCCCCGGCTGCTGCTGTCCTGCACCCTGCTCGTGCTGATCGCCGCCGTGCTCGTCGGCGGCGGCCTCACCGACCGGTTGCAGCTCGGCGGCACCGAGGACCCGGCCGCGGAGTCGAGCAAGGCGGCGGAGGTGATGGACGCGAAGTTCCCGGCGAGTCGGCCCAACCTCGTCCTGCTGGTGGACGGGACGGCCGACGACCCGGGGACCGCGCGGCAGGGCACCGCGCTGGCCCGGCGGCTGGCGGCCGAGAAGGGCGTCACCGGTGTCCTGTCGTACTGGCAGACCAAGAACCCGGCGCTGCGCGCCGAAGACGGCGGGCACGCCCTGATCGTCGCCCACATCAAGGGCGACGAGACCGAGGCGGGCAAGGTCCTCGACCGGCTGAGGCCGCGCTACCACGGTGACGTCGACGGCCTGGACGTCTCCATCGGCGGCACGGTCGCCGTGCGCAACGAGGCACAGGAACAGACCGCCGACGACCTGGTGAAGTCGGAAATGATCGCCATGCCGATCGTGCTGGTCATCCTGCTCCTCGCCTTCGGCAGCGTCATCGCCGCGCTGCTGCCGCTGGTGATCGGCGTGGTCGCCATCATGGGCACCAACGCCGTACTGATGGGCATCACCCAGTTCACCGACGTCTCGATCTTCGCGCAGAACCTGACGACCGCCCTCGGCTTCGGCCTCGCCATCGACTACGCCCTGCTGATCGTCCGCAGGTTCCGCGAGGAGCTTGAACGGGACCCGGACCCGTCCACGGCGCTGGGCACGGTGCTGCGCACGGCCGGCCGTACCGTGCTGTTCTCCGCGTTCGTGGTGGCGATCTCGCTGTCCGCGATGCTCATCTTCCCCCTCTACTTCCTGCGGTCGTTCGCATACGCGGGCATCTCCGTCGTCCTGCTGGCCGCGCTCGCCGCCCTGACCGTGCTGCCCGCCCTGCTGCTGCTCCTCGGCAAGCGGGTCAACTCCCTGCGGGTGCTGCGGCGCGGCGGGAGGGGTGCGGCGGACCGGCGCTGGGGCGCCTTCACCGGCGGTGTGATGCGCAAGGGGCCGCTGGTGACGGTGTCTGTCACGGTGCTGCTGGTCCTCCTCGGCCTGCCGTTCCTCAAGGTCGACTTCGGCACGGTGGACGACCGGCAGCTCGCCGAGCACGCCGAGCCGCGCGCCGTGCACGACACGATCCGCGACTCCTTTCCGGCCAGCCCGACCGGCGGCATCGACATCGTCGCCGAGACCGCGGCCAAGGACGGCCTCGCCGCGTACGCCAGCCGGCTGTCCCAACTCCCCAAGGTCAGCCGGGTGGACAGCCCCGCAGGTGGCTACCGGGACGGCGCCCTGGACCGCGAGCCGTCGGCCGCCGACGCGGCCCGGGTGGTCTCGGGCACCAGCTATCTGACGGTCTGGCTCGACCGCTCGGTGGAGGACATCTCGGTGGAGAGCCAGGACGCGGTGACCGATGTGCGGTCGATCGACGCACCCTTCCCGACGAAGGTCGGCGGTCAGGCCGCCATGCTCGTGGACAGCCAGAAGTCCATCGGCGACCTGCTGCCCTACGCGGTGCTGTTCATCATCGTCGTCACCATGCTGATGGTCTTCCTGATGACCGGCTCCGTGGTGCTGCCGCTCCAGGCCGTGGTGCTCAACGCGCTGAGCCTGACCGCCATGTTCGGCGCCGCCGTCTGGGTGTTCCAGGAGGGGCACCTGAGCGGCGCGCTGGGCTTCACCGCCACCGGCTTCATCGAGACGTCCCTGCCGGTGCTGATGTTCTGCCTGGCCTTCGGCCTGTCCATGGACTACAGCCTGTTCCTGCTGTCCCGCATCAAGGAACACTACGACCAGACCGGAGACCACCGCGGCGCGGTCGTCTTCGGTGTGTCCAAGACCGGTGGTGTCATCACCGCGGCGGCGCTCATCCTCGCCATCGTCATGATCGCCATCGGTACGTCCCAGATCACCATCACCAAGATGCTCGGCCTGGGTGTCGCGCTGGCCGTCCTGGTCGACGCGACGCTTGTCCGCTGCCTGCTTGTCCCCGCCCTGATGGCAGTCACCGGCCGCGCCACCTGGTGGGCTCCGGCCCCCCTGCGGCGCTTCCATGACCGGTTCGGCCTGCGGGAGGAGTCGGCGGAGCCCGAGCTGGTCGAGCAGAAGTAGGTGTGCTGTTCCGTCGGCAGCCTGCCCCGAAGCGGGTTCACCCGCCGCGAGCTGAAAGCGCGAGAGATGACCGAAGCACCGCTCACCCAAGTGTCCTTCCAGGAGTCCATCGAGGCGTCCCCGGTCAGCCCGGACCTGTTCCGGCGGCTCATGGGCTCGTTTCCCACTGGCGTGTCCGTCATCACGACGATGAGCGACGGCGAGCCGAAAGGCTTCACCTGCACGTCGATGTGCAGCGTCTCGCTGACGCCGCCCATGCTTCTCGTCTGTGCGCGCTCGGGCGGCAACACGGCCCAGCACATCATCGACCGCGGCTGGTTCGCGGTGAACCTGCTGCACCACAACGCGCGGCGGGCGGCCGAGGTCTTCGCCTCGGCCGAGCGCGACCGCTTCGCCGGCGTCCAGTGGGCACCGACGGACACCAACAAGCTGCCGGTGCTCACCGAGGACGCGTTCGCCTACGCCGAATGCCGGATCACCGAGTCCGCGCAGGCCGGAGACCACGTGGTGATCTTCGGCGAGGTGGTCGGCCTGGCCTTCGAGGGCGAGCCGGAGCCACCCCTGATGTACGGTTTCCGGCGGTTCGCGTCCTGGCCCAGGAAGGAACACCAGTGACCATCGAACGCGTCAGCCCGCCCTACCGCGCCGGGGAGCGCGAGACGCTGCGCGCCTACCTCGACTTCCACCGTGCGACGCTCGCGCTCAAGGCCGACGGCCTCAGCGACGAGGAGCTTCGCCGGCAGTCGATGCCGCCGTCGACGCTGTCCCTGCTCGGCCTGGTCCGGCACATGGCCGAGGTCGAGCGCACCTGGTTCCGCAAAGTGATCAACGCGGAGGACATTCCGCTGGTGTGGTCCGACGAGGGGGACTACCAGGTGGCGTACGACGCGCGGCAGGCCACGCGGGCGGAGGCGTTCGCCGCCTGGCAGACGGAGGTCCAGCACGCGCGCCGGATCGAGGCGGCGGCGCAGTCCCTGGACGTGACCGGCTACCAGCCCCGGTGGGGCGAGCATGTCTCGCTGCGCCTGGTGATGGTGCACGTGATCCTTGAGTACGCCCGGCACAACGGCCACGCCGACTTCCTGCGGGAGGGCATCGACGGGACCGTCGGCCCCTGACGGGACTGTCGGTGCCTGATGGGGCTGTCGGGCCGGACGGGGCTGTCGGCGGCTGACGGGAACGTTGGCGCGCGACGCGCCACACGCGAGGCCGTCAGCTCCTCCCGCCACGTTTGTTTTCGTGATCACGAGGTACCCGGGCGGGGTGCTTCTCATGAAACCACCCGGCGTCTACACGCCACAGGGAGACTCGTACCTCCTGCGGGACGCCCTGCTGCGGGCGGCTCCGCCGCCCCACGCGTCCGTCCTGGACGTGTGCACGGGCAGCGGGCTGCTCGCCCTGACCGCGGCGCGCATGGGCGCGGCACACGTACAGGCCGTGGACGTGTCGATGTCCGCGGTGCTGACCACCCGGTTCAACGCCTGGTTGGGCAAGCTCCCCGTCAGCGTCCACTGGGGAGACTTCCTGGCCCATCGCGGCAGCCGCCAGTTCGACGTGGTGACGGCGAACCCGCCGTACGTGCCCTGCCCCGGCCATCTGCCGCACGGCAGGGGGCGGGCGCGGGCCTGGGACGCGGGGGAGGACGGCCGGTGGTTCATCAACCGGCTGTGCCTGGCCGCGCCCCGGTTGCTCAGCCCCAGTGGCGTCATGCTGATCGTTCACTCCTCGCTGTGCGGACCGGAGACGACGGTGCGCATGCTGCGCGAGGTCGGCCTGAAGTCCTCGGTCGTGGCCCGTCACCGCCAGCCCTTCGGGCCCGTCCTGCGGTCCCGGGCCGCCTGGTTGGAGGAGCGTGGCCTCATCGCGCCCGGAGAGCGAGAAGAGGAGTTGGTGGTCATCCGTGCCGATCAGCCCGCACGTACAGCCTGAACACGTACAGCCTGAACACGTACAGCCTGAACACGTACAGCCTGAACACGAAGCCGGGCCCCCATCGGGGCTTGAGGGGGAACACGCGGGACCGCAGCGCCGCCGGGTCGTTCTCGACGCCCACGGCCCCGTGCTGGTCGAGGGTCCGGTGCAGGTCACGCTGCCCGATGGCCGCTCGGTGACCTCGGACCGGTTCATGGTGGCGATCTGCGCGTGCAGGCGCAGCCGCAGCTACCCCTGGTGCGACACCAGCCACCGGCGGCGCACTCCGGAACACCACACTCCCGAGCACCACACTCCCGAGCACCACACTCCCGCAGGCCATGCTCCCGAGCACCGCGGACCCGGCCGCGACGACGACACGGCTGACTGACGGGCCCTCGTGGAGCGGTGCGCGTCAGCGGCCGGGGGCCCAGCCGGGTCCGCGCGCCATGCGTTTCGGCAGCACCACCCCGGGGTACCCGGCAGCATCGCGAGAGTGAGGCGGCCGTGCTACCGACAGAGACGCGGTCGCGAGAGACGTCGAGAGAGAAGACCGCCGGACACGGCCGCCTGGAAACCCGCGCATCACCCGCCGGGGCACGACGCACACCGCCCTCCGTGGAACCACGCCGCATACCGCCGAACGGGGGAGGAGACCATGGGAGGAAGGAGCGCCGCATGACGTCACTGCCCGGCATGGACGAGTCGTACTGGGTCGACACCACAGCAGCCACCGACTACCCGAGCGCCCCCGAGGAGCTGGAGGTCGATGTCGCCGTCGTCGGCGGCGGGATCGCCGGGATCTGCACCGCGTGGGAGCTGACCCGCGCCGGGCGGACCGTCGCCCTCCTTGAGGCCGACCGGCTGGCGACCGGCGTCACCGGTTACACCACGGCGAAGGTGTCCTCGTTGCACACCCTCGTCTACGCCCCGCTCCGGGAGAGCCAGGGCCGCCGGGCGGCGCAGCTGTACGCGGCCTCGCAGGAGGACGCGATCGCCCGGATCGCCGACGTCACGGCCGAGCTCGGCATCGACTGCCAGCTGGAGCGTGCCCCCGCCTACACCTACGTCACCTCGTCCGACCAGGTCGGTGCGGTCCGCGCCGAGGCGGAAGCGGCGGCGGAGGCCGGGCTGCCCGCGACCTTCGTCACGGAGACGGAGCTGCCGTTCCCCGTCGCCGGCGCCGTCCGCGTCGCCGACCAGGCGCAGTTCCACCCGCGCCGGTACCTGCTCGCGCTGGCCGACGATCTACGGGCCCACGGCGGCCGCGTGTTCGAACGCAGCCGGGTCACCGGCCTCCGCCAGGGCACGCCCTGCCGCGTGACGACCGAGAGCGGGGCGACGGTCGTGGCACGCGACGTCGTCGTGGCCACCCACTACCCGGTGTTCGACCGCGCGCTGATGTTCGCCCGGCTGGAGCCCACCCGGGAACTCGTGGTGGCCGCCTCCCTCCCCGCCGCCGACGCGCCACACGGCATGTACATCACCCCGGAGGGGGGCACCCGGTCGGTGCGGACGGCCCCGTACGGTGACGGGCGCCGCCTGCTGATCGTCACGGGCGAGAAGTTCACGCCGGGCACCAGCGAGGTGGGGGACCGCTTCCGGCGGCTGGCCGACTGGCTGGCCGACCACTTCCCGACCGCCGAGATCACCCACCGGTGGGCCGCGCAGGACAACTTCAGCACGGACAAGGTCCCCTTCGTCGGCCCCTTCCACCCCGGCGCCGACCATGTGTACGTCGCCACCGGTTTCGGCGGCTGGGGCATGACCAACGGTGTGATGGCGGGGCGGCTGCTCGCGGCGCGGATCACCGGCGAGAAGTCGCCGCACGCCGAGCTGTACGATCCGCGACGGCTGCACCCCACCCGCGAGGCCGGACGCCTGCTCAGCCTCCAGGCGACGACGGCCAAGCACTTCGTCGGCGACCGGCTGCGGCCCTCACAGGTCGACTCGGTGGCCGACATCGAACCGGGCGGCGGCGCGGTCGTACGCGTCAACGGCAGGCGCTGCGCCGTCTACCGGGACGAGGCCGGCACCCCGCACGCCGTCTCCGCCCGCTGCACCCATCTGGGGTGTCTGGTGCACTTCAACGACGCGGAACGCACCTGGGAGTGCCCCTGCCACGGCTCACGCTTCGGCGTGGACGGCGCGGTGCTGCAAGGCCCCGCCGTACGCCCTCTCGATCCCCGCCGGCTCCCGGAGGCCGCCGCGCCGGATGCCACACCGGAGACCAAGCCGGACACGGGGCAGGGCGCCGAGTAGGGCGCGGTGGACCCCGCGCGCGCACTCGCGCGTGCGGGGTCCTGTGTGTGTCCCGCGCGCGTGTCCCGCGATACGCCCGGTGCCGAAGAGATCGGTTTTGACTTCCGTCAGGCGGCTACCCGGCTGTCATGAGCACTGAGCAGAGTTCGGCCGGCGTCGGCGTCCACGTATGCGGTTGTGAGTGGGACGACGCGGATGCCGTGTTCAACGTGTTGAAGGCCGCCTTCCCCGCGACCACCGCGGACGAGTGGCCGGGCGCCGAGGGCAAGCCGACCACCCGGTCCGAGCGTCCCATGGTGTGGTCGATGACCGTCGACACCCGTGAGCCCGCCGGTGCGGGCCGCTCGTCGCGGCTGACGAAGCCGGTGAGCGTCGACCTGTACGGCACCGATCCGCCCATCCACAAGGTGCGCGACGTGCTGGAACGGCACTTCGCCGTCGCTGAGGAGAAGGCCATCCCGGGCGACCAGGAGATGGAGGTCAGGCTGCGGCTCGCGGCCCGGTGAGCCCTTGACCCACTCGTCTGACCCACTGGTCGTACCTCGTCGCGCGCACCCTGATCCGCTGGCCGCCATCAGGGGCGAAGGCAGGCGGCCGTCCGCTTCACCGGGACGGCCGCTGCCTTGTGCTGCCTACTCTCCGGGCTCTCCGGATTCCGCGGATTCCGCGGATTCCGTGGCGCGTACGGAGAACTCCAGCGCGAACGGGTTGAGCTCTGACGGGAGCTTCTCCTTGGGGGCGGGCCGGGTCGAGGAGCACAGCAGGTACTCGTGGCCTTCGAGCATCGCGCCGAGCCATGTGCTCACGGTCAGCAGCACGATGTTCTGCCCAGGGCACTCTCCTGGGCCTCCGCTGAACGGCACCAGCGCCGGGTTCTTCCGCGCTTCGCCGTTCAGCCAGATGCTGGGCACGAAGCGGTCGCCGTAGGGCACGGCGGTCGTCTCCGCCCGGTGGAAGTACGGCGCGTAGATGAGGAAGGTCGTGTGGTCGGGGATGGTGGCGCCGCGCCAGTCGGTCCTCTCCACGCTCTCCCGCAGCAGCAGCGGGGTCGTCGGCCACAGCCGTACGGACTCCAGGACGCAGGCGCGCAGGAAGGGCAGGGTCTGAGGTCGGCTCAGGTCCTGCGTGTCGATCTCCTTGCGGGCCTCCGCTTCCTGCTCACGGTGCGTGCTGAGCAGCGCCAGGGTCCGCATGGCCGCGATTCCGGCGGCGTCGTAGGCGAACAGCCAGTGCGGGATCTGGCCGACCGCGTCGGCGCGTGAGGTCGCGGGCAGCTCGCTGAGCGCGCCCGCCAGGGTCTCCTGCCCCGCCGCGTCAGCGTGCTGGCGCAGCCTCCGCGTGAAGTCGTCCCTGAGCTGCCGCCGCCGGGGCTGGAGGACCGACCAGTTCCCGGCCAGCCGCAGCTGGTCGAGCTGCTTGATGAGCGTTTCGTCATGGCGGGCCCCCTCGCCGAGGATGACGCGCCGCACCGTACGCCACCAGGACGAGGCGAACTCGTCCCAGCTCAGCTCCCCCGTGCGGTCGGCCTGACGGAGGAGCGCCATCGCCTCCTGGCGCACGGCCGTGACGACGGCGGGTGCCAGCCGGTGCAGCGGCTGGCTCATCTGGAGAGCGTTCTCGTTGAGTTCGCGGCGCTCCGTGCGGTCCGGCCCCTCGCTGATCAGGGCGCCGTGCGGCTGGAACTGGGACAGTGCGCCCTTCTTCTCCCAGGTGGCGGGCGAGAACGGGTGCGGCGTCCGGTCCAGCACGGTACGTACGTCGTCGGGGGCGAGTACGAGCGCGACGGAGCGTCCCGCGACGCGCAGGAACAGCGGTCCGTCGCCGTACTGGCCGCGCAGGTGGCGCATGGTGTTGACGCCGCGTTTGTCCCAGTGGAAGCGCTCGGTGAGGGCGATACCGGCGGGGCGCCGCTTGATGACACCGCCGACGACTGCGGGCAGCACGACATGGGCGGCCACGCGCGCGGTATCCGCCGCGCTCGCTGTGGGCACGGCCTTCGCGGTCTGTCCGGAGGTGGCTGACGTCGACATGCAAACTCCTCTGCGCACGCGGCTTCCCGGGCTGGCGCTGTCACCCGACCGCGCTGTCCGGGACATCACCCCAAGGGGGCGTCGGATACCCGGGCGGCCGACCGGGAAACCCCGCACGCCCGCGCGCCGCCCGATCGGCGCAGCCCTTCGCCACCCGTGCGGTCCAAGCCGCGACTGCGGGTCAGAAGCCGAAGACGGCCGGGCGTTACGCCATGTGCCGCGCTCAGCGACCGGGCCACGGTGGTGCTCCGGTGGGGCCCCGGTAGCGCGGGACTCGATCCGCGTGGAGCAGGGACGCGGCCATGTGGCAGGCCCCGGACACCTCACCGCCGGGCTATTGAAGAGGCGCGGCCGCCCTTTGTAGTTTGCATGCCCGCCTGTCGACGACGGTCTTCCCCGGATACGGAGCGCTGGAATGAACCAAAGCACCTCTTCGCTGACGGGGTTCGCATGGGCGTAAGGGAGTCCCTGGCGACGGTTCGTACCGTGGCGCTGCTGCTCCTGCGCGGTTGCAGCTGCCGGTTCGCCGCGTACTACTGGACCGGGTTCCTCGCCGGGCTGGCCGCTGTGGACCGGCTGTCGGTGGCTTGGGCGATGCTGGGCGTGCCGCTGTGGCTGGCCTGCTGCGTTGGTACGGAGGCGGTCAACAGGCTCGCCGACCGAGAGGCCGATGTCATCAACCGGCCAGAACGCACCCGGCTTTGCGACGAGATCGGCTGGCCCCGGCTGGCCAGGATCGCGGTCGCCGCATGGGTGGTGTTCGCGGCGATCGGGGCCGCCATGTTCTGGGCCCACCCGCATCCCGCCCTGCTCATCGTGCTCGTGCTCGATATCGGCATCGCGGTGGGGTACTCGGTCGGACCGGCGTTCAAGCGCCGCCGCGTGACCTCCCTGCTGATCCTCGTCACACCGCTGGTCCTGCCCATGCTCACCGCATGGGCGACACGAGCGGACGCGGACGCCCTCGGATCACCCGTCCTGCCCGCCGCAGCCGTGCTGGTCGCCTTCAGCCTCGGCCTCTCGGGCATCAAGGACATCACCGACGTCGAGGGCGACCGGCTGCTCGGATACTCAAGCCTGTGGCTCACCGTGGTCAGGATCGGGCGTGGCGCGGCCGTGTACTGCCTGGTGGCGGCGCCGTTCGCGCTGAACGCCGGGTTCGTGGCGTTCCGGCTGCTGCCCGTGTCCAGCCTCGTCATCACGCCCTTCATCGTGCTCTCCGCCTACGTCGTCCGTGCCGCGAACGGCGCCGAGTCGTCCGAGGAGCGCTCCGTGGCGCGCGAGGTGATGCACTCCTACACCTTCCTCTTCCTTGCCGCGTTCCTGCTGTGCGCCGTCCCTTCGGGCGGCATGGCCGTGGTGGTCGCGCTGAGTGCCGGCTACTGGCTGCTGGCGTCCAGAAAGCTGCACTGGGCCGCCGGGATCACCCGTGGCCAACTGCGCATGTGGGCCAAGATCGCTGTTCCGTCGTCTCGCGGGGGTACCTATGAACGAGTCTGAGATCCGTACGGGCGTACGCGAGGTCGTCGCGCAAGTCCTGACCCTGGCACCGGAAGAGGTGCCCGACAGCGCCGACTTGTACGACGACATGGGCGCCGACTCGCTGAACAAGCTTGAGGTCATCGCCCATGTGGAGGCGCGGTTCGGCTGCCGCCTCACCGACGACGAGGCCACGCTCGGCAACTCGGTCGAGACGCTGGCGAAGTACATCGGCACCCATGTCTCCTGAGACGTCTCCTGAGACCGCTGCTCCGGGCGGGCCCGCGTCCACGGGCCCGGGCGAGCCCGGCACCGCGCCACCGGACGCGGGTGGTTCCCGGCCGGCGGACGCCATCAGGGTCGTCGTGACCGGCATGGGCGTCGTCTCGCCGCTGGGATGCGACACCGACACGTTCTGGCGCAACGTGACGACGGGGAAGGTCGCCACCGGCCCCGTCACCAGATTCTCGACCGCCGCGTACCCGACCCACCTGGCCGCCGAGGTCGACTGCGCCGCCCTGACCGCGCCGCACGGCCCGGACGGTGACCTCGCGCCGAGGTCGCTGCGGTACGCCGACCACGCCGTCCGGGCGGCTCTCGACGAGTCGAAGGTGCTGCACCACGCCGACCCGCACCGGGTCGGCCTTGTCCTCGGCACCGTCATGGGCACCCGCCCCCACCTGGAAGAGCTCCGCCGCCGGGGCGGTGACCTGGTGGGTGACCGCAGGTGGGACGCCCCGGGCCCGCTGGTCACCGGGCCCGCACGGCGCTTCGGGCTGCTCGGCCCCCGGCAGGTCGTCGCGGCCGGGTGCGCCGCCGGTAACACCGCCATCAGCCTGGCGGCCGACCTGATCAGGACCGGGCAGGCGGACTGCGTGCTCGCCGGTGGCGTCGACGAACTCGCCGAGGCCGTCTTCCAGTTGTTCACCACCCTGCGCGCCCTTGAGCCCGATGTGGTCCGGCCGTTCGACCGTGACCGGCGCGGCATCATGCCCTCCGAGGGGGCAGGCGTCGTCGTCCTTGAGTCGCTGGACCACGCGCGCGCCCGTGGCGCCACCCTCCACGCCGAGCTGCGCGGCCACGCCGTAGCGGCGGACGCCCATCACATGACCGCCCCGCACCCGGACGGCGACGGGATGCTGCGCTGCATGCGGGAAAGCCTGCGGATGGGCGGCCTGCGCCCCCAGGACGTGGACTATGTCAGCGCGCACGGCACCGGCACTCCGGCCAACGACGCCACCGAAGCCGCCTGCGTGGACCACTACTTCGGTTCCGCGGGCGCCCGGCCCGCCATCTCGTCCATCAAGGGAATGCTCGGCCACTCCCAGGGCGCGGCGAGCGCGCTGGAGGCGGTCGCCTGTGTGCTGGCGATCAACAATGGGCGCGTGCCCGGCAATCCCACCCTGAGGACCGTGGACGACCGCTGCCGGGGCCTGGACCTTGTCCGCGAGCCCGCCAGAGACCTCCGCGTCCGCGTGGCGCTGAGCAACGCCTTCGGCTTCGGCGGGAACACCTCGACCGTGGTGTTCGCGGAGTACGCGGACTGACCTGTCCAGCGGCCCGGGACGACGTCATGCAACACAGGTCACGGAGCACAGGTCACGGAGCACAGGTCACGAAACACAGGCCATGGCTCACAGGTCATGGAACACAGAACGACAAGGAGTCGAGTGCACGTGCCCACGCAAGAAGTGACCGCGCCGAGGCCGGTGGCCGTCACCGGCGTCGGAGTGGCCAGCGCCTCCGGCACGACGGCAGCGCGGCTCTTCGAGGACATGCTGCGCGGAGCCAGACCGTTCGCCGCGCGCGATGTCGCGCTGGTCGCCAACGCCATTCCGGCGGGCCCTGGTTGGCAGCCGGGCCAGGACAGTGCCCGTGAGGTGTTCGGCGCGCACGTCACGGCTCCGCTCTCGCTCGCCGACACCGTCGACACCAGGGCGCGGCGCACGCTGGGCCGCGACACGTTGCTGCTGCTGAGCGCGGCGGCAGACGCAATGCCGACGGTACGCGCCGCGGACCAGCCGAGCGACCGTGTCGGCGTCATCAACGGAACGCTGTACGCGGGACGCAGCGAGTACGTCGCCATCCACAACAGGTCAGGCAGCGGCTCAGGGCCGGTCAACCCGGTGTGGGGCCCGCAGTCCAGTTACAACGCCCCGGCCGCCCAGCTCTCCATCCACCTCGGCCTGCGCGGGCCGAATGTGACGCTGACATCCGGCGCGGCGGTCGGGCTGGACGCGATAGCGCTCGGCGTACAGCAGGTGAGGTCGGGGGCCTGCGACACGGTCCTGGCGGGCGGCGTGGACACCCTGTCGGCCGCCGCCCCACCCGAAGCGCTCACGCCGGCCGCTGTGGGCGGCCCGTACGACGCTGATGGCGCCCGGTTGCCGGACGGCGAAGGCGCGGCCGTCATCGTCCTCGCGCGGCAGGAAGTCCTGGAGCACCCCGGCCAGGTCCTGGCCCACGTGCTCGCGACGGCGCAGGCGTACGCGGACACGAACGCGCACACGGACAGAGACAGGCACGCACACGCGGGCACGGACACGGGCACGGACGGGGGTCCGGCGCCCGGCGATGCGGCGCGGGCGCTGGCTGACGCGGCCGACCGGGCCGTCCGGGACGCGCTGCGCCAGGCGGGCCGCCAGCCCGCGGAGGTCGGTGTCGCCGTCACGGCGTCGGGCGGTGACCGGCTGGTGGAGTCGGCCGCGTGCACCGCGCTCGCTTCGGCTTTCGGGAGTTCCCTTCCGGTGTGCGACGCGACAGGGACGACCGGCAGGACCGGCGGCGCGGATGGTGCGCTGGCCGTCGCGGTCGCCGTCGAGGCGCTGACCCGGTCCGTCGTGCCGCCGATCGGAGGTCTGCGCGTGCCGTCCGCCGCGTACGGCGGGACGCGACTGGTCTACGCGGAGCCCGTACCGCTCGGCCGACCGGTCGCGCTGTGTCTCGGCCTCGACCCGGAGGGGACGGCCACCGCCGTGCTGCTCGGGGCTCCGGCCACGCCACGGGAGGACGACCGGTGAGCGCGGACAACACCGGCCCGCGCCGCGCGGAGCAAACCTCATGAGGGCGGGCCCGGCTCGGCTCGAACTGCGTACGGGCGGCCCCTTCCGGCTGATCTGTGTGCCCTTCGCCGGTGGCTCCGCCCGGTCGTTCACCCGGCTGGCCCGGCACGTCACGGAGGACTGGACGGTCGTCGCGGTGCGGCCGCCGACGGCGGGGGAGTACGACGGGCGCATCGGCCTCGACGAACTCGCCGACTTCTACGCCGACTTGCTCGCCGACGATCTCGCCGGTCCTGGCATCGTGCTCGGGCACAGCCTCGGGGCGGCGGTGGCTCACCGGATGGCGCAGCGTCACGCGCCCGGCTGGCCCGCGGACCTTCGCCTGGTGCTCTCCGCGCCGCCGAGGCCCGGCGCGCCTCCCTGCTATCTGCCCGACCTCGATGACCAGTCGCTCCTCGCGGCGGCTACCGCCTGTGGCATCGTCCCCGAGCTGGGGCTTCCGGAAGAGCTGGTCACCCGGCTGCTGCTGCCGGAGCTGCGAGCGGATCTGGCGGTGCCAGGGCGGACGGGCTGGACACCCGGACCCGTATCGGCGCCCCTCCACATGCTCGGCGGCACCCAGGACGCGGTGAGTCCTCCGGCGCTGCTCGACGCGTTGGGCGCGGCCCTGGGGGCGCGCGGCAGCCACTGGGTGACGGGGGGCCACCTGTTCGTCATGGACCAGCCGTCCGAGACATTCCAAGTCCTGCGGGAGATCGCACGGTCGGGCGGTGACGGTGACGGGTCCTCGGGGCGGCCGGTCCATGACGCGGCCGGTCGTCAGACGTAGCACCGTAAACCGCCCATCACCCACCGTCCGCATGGCTGTTGACCGCTGGCCTGTGACGCGTCAGGAAGCACCGTGCATGGGGCGGCTGGTCGGCCAGCGCGGGTGCAGTGCGTCGATCACGAAGTCGTGACCGTGCCGCCAGCCGTCGCGTGCCGGGTGGGCTTCGGTGAGGTGCGGATGGCCGGCGGGCAGGTCGGTGTGCAGGTGGTCGAGGCGGGCGGGGTCGCGGGCGGGCCAGGCCCGGATGGCCGTCAGCGCGGCGACCAGGGCGAGGGCACCGAGCGTGCAGGCGGTCGCCGTCATGCCCGCCCGGGCCGCGAGCCAGCCGGCGAGCGGATACGCGAGAAGCCAGCAGCCGTGCGAGAGGGAGAACTGCGCGGCGAACGCGGCCGGAAGCCCGGCGGGTGTCGCGGAGCGGCGGATCAGGCGGCCGGTGGGAGTGAGTATCGCTGAGCAGGCCACGCCGAAGGCGGCCCATGTGATCAGCAGTACGGGCCAGGGCGGGCCGCCGGGCGCTGCCGTGCCGAGTGCGAACGCGGCGAAGACCCCGGCCACCGCGAAGGCGCCGGGGAGCATCACCGCGCGGTCGCTGACCCGGTCGAGTACCCGGGGGAGCAGCAGGGCGGTGACCATCGATCCGGCCCCGTAGGCGCCCAGCGCGAGGGAGACGTCCCCCGCCGTACGGTGGGCCTGCTCGCGCACCAGCACGACGGTGTTGACGGTGACCATGGCGCTCGCGGTGGCGACGGTGAGGTTCAGGGCGAGCAGTGCGCGCAGCCGGGGGGTCGCCCAGAACAACCGGGTGCCGGACGTGGCCTTGGCGTACACGCCACCCGTGCGCTCCACCGGTTCGGGCCGTGGCAGAGCAGCGGAGGTGACGAGCGCGGCGGAGGCCAGGAATCCGGTGGCGGTCCCGGTGAACAGCCAGTTGTAGGTGACCAGCGACAGCAGCGCGGCGGCCAGTGCCGGACTGAACAGGCTCTCCAGGTCGTAGGCGAGGCGTGACATGGACAGCGCCCGGGTGTAGTCGCGTTCGTCGGGCAGAAGGGCGGGGATGGTGGCCTGGAAGGCCGGAGTGAAGGCCGCTGAGGCCGCCTGGAGCAGAAAGATCAGGACGTAGATCTGCCAGATGGTGGAGACGAAGGGCAAGGCCAGGGCGACCGCGCCCCGGGTGAGGTCCATGGCGACGAGCAGGGTGCGGCGGGGGAGCCGGTCGGCGAAGGCGCTCGCTATCGGGGCGATGCCCACGTAGGCCACCATCTTGATCGCCAGTGCCGTCCCGAGGACGGCGGAGGCGTTCGCTCCGGCGAGGTCGTAGGCGAGGAGGCTGAGGGCGACGGTCGCCAGCCCGGTGCCGACGAGCGCGACGACCTGGGCGGTGAAGAGTCGGCGGTAGGCGCGGTTGCGCAGCACGGAGGGCACGGGAGCGCTTCCTTCGGGTCGGCGACGCGATGACACGACACGGCACAGCACGACCACGGTATCGTCATGTGCGCATCTGCGCACATGACGATATGTGTCCGCACGGGTCACGCGCGGGCGCAGGGGCTGCCCGCAGTCCGTGCGCGCTCCCGCCCGCGCCTTTGTGCGCGGCCTCGCGCACGGGACGGGCTTTCTGCGGCCATCGGCCTACGATGGAGCCATGCCGGTACGCGAAGAGCCCTCAGTTGCGAACCATGCGCATGAGCGCACGCCGGGAGAACAGCAACTGCGCGCCGCCTCCACCGTCTTCGCCCTGCTCGCCGACCCGACCAGGCTGCATCTCCTGTGGCTGCTCGCCGACCAGGAGTCGGACGTGACGGCGCTCACGGCCGCCAGCGGCGCGACCCGCACAGCCGTCAGTCAGCACCTGGCCAAGCTGCGCCTTGCCGGGCTCGTGCACGCCCGCAAGGAAGGGCGCCACTCGGTGTACGCGCTGCGCGACGGCCACCTGCGCCGCCTGGTCGAGGAGGCCCTGAACCACGCCGACCACCAGGTCACCGGCAAGCCCTGGCACTCCTGACGCCGCCCCGGCGCGCGACGGGGAGCGAAACGCCGTAGGTGCCCGCCTCGCGCGGTGGCGCGGACCGCGTTCCACCTCGCGCCGTCCTAGTCCGGACCGCGGCCGACCATGGAGACAGGCCCCGAACAACGGTGCTCTACCGGGCGTTCGCCTCCGCGAGGGCGTGGGCGACGAGAGCGTTCGCGTGGCCGTGCCCCAGACCATGCTCCGCCTTGAGCCAGCTGACCAGCTCCATGTGCTTGGTCAGGGGTGAGGTGTGGACGAGGGCCTTCCACTCGGCTATCGGCCGACCGTACTTCTGCTCGATCGACGGGAAGTAACTGGCGGGCCCCTTGACGGTTTCAGTCATGGTCGCAGCCTGCCATGAGCCACTGACAACGCGGCCTGCCCGTGCATGCCCTGCCCGACCGGACCGGCAAGGATGCCGGTCTCCCCGGGCCGCGCGGACTCCGCTCGCCCGCTCGCCTGGTCACCGGGCCCAGGACGGCTCGCAGTTCCCACCAGCCACTCCGGCGTCTCGCGCAAGGCCCCACCTTTCGGGCCGCGACCGCGCGCTCAGCCGGCGGTGGCGCCGAACCACCGTGGCAGCTGGCTGAGCAGGTCCTGCTGATCTTCACCGACCCACGCCACGTGGCCGTCCGGCCGCAGCAGCACCGCGGGCACGTCCAGTTCCTCGCTGACGTCGACGACGTGGTCGACCCGATCCGCCCAACCGGTCACAGAAAGCCGGCCGGTCTGGTCGAGCAGCAGCCCTCGGCCGCCGTGCGTCAGCTCGTAGAGCCGCCCCCGCTTCAGCCCCACGTCCCGCATCCGCCGGCCGAGCAGTTCATGCCCCTCGCCGAAGTCGTAGCGGACCCCGACCGCCGTGATCATCTCGGTCACGTACCGGTTGACCTCCTCGAAGTCCATCAGCGTCGAGAACAGCTCCCGCAGCGCGGTCGCACCCGGCTCGGTTCCCAGCAGCGTGATCTGCGCGCGGGTGTTGTCCAGCACGCGGGCGCCCACCGGGTGCCGTTCGGCGTGGTAGCTGTCCAGCAGCCCCTCCGGAGCCCAGCCGTTGACCGCGGCGGCCAGCTTCCAGCCGAGGTTGAACGCGTCCTGCACGCCGAGGTTGAGCCCCTGCCCGCCGGTCGGCGGGTGGATGTGCGCCGCGTCGCCGGCCAGCAGCACCCGGCCGACCCGGTAGCGCTCGGCCTGCCGGGTGGCATCGCCGAACCGGGACAGCCAGCGTGGCGAGTGCGCACCGAAGTCGGTGCCCGCGACCGCCCGCAGCTGCTTCTTGAACTCCTCGAAGGCCGGCGCCGTCGCACGGTCCTCAGCCACGCCGTCGGCGGGCACGACGATGCGGTATACCCCGCCCTCGTTGGGGGTGGCGCCGAACCGCAGTTGGGTCTTGCGGACTTCCTCGACGACGGCGGCAATCGTCGCCGGGTCCTCGGTCACCTCCATCTCGCCCAGCAGCGTCTCGACCTTGGCGGGCTCGCCGGGGAAGCCGACGCCGAGCTGCTTGCGCACCACGCTGCGGCCGCCGTCGCACCCGACGAGGTAGCGCGAGCGCAGGCGCGTGCCCCCGCCCGCGGCTACGCCCTCTCCCCCGGCGGCTACGCCCTCTCCCCCGGCGGCTACGCCCTCACTGCCGGGGGGACCCCCACTGCCGGGGGGACCCCCATTGCCGGGGGGACGCCCATTGCCGGGGGGACGCCCATTGCCGGGGGGACGCCCACTGGCTACGGCCTCCGTGGCGGGGGTGCTCCCACCGGCCAGCTCGACGGTCACCCCGTCCTCGTCCTGGCTCAGCCCGACTACTTCGCAGCCGCGCCGGATCTCCGTGCCGGCTTCGAGGGCGTGCTCGTTGAGCAGTCGTTCGGTGACCGGCTGCGGCGTGGCGAGGCCGTACGGGTGTGCCGTGTCCAACCGGTCCGGCCACGGCTTGGCGATGCCGCCGAAGAGACCGCCGACCTGGAACTTCTCACTGACCGCGAGGAACCGGTCCAGCAGGCCGCGCTGGTCCATCATCTCGACGCTGCGCGCGTGCAGGCCTTGCCCGCGGGACTGTTCGGTCGGCTCGGTCAACTTCTCCAGCACGACCACGTGCACGCCGTGCAGCCGCAACTCGCCGGCCAGCATCAAGCCGGTCGGCCCGCCACCGACCACGATCACGTCAATCACAAGAAGCCCCCATTGAACAAGGTCGAATGTCGGCCAGCCGCTCCGCGCAGTCCGGTGACGCGCACCCCCGCACCTCCGCGCCGGGTGCCCGAAACCGCTCCGCGAGTCCTCCGTCGGTGCGACGTCCCCCCGCGACCCATACGCCGACAACAGCGCACGTACGGCGCGAATCTCTGATTTCCGCAGGTCCTGGCCTTGGTCGGCAATTCTGCGGCACGCCCCGGGCCTTGCCGCAAGCCCCCTGGTGCGCTATATCTTGAGAGAGGCAAGGAGTGGGTTTCTCCTTGCCCTTTGTCGTCCCTCGCCCTCGTCGTCCGCTGCGGACGGGCAGCTGTGGGCGGACACCCTCCTACCGGCACTCTCCTGCCGAAGTGGCTGGCGCGCCGCGTGCGGCGGTGCCATCGGTCCAGGAGGACCTCCGGACCTCCGGACCTCCCATGGGCCTGCGGAAGTGGCCGCGGGAGCCCTCTGGCCGCTCCAGCCACCTCCAGAATCTCCAGAAGCGCCGCCAAGGCCGGCGTGAGCGCGATCTCGCGGCACCTGAACCGCTTCTGGATCTCCTGAGCGTGCTCGTACGCCCGGGCGTGCGCTCATACGCCGTCGACCGACGCCCCGGGGTGCCGCTTCCCGCACGGGGCAGGCTCGATGCCCGGCTGCCCGGCCAGGTACTCCACGCCCTCCCGCGCGGCGAGCGGGTCCTCGCCCAGGAGCGGGCCGATGTAGCGGACCGTGCAGGTCCGCACCGCCACGCCCGGGGACTCCTGTGCCTCAACGACTCATACGCGGTGACGAGCCCGGACGTGCCACAACCAGGTATGGATTATTTCATGGTTGCTTTTTTTACTCGGTTACGGTTCCCTGGAGGTCGAACCAATCGGCGGACGCGTGATCGCCGACGCGGACAGGGAGTACGCATGAGCAGTGTGTTGATCGTGGGCGCTGGACCGACCGGGCTGACGCTGGCCTGTGACCTCGCCCGACGTGGTGTGGCTGTACGGATCATCGAGAAGACCCCGGGGTTTCCCCGCAGCTCACGAGCCAAGGGGCCCAACCCCCGCAGCCTTGAGGTGCTGGAAGACCTGGGCGTCATCGACGCGGTCATCGCCTCCGGGTCGGCGCCCGTGGTCATGCGCAAGTACCGGGACGGGCAGCCGGTCGCCGACACCGACCCGTTCGCCGGGGTCAGTCCTGCCCCTGACGTTCCCTACGACCGGTCGTGGCTCATTTCCCAGTGGCGGCTGGAGGAGATCATGCGCGAGCGGCTGGGGGAGTACGGCGTGAGCGTCGAGCTGGGCGCCGAACTGACGGGGCTTACGCAGGAGTCCACCGGAGTCATCGCCACGCTCGCCGACGGCAGGAACATCGAGGCGCGGTATGTGGTGGGTTGCGATGGCGGCCACAGCGCGGTGCGCAAGCTGCTGGGGGTCTCGTTCGCGGGGGAGACGGCGGAGGAGCAGGTCATGGTCTGCGGTGACGCCGAGGTGGACGGCCTTGACCGCGACTACTGGCACCAGTGGTTCGACACGGACGGTGCCGTGATGCTGTGCCCCATCCCGGGCACGCGCTCGCGGTGGTGGTTCCAGGCCGGTCCCGAGCGGGACGAGGAAGGCGCTCTCGTGGCGCCTTCGCTGGAGAGCTTCCAGCGGCTGTTCGGTAAACACGCCAGGCTCCCCGGCAGCCGGGTGCGCAGCGCCGAGCTGCTGTCGACCTACCGGGTCAACGTGCGCATGGTCGACCGGTATCGGGTCGGCGATGTCTTCCTGGCCGGTGACGCCGCGCACGTGCACCCCGTCGCGGGTGGGCTGGGCATGAACACCGGCATCCAGGACGCGTTCAACCTGGGCTGGAAACTCGCGATGGTCGTGAACGGTCAGGCGGACGCGAGTCTGCTCGACACCTACGAGGAAGAGCGGTTGCCCATCGCCGCCTGGACGTTGGACGTCACCTCCGACCGGCTGGTCGCCGCCCTGGAGGCCATCAAGAAGCCGGGCGGCGGTCTGGATGTCGTCTTCACCCAGGCGACGACCACGCTGGGGGTGGGGTACCGGTGGAGTTCCCTCTCCCGCGAACTGGACGTACCGGACGACCAGTACGACTGGGCTGCGCGGGGAACGAGTGACGTTCGAGGGCGCAGCGACGGGCAGGGAGAGTCGGACGGCGGTCGGCTGCGGGCGGGCGACCGCGCCCCGGACGCCCCCTGCCGCGACGCCGCCACCGGCGCGCCGATACGCCTCTTCGACATGTTCGCCGGGCCGCACTTCACCCTGCTCGGCTTCGGCGCGAGCACGGCCGAGGCACTACGGGAAGCGACCGCGAAACATGGCGACGCCGTCCGGGCGTGCATGGTGGGTGCCGGTCCGGACGGGCTGCTCGATGACCAGGGGCACGCCCGCTCGGCGTACGGGATAACCGGGGATTCGCTGGTCCTGGTCCGGCCCGACAACCATGTGGGACTGATCGCGAAGGCCGGCGACGCCCCGGCCGTACTGGACTACCTGGAGTTCCCCGGCCGCTGACGCGGGAGAGGGCCGGGAGGTCCCGCTCGATGAGCCCCGGCGGCGAAGCGCGTACGGGCCCCATCCTCGGCCGAGAACCCGATCTCCATCCCGCCGCCTTCAGCCCGCCAGTCGCACACCGTTCAGCCAGGGCTAAATCATTGGTAGGGAGGTCGGGCGCCCGGCACCGTACCGGTCATGTCCACGAAGAGCCTCTGGCGGATACCCGGCTTCCGCACCCTGTTCACCGCCACCGCCCTCAGCCAGCTGGGCACGAACATCGGTTACGTCGCCGTACCGCTGATCGCCGTTTCCGAACTCGACGCGAGCCCTGGCCAGGTGGGGCTTCTCGCCACTCTGAGCACGGCCGCCTTCCTCCTCATCGGCCTGCCCGCCGGGGCCTGGGTGGACAGGATGCGCCACCGGCGCGTGCTGATCGCCGCCGATCTGACGCGTGCTGTCCTGTTCGGTTCGGTCCCGGTGGCCTGGTCGCTGGAAGCTCTCACCCTGGGGCAGCTGTACATCGTCGTCCTGCTGAACGGCTGCGCCACCGTGTTCTTCGACGTGGGCTCGCAGAGCTGGCTGCCGCGACTGGTCGCGCGTGACGGGCTCGTGCAGGCGAACGCGGCGGTGGTGAGCCTCCAGGCCGCGAGCAATGTGGCGGGCAGGGGTGCGGGGGGCGGGATCGTTCAGCTGCTCACGGCGCCGGTGGCCGTGGTGGGCACGGGGGTGCTCTATCTCGCCTCGGCGCTACGCCTCACCAGCATCCGCACCGCACCGACCTCACCGCCGGACCCAGCGCGGCGACCGGCCGGGCTGATGTCGCAGATCGCTGAGGGGCTGCGCCACGTCCTCCGCCACGGCGAACTCCGCGCCCTCGCGCTCACCGCGTCCTTCAACAACCTCGGTGCGCAGATCATCAACACTCTGCTCCCCGTCCTGTTCACCCGCGAACTCGGCCTCTCCGCAGGCGTACTGGGCCTGTACTGGGCGGTGGGCGGGGTCGGCATCTTCCTCGGCGCCCGTTGCGCCCGCCCCATCGCCCGCCGCCTGGGCTACGGCCGGGCTCTCGGCCTGGCCGGTCTCTGTCTGGCGCCGACCGCGCTGGTCATCCCCCTCATCGACCGGGGCCCCTGGCTCTGGCTGGCCGGGTCCGGATGGCTGCTGGTCACCCTCAAGATGGGCGTCGACAACGTACTCGGCGTCAGCCTGCGCCAGCACTTGACGCCCGATCCGCTCCTGGGCCGGATGAACGCCACCTTCCGCTTCATGCTCACCGGGGCGATCGCCATCGGCTCCGCCGTGGCAGGGCTGATCGGAGAGTTCGCCGGGGTGCACATCGCCCTGTGGGTGGGTGGCTGTTGCCTGGCGCTCTCCTTCTTGCCCGTCTTCCTCTCTCCCGTGCGCACCCGACGTGAACTGTCGGAACAGGCGGTGCCTTCCCCGGACACCCCCCGCGTGTCGAAGGCTCAGACCTGAGCGATACGAGCTCCGCCTGAGCGATCTGAGCCCCGTCTCAGAGCTCCCCGTCTTCGCTGGCGCTCGTCCCGGGTGCCGCCACTCACGACTGCAAGAAAATGATCGATACGGTTGCGCATTTTTCGCTTCCAGTCGAAAGGTGTCAGCGATTCGCCTTTCATCTGCTTACCGCTGATGCGCGATCGGGCTCTTTGGATGCGGGATCGCGAATGATCACCGTTTTTCGGTACGCAGACGAAGCGGCGAGGGCCGCCTGAGGCGAAAAAGGGATTTCCCGCATTAAGTACCGTGCCGATAGCGGCTGGCGTCATGGGCGCGATACTGTCCGTGCGTAACGATTGAGAACACTGTAAAGGACACAACTAAGGGTGCCCCGGAGACGGCCGGGAAGCAGATCCGGGGGCCTCGCGTGAAATGGTCTGCGAGAAAGGAATGTCGATGCGCGAACCATTTGTTCGAAGGGGGCTGGCGCCGCCTCCGGACTCCTTCGACCGTAGCATTCGACGGTTTCGGTCGATGGAGCCGAGCGGGCAATTGCCTGAGCTGTCATGCGGTTCGGCGGGCCGCCCGCGGTCGTCGCAGAGGCGGTCCGCGTGGTGTCCGGTGCCCGTCGGCCTCCGGCGGAGCCGCCGTCATGGCCGTCATGGCGGTGGCCGGGTCTCACTCCTACCCCGGTTACCTGCATGTTCGCCTGTTCTGGCCTGACGCGTCGGGGTGCGGGTCCGTACTGCGGCCACATTCCGCTGGTTCCCGGAGCCGGTCCCGGTGCGGAGGCGCGGGCGGCAATTGCTCTCCGCGCGTGGGAGAGAAGGCAGCAGGCGAGGGAGAAACGGGGCGGGGATTCCAAGGAGGGGGCATTGCCGTGAGGGAGTCGCTCAGGAGTTCGTGCCGGTATTGCGGGCGGGGTCTGGCCCAGAGCGAGGGGCCGGGGCGGCGAAAGCTGTACTGCTCCACGGCGTGCCGACGGCGAGCGCAACGCCAGCGGTCCGGGCCGCCGGACAGTTGCGGTCCGCGCGGCCCGAAGGGGCTGGCGCTGGCGATCGCGGAGGATCTGCCCGAGCGGGTCGAGGCGCTGCTCGCGGCGGAATACGGAGAGGAGGACCTCGCGGAGCTCCTGGAGCGTGTGGGAAAGCTGAGCCGGGAGATCGAGTACTACATCGCGGCGGCGGTCGTGGACGCGCGCCGTTCGGGCATGGCCTGGGAAGGGGTGGCCGCGGCGGCCAACGTGAGCGCGCCCACGGCCCGGGCCCGGTGGGGCGAAGGGGAAGTGGAGCGTCGGCTGCGGCGCCGCCAGGAGGAGCGCTCGGCAGAGGCCGGACACCTCCCGCTCCCCGGACCGCGCCAGCACGCGGCGGCGCTCGCCGGCCTGGCACCGGAGGCGGGGAACGCGGCGTCGGTGCGTGCGGCCCGGGGGCTCGCCGCCGCGCTGCGCTACCTGCACGCGGAAAGCGGCCGGGCGGTCCAGGACGTGGCCGAGGCCGTCGGACGCTCGGCGTCCTATGTCTCGCGCATCCTCAGTGGTGAGCGCCTGGCCGCCTGGCCCGTGGTGGAAGCGCTGGTGAACGAATGCGACGGGGTCCCCGCCGACGTGCGGCATCTCTGGGAGGGCGCCCAGGGTATCGCGCCCGCGGCCCGCACCTCGCTCAGTGAGGCCGCGGAGCGGGTACACGCGGCGGTGCTGGGCTTATATCTGGCGGCGGGCTGCCCGGGCATCGCCGAGGTGAGCCGGGCGAGCCAGGGGGCGCTGACGGACGAGAGCGTCGACCGTCTGCTGTGCGGGGCGGAAGTGCCCGACTGGCCACAGCTCAGTGCCCTTGTCAGCGCTCTGGGAGCCTGCCCCTCGGACATCCGGGCGGTGTGGGAGGCGTTCCACTACGCCGTCCTGGCCACACTCGACACTCCGCCGGGCGGGATCGTGGACGGCCCCACGTCTCCTGACCGCGGTACTGACGACACGTAGCACACCGATTCGTTGATTTTTCGACGCTGTGCCGGGAAGACAGCCATGACCGACCACGGTCCACCCCAGCTCCAGCAAGACACCCAACTCCACGCCCAGCAGCCGGCGATCACACTGCCGCTCGACTACACCGCCTTCTGCCTCCTCCACCAAGAGCACTACCACCGCTACAGCCGAGCCCGTATCAAGGACACCACGATCAGCCGCGTGGCCGTGGCCCGCGCCCTGGGAGATCTGGCCATCATCTGGGAGAGGGCCCTGCGCAGTTCCTGTGTGGCCGCCGTGGCGTGGGAGACGCTGGGAGCCCGGGTGCGGGCGGCGGCGCCGGCCGACGGGTGGGCGCGGGGATGGGACGTCCTGCACCGCGCGCTGCCCGACGCACAGGCGGACGTGGTGATTCTGCGCTACCGGCTCTCGCTGACCACCGCGCAGTCAGCCCAGCTGATGGGGACAGAGGAGTCGATGATCGCCAGCCAGCTCCGCATGGCGTGGCGGCAGTTGCCGCGCGAAGCGCAGCCCCCGCCACTGACCTACCGGCGCCCGTGAGGCGCTGCGCTCCCCCACCGCACGCTGGGGCGCTCTCCCCGATCGGGGGTGGCCGGTTCGCGTCCGTACCTTCCCCATCACACGAACGATGCCTTCCTGGCACCTGACGCTGTGCCTAGGATGGGCGCTCCACTGGAGCGTAACCGCCCTGGGAGTAACGCCGGATGGACCAGGAAAACCCGCGTCGCCCGCGGCTGCCTCGCAACATCGACACCGGGGTGCCCAGCGTCGCGCGCATGTACGACTACTACCTGGGCGGGAGCAACAACTTCGCGGCCGATCGCGAAGCGTGCGCGGAGCTGAACGTTCTCGCACCGAGCACGGAGATCCTCGCGCAGAACAACCGCCATTTCCTGCGGCGTGTCGTGAAGGTGCTCGCGCACGAGTACGGGGTGCGGCAGTTCCTCGACCACGGCTCCGGGCTGCCCACGCAGGACAACGTCCACCAAGTCGCCCAGAGCGTCGACAAGAACGCGCGCGTCGTCTACGTCGACAAGGACCCCATCGTCCTGGCCCACGGCCGGGCCCTGCTGGAGGACAACGAGAACACCGCTGTCATTCAGGCCGATATGCGCGACACCGCCGGCATCATGAACGACCCGCAGGTCAAACGCCTCATCCGACCCGGCGAACCCGTGGCCGCGCTGTTCGTCTCCGTACTGCACTGCATCCCCGACAAGGACGACCCCGCCGCACTCGTGCGGCGCGTGGTGGCCTCGTTGCCCCCCGGGAGCTTCCTGGTGATCAGCCACTTGGTCAGCGAGGACCCGGCCGTACGGCAGCGGACCACCGACTTCATGCTGCACAGCACCGGAGGCGACTGGGGCCGGGTGCGGGAGACGCACGACGTCGACCGCTACTTCGAGGGCCTGCGCCTGCTGGACCCGGGACTCGTCGAGGTCTCCACCTGGCGCCCTGACACGGATCTGGCGCGCAAGCAGCCGGCCGAGGAGTGGATCGAGTACGGCGGCGCCGCCCAGCTGACCGACGGCTGATCATCGCCCGTACGCCCGTACGCCCGTACGCCCGTACGCCCGTACGCCCGTACGCCGGCAGCCAGCGGCAGTCCGCTGGCCGCACGGTCGCCAACCGGATGTACGGTCGCCAACCGGATGCACGGTCGCCAACCGGACGACAGAGGCGCCAGACCGGGGTTTGAGGCAGTGGTGTCCGCGTACGGTGTCCGGCACCGTGGCACGAGGATCACCGAGCCGATCAGCGAGCCGATCAACCAAGCCGTGCCCTCAGCCGAAGTGCCGAATGGCCTCATCCAGCCTGCGCCGCGTCTCCTTGGGCGTCAGTGCGCTGGTGGACAAGGTGTCCAGCTGGCCGCGGTACCTCTCGACCTCGTCCTCCTTGTCCAGGATCTTCGCGTCGTTCAGCTGCTCGATATAGACGGTGTCGGGCAGCTCCGGCTCGGCGAAGTGCAGGTGGGTGTAGGAGAGCGGAGGGCTGAGATACGCCTGGGCGAACGGGACGACCTGGAGCCTGACGCGCGGGTGATCCGCCAGCTCCCGCAGATGTTCCATCTGGGCGCGCATGACGCCGCTGTCCCCGACACCGCGCAGCAGCGCCGTCTCCTCGATGATCGCCCACAGCAACTGGGGACCGTCGACGTCCCCGAGGATCTTGTGCTGGCGCTTCATCCGCAGATCGACGCGGAGCTGGGCGACGTCGCTGCCCAGGTCGCCGTCGGCGATGATCCAGGCGTACTCACGAGTCTGCAGCAGGCCGGGCACGAGGGTCATCTCATAGGTGCGGATGCGCTCAGCCGCGGATTCGAGACCCACGAGCAGCTCGAACCACTTCGGCAGCACGTCCTCGTACGGACGCCACCACCCCGGCTCGACCGAGACGGCCACGAGAGACAGGACCGGCGTGATGTCAGACTCCGGGACGCCGTACATGCGCAGAAGCCGCATGACGTCCCATTCCTTACACGTGCGCTTCCCGGTCTCCATGCGGCTGATCTTGGCGATGGAACCGCTGATGTGCTGCGCCGCGTCCGCCATCGTGAAACCCGCGGCCTCCCTGCGCTGCCGCAGATGGCTGCCCAGGGCGATCCGGACGGCGACCGGGCTCTGACTCGCCCGGTTCAGGTACTGCTCTATCGATGCGGTGAAGTCGGGATCGGGGGGCATGCGAGCTCCTCGGTGGAAACAGCGGTAGCCAGTATCCCACCGAGGAGCTTGAACTCGCGTGCTAACAGCTGCCCATATCAGCCGACTTGGTCGGTCAGGAAGTCGAACTCCCCTGATTTGGCGCCTTCGAGGAAGGCGGCGATCTCGCCCCTCGTGTATACCAGTGCCGGTCCCTGCGGGTGACGGGAATGACGGAACGCCGCCCCGCCGTCGGGAAGCGCGGCAACCTCAACGCAGTTGCCTTCCTTGCCGCTGCGCGCGCTTTTGACCCACGTCACACCCTGAATCGAACTGGCTTCAACCCCATTGACGACCTGCTGCATCCGCCATCACTCCCTTTGGGAAATTCGAACAACTCGCCCTCCCTCGTGGTCGCCCACTCCGGAAGGCGATCTTCCGTTCGAGCTGTGCCACGCGCTCACGCGCATCCCCCGTACGCCGTTTGGCAATTGCCCCGAGGCAATTGCATGAACGGGCTCGGTAGTGAGAATACTCAGGTAGCTGGGGTCATCTCGATACCTTCACCGGGATATCCCTCGGGGGGATGAATCATGTCGGCACATCGCAACGTCGCAGCACAGGGCCAGCGAAAGTGGCACTCGCGACCAGCAGTGGCCGAAATTGGCGCCCCCGGTCTTGGCGCGGTCCTACGCGCCGGGGATCACGACTGGGCCGTCGCGCTCGGCCTCACCTCCGGAAGCCTTGCAGCCCTGCGCCTGGACGCCGGTACGCGCAGCCTTCCGACCTCCCGGAAATTCGTACGCGAGACACTCAGCGGCTGGAACCTGTCCGCGTATTTCGACGACGCCGCCACCATCACCGCCGAGCTCGTCGCGAACGCGATCCAGCACGCCCTCGACGAGACGAGCCCCTCCGCCGCCGCCCCGGCAGGCGTGGCGTGGCTGGTACTCACCCGCAAGGAGAACGCCCTCCTGTGCGCCGTCGCCGACCCCAGCCCCACCCCGCCGGTCGTCAAACCGGCGGAACCCTTCGCCGAAGACGGCCGCGGTCTGCACATCATCGCCATGCTGAGCGAGACCTGGGGCTGGTCGACCCCCACCAGATCAGGGAAGACCGTATGGGCCCGCATCCCCACGAGCCGGCCAACCGGCCGCGTGCCGGGAGCCAGATGACAGCCATCGGCCCGCGGCGCGACCGCGGCGGCACCGTGCCCAGGTTCCGTGACCCGCCGGGCGAGGGGACGCCTCCGGCGTTTACGTCCCCGCTACGCCGTCCTCGGTAAAGTGCCCCTGACCTGCAAAAAGCCCTCCGTGGGGAGAGCTGGTGACCGATGGGGAAGAGCGCCCCCGGCAGGACTCGAACCTGCGGCCAAGCGCTTAGAAGGCGCCTGCTCTATCCACTGAGCTACGGGGGCCGGTTGGTGGCCGCGGACGGCTGCTGGAGCCCCGGGGGCGTCTGCGTTTCCGACCGGTTGGGCCGTGGTGCCGACGGCCGGGTGGGGCGGAACCGTGACGTTGCCGGAGACAAGGATAGGGCTCCGTACACCTCATCCCGGTTGCTTCACCTCCGTGGCACGTTGTGGAGGTTCGGTGAAGCGATGCCGATAATCGCAGGCAGGTGCGAATCCTGCACCGTTTTTCACGCCTCGGGGGGCGGGTGTTGTCTACTCGTTATGCCTGAGACTCAGCCCTCACGCCGCCCCCTTGCCCCTTCTGCGGTGATCCGGGCGGGTCTCATCGGCGCGCACAGGGGGGTATACGCTTCAAAAGCCAAGCAAAATTGGGCATTGTGCCCATGTGGCGACCTTGGACGTACGGCCCCGACTGCTCGACGCACTGTCCGCACTGCGTGACCGTGTTGACGCCACACGCTTTCCGCTCCCGCTTCCCGGCGCGGCGCGCGCCCGACGCAACCGCTCCGAACTTCTTGCTCAGCTCGATGACTACCTGGTGCCCCGGCTGAGCGCACCTGAAGCACCGTTGCTGGCGGTCATCGGCGGCTCGACCGGAGCTGGCAAGTCCACTCTCGTCAATTCACTCATCGGCCGCCGGGTCACCGAGGCCGGGGTGCTTCGCCCCACGACCCGTACGCCCGTCCTCGTCTGTCACCCCGATGATCGTCACTGGTTCTCGGGCCGACGTGTCCTGCCGCAGCTCGCGCGGGTGTGGATGCCCACCCAGGACGGGGTGGCCAGTGCTTCGCACGAGTCGCGTGCGTTGCGCGAGCCGTATGAGGCGGGTCCCACCTTCGCCACGCGTGGGCCCTACGAGTCATATGAGCTTTTCCGTGCCCAGGCATTGTATGAGGGGCGCGAGGCGCATGCGGCATTCGGGGGTCAAGAGGATGAAGAAAACGACGAGGATTACGGGGAGCGCGGCGATTACCGGGAGTTCGGGGGATACGGGAATCGCGGCCAGTACGAGAGGCGAGACGCGTACGAGCAGCCCGGGGCGTATGAGGAGTGCCCGGCGCACGAAAAGCATGAGACCTCCGCGAAGCATGAGGCGTATTCGACGGGTGAGTGCGACGCGTATGCGCCGGATGAGCGTGAGGTGCCACGCGCTGAGGCGCGCCGGGGCACAGAGCACGGGGCGGCGCCGCCGTTGCGCATGGAGACCGACCCGGCCCTGCCGCGCGGGCTCGCCCTGCTCGACGCGCCCGATATCGACTCGCTCGTGTCGGGTAACCGCGAACTCGCCGCCGAGCTGATCTGCGCCGCCGACATCTGGGTTCTCGTCACGACCGCCACCCGGTACGCGGACGCCGTCCCCTGGCACCTGCTGCGTACCGCCAAGGAATACGACGTCACGCTCATCACCGTGCTTGACCGCGTGCCCCACCAGGTGGTCGCCGAGGTCTCCCGGCAGTACGCCGCCCTGCTGCACGCGGCCGGCCTCGGCGACGTGCCGCGCTTCACGATCCCCGAGCTGCCCGAATCCGCGGGCGGCGGCAGCGGCCTGCTGCCGGCGACGGCCGTCGCGGCCCTCCGTGCCTGGCTCACCCAGCGTGCCCAGGACCCAGTCGCCCGCGCGGCCGCCGCCGCGCGTACCGCCGACGGGGCCATCGCCTCACTGCGCTCCCGCATGCCGGCCCTGGCCGCCGCCGCGGCGGCCCAGCACGCCGCGGCTGTACGGCTCGTACAACGCGTTGACGACGCGTACGCGACGGCTGCCGAACGCGTCCGGCGCGAGGTCGCTCAGGGGGTGGCGCTCGCCGGTGACGCGCTCACGCACTGGCGTTGCTATCCCGACGAGAGCACCCCAGGCGAGCTGCTCAGCTCCCTCACCACCTCCCTCAGCACCCTGCTGAGCTGCGCTGTCGCGGGCGCTGAAGAGCAGATCGTGGCAGCGGGACAGCGCGACCCGGCCGCGCGCGCCGGGCTCGCGCCGCCGGACACGCGGGGCGCCGCCGAGCGGATCGGGGTGGCCGTACGGCACTGGAGCCGCTGCGTCGAGGAGCTGGCCGAGGAGGAGTTGCGCGTCGCCGAGCGTGTCGAGGAGCTCGACCCAGAGGCGATCGCCGCCCTGCTGCTCGCGGCACTGCTCGGCGGACGCCGGGCCCGGAAGGCGGGCGAGACGCTGGCGGAGACGCTGGGCGTACAAGTCGCTCTGCGGCTCAGGGACGGGGGCGGCGATCTCCTCGACGCCTGCCTGCGGCGCGTACTGGACGGGGAACGCGAGCGGCTGCTCGCCCCGCTCGAAGCGCTCGATGTCACGCCGGACCAGCAAGCCGGTCTGATCGCGGCGTTGTCCGTACTGCAGAAGAAGCAGCAGGAACAGCAGCGAGAGAAGGAGAGGTGACCGAGGTGACGGCCACGGAGCCCGGTCCTGACACCGACGACGGAACTGCGGCGGACGGTGGTTCCGCCACCAAGGGCCGTTCTGCCATGGGCGGTGGTTCCGCCATGGGCGCAGGTCGTGGCATCGGCGGCGGTTGTGACAGCGGCGTCGGTGCTGGAACGGGGGACGCTCCCGGCGACGACGACGTTCCGGGCGACGGCGGTACGCACGGGGGTGAGCGTGGCCGCCGCAGTGCGGACGAGGGCTCTGGCGGCGGTGACGACGGCCTTGAGCCGGCACCTCCGGCCTTCGTGCCCGAGGCGCCGGAAGCGGTCGGCACCTGGAACGACGGCCTGATCGCACGCCGGGCCGGCGGGGACTACCGCAAGCCGTCCAGCCGCATGGCCACGCTCAGAGCCGCCTCGGGCCGTGAAGCCCCCCTCGAACGGAGCGGCGGTACGGAGGCTGTCGGGGTCGTAGGGCCTGTGCGGGATGAGGCTGGCGGGGCGAGTGGAGCGGCGCGTAGCGGCCGCGTGGGGAACAGCGGCTCCGATGGGCCTCCGGACGCGAGTTGGCTCCCGATCGACGGCTGGGGTGCGGCCCAGGGGGAGTGCGGCGAGGCGCATGCGGGGTCCGGGCGCCCCATGAACGCTGCCGGGCCGGAGGGCGGCTCGCGGCAGGGTGCCGGATTCGCCCACGCCGGAGGTGCCGGTCATGGACTCCGACCGTACGCCCAGGCGGCGGGTGGCGGGCCCGGGCTGCGCGCGTTGCGGCCTCGGCTCGACGCCCTGCGCGACCTCGTAGGACTGTCCCGTACGCGGCTGGCGGGCCGGACGCTCGCCGAGGCGGGGCGCGTGCTGGACGAGGCGGCCGCGCGCGACAGGCACTCGCACGCGCATACCGTCGTCGCCATCGCCGGATCGACCGGCAGCGGCAAGTCGACGCTGTTCAACGCGCTGGTCGGAGCCCCGTTCGCCGAGGCCGGCATCCAGCGGCCCATGACCTCGACGCCGCTCGCCTGCTCGTGGACCGACCATGCGGACGGGTTGCTGGACCGGCTGGGCATCCCTCCGGAGGACCGCTGCAAACCCGCGCGCCCCTACGATCCGGCGCTCGCCGGCCTCGTACTCCTCGACCTGCCCGACCACGACTCGGTCACCACCGGCCACCGGGCGCGGGTGGACCGGCTGCTGGGGCTGGTCGACGCCGTGGTGTGGGTGGTCGATCCCGAGAAGTACGCCGACGCTGTGCTGCACGAGCGCTATCTCCGGCCGCTCGCCGGATACGCCGAGGTGACCATCGTCGTCCTGAACCAGGTGGACCGGTTGCCGGGCGCTGCCGTTGAGCAGGTGGTCGATGACCTCCGGCGGCTGCTGGACGAGGACGGCCTCGCGCTTGGCGAGCACGGCGAGCCGGGGGCCACGGTGCTCGCGCTGTCCGCGCTGACCGGAAAGGGTGTCGGCGAGCTGCGCCTGACCCTGGGGCGCTTCGCGGCCGAGTGCGCGGCGGCCGAGCGACGGCTGGCCGCCGACATCGACGGGGCCACGGAGCGGCTGCGTCCGGCGTACGTGGCGGAGGGCGGCGCCGGGCTGAGTGACGGGGCCTGGGAGGAGTTCGAGGACCGGCTCGCGGAGGCCGCGGGCGTGGTGGCGGTCGGTCTCGCGGCGGAACGGGCCTGGCTGCGGGAAGCCGAACGCGTCTGCGGTACACCCTGGGCGCGGCTGGCCGAGAGGCGCGCGGCCCGGTCGCGGGGCCGGGCGCGGCCCGCCGGGTCGCCTGGCGCGCGGGGCCAGGCGACGTCGTGGGCCGAGCCGGTGACCGGCCGCGCCGCGCGGCCGGGTCCGGCGGCCGTCGCCGCTCCGGCGACTGTGGCCAGGCCGGCGGTCGAGCAGGCCGTACGGATGCTGACCGACGAGGCCGTGACGGGCCTTCCCGAACCGTGGGCGCGCTCGGTCAGGGATGTGGCGGAGTACTCGGCGGCGGGTTTGGCCGAGGCACTCGACGAGACGGTGGAAGCGGCGGCCGCCGAAGTGGCCCTGGCTCTGACCAGGGAGGGCGCCGAGCCGGGCCTGCCCGCGAGCCGGTCGGGCCCGGCTTCTCATACGGGCCTGACGTCGGGGGTGGGCGTTCCTGGAGGGCCAGGTGTGACGGACGTGGCGGTCTCGGCCCGGGAGGCGAGACCGGGCTCGGGTGGGGGCGTGAGTGCGAGCGTGGCGGGCGCGCGCGGGCATACGGAGCCAGAGACGTCCGTACGGGGCGGGGCGGGCGCTTCGCCACGTGTTCCGCGGTTCTTCCGGGCGGCGCCGACAGCGCCGGGCCCGCGGACCGTGCCGGAAGCCGCAGGTGAAGGGAGACCTGGCGGGTCGGCGCAGGCGGGTTCGCCGGTGCCTGGGCGGGGGGCGTACGCCGCACCCGGCGCGCCCACCGGGCGCCTCTGGCGCGGCGACGCGAACAGTGACCGTGACAGTGGCGCGGTGGGAGAGCGTGTGGCGAGTCAGCGGCCGCGCTGGTGGTCGGTGGTGGCCGCCGCGCAGAGTGTGGCGCTGATCCTGCAACTGGTGGGTGTGGTGTGGCTGTTGAGTGCCATGGCCGGGTGTGTGGGTGGGGCGTGGTGGGTGCCGGCCGTGTTGCTGCTGACCGGCTGGGCGGGCGGCCCCGTACTGGCGTGGGGCTGCGGTCTCGCGGCGCGCGGCCCGGCCCACAGCTACGGGCAGGACGTTGAGCAGCGGCTGCGCAGGGCGGTGGCCGTGTGCGGGTGGTCCCGCGTACTGGAGCCGGTCGAGGCGGAGTTGCAGCGCTACCGGGAGGTCAGGGAGCGGTACGTCGTCGCGTCGGGTGGGGCGTAGGGGGCTGGGGTGACGCGGGGGATGGCTGGGACCCGCGGGCGGGCGGAGATGAGTCCGCGGCTGCGGCCATGGTGCGGGAGTTCACCCGGATCGGTGAGCGAGTTATCCACAGTCGATCAGCCGTCCACAGGGCTGAGCGGGGTTCGTCGAAGGCGCGCACCATGAGGTCATCCACGGCGTACGCGGCGGGGATGGCGCACGGCGAAGCTGCGCGGCCGAGCCGTGACGCGGCGACGAATGACACGAACAGGGGGGCGGAATGAACGAGACGGTGGTGACGGTGGTCGGGAACGTGGCGACGCAACCGGACTACAAGGAGACCGCGACGGGCGTGGCGGTGGTGCGGTTCCGGCTGGCGGTGACGGCGCGGCGCTGGGACAGGGAGCGCTCGGCGTGGACGGACGGCGGGACGAGTTTCTACACGGTGCGGGCGTGGCGGTCGCTCGCGGCGAACGTGGCCGCTTCGGTGTCGGTGGGCGAACCACTCATCGTCCAGGGCCGGTTGAAGGTCAGCGAACGGGAGCGCGACGGCAAGTGGTGGTTCTCCGCGGATATCGACGCGTTCGCGGTGGGGCACGACCTCGCCCGGGGGACGTCGGCATTCCGGCGTGTATCGCAGGCGAAGAAGTCGCCAGCTGAAGCGCCCTTTGGTGACGCGTCCGAAGAGTCCGGGCGGGAAGTAATGCCGGAAATCGCAGCTATGGGGGCGACACCCCCCTGAATCCATGGGGATTTATCGATAATTCCAGTTCGTGGGTGGTGCCGCCCATAACGATTCCGATGCGGATCGGTTGGGGGTCGGTCTCCGTGCGGCCCCGCGCATGGCCCCGTCCCTAAGATCCCCTGCGTAGCAACGGGGTTCTGAGGTGTATGAGTTCGCTGGCGAGGCGCCGAAATCCATTGACTGTTCGCGCCCGCATGAGGGGAAATCCATGATTTCTGTAGGGAGGCGGGGGTCTGCCCGCCTTGCCGCCGCTGCCTGGGCCTCGGGCCTGGTCGCGGTGGGTGCGATGGCCGGGGCGGGTCCGGCCGCGGCGGAGGACGCGCCCGCGCACCACGGCGGCGCCGCCGCGACGCTTGACGGCCTCAAGACCTTCGGTCAAGCGGTCATTCGTGACGGTGGCAAGGAAGAGAAGACCGGCGCCGGTCTTTTCGAGATGGCTGTCGACAACGGCGGCACGCTGCAGACCTACAGCGTTGACATCCACAAGCCGACGCAGAATCAGGCGAAGTACCAGGAAGTCCCCTGGAGGGCGTCTTCGCTGCACAGCAACGCGAACGCGGGGAAGATCCGCTGGATTCTCCAGCATTCCTACCCGCAGGTGAACGACCTCGCCTCGCTCGCTCAGACCGCGAGCTCCGGCACGCTGAGCGAAAAGACCGCCGCGGCGGGTACGCAGGTGGCCATCTGGCGCTACTCCGACCACGTCAAGGTGGACGCGGTGGACCCGGCCGCGGAAAAGCTCGCCGACTATCTGTACAAGAAGGCGCGGAACGTCGCGGAGCCCAAGGCGTCGCTGACCCTCGACCCGCCCGCGGTCTCCGGCAAGTCCGGCAAGCGGCTCGGCCCGGTCACCGTCCGTACCAACGCCACCACTGTCACCGTCAGCGCACCCGCCAAGGCGACCGCCTCAGGCGTGAAGATCGTCGGCAAGAACGGCAAGCCGGTCGCCCGTGCCACCAACGGCACCAAGCTGTTCTTCGACGTCCCCGCGCGCACCCCCGACGGCGCCGCCGAGCTGACGGCTGAGGCGGCCACCAAGGTGCCCGTCGGCCGTGCCTTCACCGGCATCGGGCAGCACGCCAAGAGCCAGACCCAGATCCTCGCCGGTTCCAGTGAGAGCACGGTCTCGGCCACCGCCTCAGCGAACTGGGCCAAGGAGGGCGCGATACCGGCCGTCTCGGCGGAGAAGAACTGCGCCAAGGGCGGTGTGGACATCAGCGTGAACAACAAGGGCGACGAGGCGTTCACGTTCAAGCTGGCGGGCGCGGAGCACACCATCGCCGCGGGAAAGTCCCGAACCGTCACCGTCCCCGTGAAGGAAGACCAGGCGTACGAGTTCACCATCGCCGGGGTGAACGGCTCGGAGAAGACGTTCTCCGGAGTGCTGGACTGCGCGACCGCCAGCACCGGTGGCTCCACTGGAGACGGTGACGCCAAGCCTGGAGACGCCGACGCCAAGCCGGCGACCAAGCCGAGCCCGGCCTCGGCGGACGGCTCGACCGGTGAGGCGGACACCGGCGGCGACGACCTCGCGGAGACGGGCAACAGCAGCCCCGCCCCGCTGATCGCGGGCCTCGCGGTCGCCCTCGTCGCGGTCGGCGGCGGCGCGGTGTTCTTCGTACGGAGGAAGAAGAACGCGGCCGGCGAGACGGCTGGGGAGTAGAGGGGGCGGATACGCCGGCGCGGGGCCGCGGCGGCGAGGGACAGCCCTGGGACGGCAGCCGCGGCTGTCTGCCGCCCGCGCGGCGAAAAAAGGACCCGGGCGCGGAGTCGCGAAAAGGGCAGTAAGTGAAATAAGACCGGTGCGGATAAAAAAGAGAATAAATAAGAGAGCAGAGAGCTGAACGGAGAACAGAGCCGGGGAAGCGCCCCCGTGTGCACGGGGAGTGCTGCGGTAAGAGCGAGGGGCGACGTGCGGGTGGCGTCCAGGGCGTGAGACCCGGCTCGGCGCCGGATCACCGGCTGAGGGTGAGCGGCGCCCAGCCTCTCGGCGAGCGGTGGAGAGCGGCGTGGGATGGTGGGCAGCGGCGGTGAGCGGTCGGCCTGCGGCCTGCCGCATCCGTAGAGGGGTCTGCTGCCTCCCAGGAGGATCTGCCGCCCCCGGAGGGGGCTGGGCCGCTGTTCAGGGGCTGCGGCGCGGTGGCTGGCGGGTGGCGCGGCCGGGCCCCGGGGCCGTGTGGGGGCCGGTAACGGGGGCGTGGCCGCCACTCGGGACCGTTGGGGGATGGGGCAGGGCTGCCGATGGGGCAGCTGCCAAGAGAGAGGGGCGGTCGGGGGCCGTCGTGGGGCGGGCAGCGCCCTCACGGACCGCCTCGGAGCGGGCGACAGTGGCCGGGGGCGGGCTGAAGGTGATCAGCGCTCGTGGGCCTGCCGGACCAGCGGCCCAGCTCAGCGGTGAAAGTGGTCCCCCGACCTACTCGTTTTCGTCGGGGCACACCCGTACGGCAAGATGGGTTGTATCTGCCCACTCTCATGAATGCCGGACGGTTTCTCTTGGCTGAGTACATCTACACCATGCGCAAGGCCCGAAAGGCCCACGGCGACAAGGTGATCCTCGACGACGTCACCCTGAATTTCCTGCCGGGTGCGAAGATCGGCGTCGTCGGCCCCAACGGTGCTGGAAAGTCCACCGTCCTGAAGATCATGGCTGGTCTTGAGCAGCCGTCGAACGGTGACGCCTTCCTGGCCCCCGGCTTCAGCGTCGGCATGCTCCTCCAGGAGCCGCCGCTGGATGAGTCCAAGACGGTGCTGGAGAACGTCCAGGACGGCGCCGCCGAGACGATGTCCAAGCTGAAGCGGTTCAACGACATCGCCGAGCAGATGGCCACCGACTACTCCGACGCGCTGCTTGAGGAGATGGGCAAGCTCCAGGAAGCGCTCGACCACGCCAACGCCTGGGACCTCGACACCCAGCTTGAGCAGGCCATGGACGCGCTGGGCTGCCCGCCCGGCGACTGGCCCGTCACCAACCTTTCCGGTGGTGAGCGCCGCCGCGTGGCGCTCTGCAAGCTGCTGCTTGAGGCCCCCGACCTGCTGCTCCTCGACGAGCCCACCAACCACCTGGACGCCGAGTCCGTGCAGTGGCTGGAGCAGCACCTCGCCAAGTACGCCGGCACCGTCGTCGCCGTCACCCACGACAGGTACTTCCTCGACAACGTCGCCGAGTGGATTCTCGAACTCGACCGTGGCCGCGCCCACCCGTACGAGGGCAACTACTCCACGTACCTGGAGAAGAAGTCCACGCGTCTGAAGGTCGAGGGGCAGAAGGACGCCAAGCGCGCCAAGCGCCTCAAGGAGGAGCTGGACTGGGTCCGCTCCAACGCGAAGGGCCGCCAGGCGAAGTCCAAGGCGCGTCTGACCCGCTACGAGGAGATGGCCGCCGAGGCGGAGAAGACCCGCAAGCTGGACTTCGAAGAGATCCAGATCCCGCCGGGCCCGCGTCTTGGCAACATCGTGGTCGAGGTCGAGAACCTGTCGAAGGCGTTCGGCGACAAGGTGCTCATCGACGACCTCTCGTTCACGCTGCCGCGCAACGGCATCGTCGGCATCATCGGCCCGAACGGCGCGGGCAAGACGACCCTGTTCAAGATGATCCAGGGCCTGGAGACGCCGGACTCCGGTCAGATCAAGGTCGGCGACACCGTCAAGATCTCGTACGTCGACCAGGGCCGCGCCAACATCGACCCCAAGAAGACGCTGTGGGCCGTCGTCTCCGACGAGTTGGACTACATCAACGTCGGCCATGTCGAAATGCCGTCCCGCGCGTACGTCAGCGCCTTCGGCTTCAAGGGCCCGGACCAGCAGAAGCCCGCCGGTGTCCTCTCCGGTGGTGAGCGCAACCGCCTCAACCTGGCGCTCACCCTCAAGCTCGGCGGCAATCTGCTGCTCCTCGACGAGCCGACCAACGACCTCGACGTCGAGACCCTGTCGTCGCTGGAGAACGCGCTCCTCGAATTCCCGGGCTGCGCCGTGGTCGTCTCCCACGACCGGTGGTTCCTCGACCGCGTCGCGTCGCACATCCTGGCGTACGAGGGCGAGTCGAAGTGGTTCTGGTTCGAGGGCAACTACGAGTCGTATGAGAAGAACAAGGTCGAGCGGCTCGGCCCGGACGCGGCCCGCCCGCACCGTGCCACGTACAAGAAGCTGACCAGGGGCTGAGTGGCATGGCACGTCACGTCTACTCGTGCGCGCTGCGCTGGTCGGACATGGACGCCTTCGGCCACGTCAACAACGTGGTCTTCCTCCGTTACCTGGAGGAGGCGCGAGTGGATCTCATGTGGCGGCTGGCGGTGGCGGCGGACCACCAGGCCTTCGCGGGTGGTTCCGTCGTGGCCCGGCACGAGATCGACTACCGCAAGCCGCTGGTGCACCGGCATGAGCCGGTCACCGTCGAGACCTGGGTGACGAAGATCGGCGCCGCGTCGCTGACGCTCTCGTACGAGGTCAAGGATGAGGAGACCGTCTACGTGCGGGCCTCCACCATCGTCGTCCCGTACGACCTCGAACAGGCGCGTCCGCGTCGGCTCACGCGGACGGAACAGGGTTTCCTCAAGACGTATCTGGAGGAGGCACCGTCCAACGGCGACGGGGAAAAGCCGAAGGCTGACGGAAGGCGCGGCGAAGAGCCGGAGGAGGCTGTCGCCGCATGACGGCGCCAGTGCTCCACTTCGCCGACGCCGGGGAGGCGGCGGACCTCGCCGCCTTCCTGGCCCGGCTGATCCACTACGACCGCGCCGCCGCCGTGCGCTTGCAGGCGAGCGTGCCGGGGCCCACGGCGAAGGCGGGCGGGGTGCTCGCCGTCTTCGGGCGCCCGGCGTCCTTCGAGGTGCTCGCCATCCGTACGGCCAGGCTGGCGCCCGCGCCAGCACCGTCGGCACAAGGCGCGGCTGCGGCTGCGGGGCACCCCGCGACCGCTGAAGGCGTCGGCGGGGTCGTGGAGCTGGACATCACGGTTTCGGCGGGCCAGTTCGCGGACGCGCTGGACGCGGCCCGGACGAGCGCCGGGACCGCCGGTACCGGCGCGGCGCCCGCAGGGCTCACCGTCTCCGTGCCCGAGGCCGTCACGGGACCGCCGTGGGCCGGGGTGCTGCCGCCGCGTGGCGGCTGGCGACGCGTGCCGGGGCTGCCGGACGGGGACGTGGTCAGGGCAGCGGTCACGGCGGCCGTCGCCGAGTTCCGCGCGCGCGATGAGGCTCTTCCCGAGCAGCACCGCACCCGCTCGGAACGCGACCGCATCGGTCGCGAGATCTGGTCCCGCACCCTGGGGGGCACCGGATTGCCACTGCGCGCCGTGCACGCCGCGCAGTCCCTCGGTTTTCTGCGCCAGGCCCGTCCGGGGCCGGTGCCGGCCACTGCCCCGGCGGCTCCGACGCCCGCTGTGGCACACGCCGCACCGGCCGGGCCGACGGCGTCCGCGCGGGCCGCCGCGCGGAGCTCCGGCGGCGCGGTGCCACCGGAGCCCGCCGCACGGGGTGAGGCCGCCATCGGCGGGGCCGCCGAGGCCGCTGACACGCTGGCGCTGTTCGCGGCGGGCGGCTGGTTGCGGCTGCGCACTCCGTATGGGTCCATCGCGGTCCGTACGGCCGGACCGCCGGGGCTCACGGTCACCCCCGCCTGACACCGGTCACCCCCGGCTGACGGGCGCGTCCTTGTGTCCGCTCAACCGTCGGAGTTGACCATCGAGGCGGCGGCGTAGGCGAGATAGCTCCACAACTGCTCTTCGTGCTCGGGGGCCAGCCCCAGCTCGTCGACGGCGACGCGCATATGGCGCAGCCAGGCGTCGTGCGCGGCCTGGTCCACGGTGAACGGCACGTGCCGCATCCGCAGCCGGGGGTGTCCGCGCTCGTCGCTGTACGTGCGAGGGCCGCCCCAGTACTGCATGAGGAACAGCGCGAGCCGTTCCTCGGCAGGGCCGAGGTCCTCTTCCGGGTACATCGGCCGCAGCAGCGGGTCCTCGGCGACCCCCTGGTAGAAACGATGAACCAGGCGCCGGAAGGTGTCCTCGCCGCCGACCTGCTCGTAGAAGGTCTGCTCCTGAAGCGTGCCGCGCGGGATCTTAGTCACGCTTCAATGCTCTCAGATGGCGTGACCGAGTACGGAAGACCTAGGTCCCGCCTGTGCCGGGACCCGTTCCGCCGCGCCCGGCCACCGTTTGCCGTGCGTGGCAGGACGGCGGGAGAGTGGGGGGATGGGTGCCGAGGCGCAGACCGATCCTTACGCCGCGGCGGCAGCCGTGGAGCGGGAAGAGCTGGTGCACGAGATCAGTTCGGGCGGTGAGCTGACCGACTCCGCGTTGCGGGCCGCCTTCGCCGAGGTCCCGAGGCACCTGTTCGTGCCGTACTACTTCGTCAGCGGCGGTGACCTGGACGGGGGCGGCTTCCGGCGGCTGTGGCGCGACGACCCCGACCCTGTGCTCGGTGAGCGCTGGCTGACGGGAGCGTACGCGGACACTCCGCTGGCCACCCGGGTACGCGACGGCGAGCTGGTCTCCTCCAGCAGTCAGCCTTCCCTCATGGCGCGGATGCTGGAGGCCCTGGACCTGCGGGAGGGGAACCGGGTGCTGGAGATCGGCGCCGGCACCGGCTACAACGCCGCGCTGCTCTGCCACCGGCTGGGCGAGTCCCTGGTGACCAGCGTGGACCTCGACCCGGAGATCACCGAGTCGGCGCGCAACCACCTCATCGCCGCCGGATACCGGCCGACGATCGTCACCGGCGACGGCGCGCGCGGCTGCCCCGCGCGCGCCCCGTACGACCGGATCATCGCCACGTGCGCGCTCTCGTCCCTCCCCACCGCCTGGCTCGCCCAGTGCGCGCCGGGCGCGCTCATCCTGGCCCCGCTGGCCACCGGGCTGATCAAGCTGCGCGTCAGCGACGCGGCGCACGCGGAGGGCCGCTTCCTGGACACACCCGCGTATTTCGTGCCGCTGCGCGGCAGCGGCCTCCCGCCGCGGGTCGACACGGACGGGCTGCCCCTCGCGGACCTGGAGAACCCGCTGATCCGCTTCCTGCTGTCGATCACCGCGGGACACCTCCATCCGCTGGAGGCCCTGGAGCTCTGGAAGCACGAGGGTTGCCCCGACCGCGAGCGCTTCGGGCTGAGCGTGGAGCTGACCTCGGGGACGGCGTCAGGGGCAGCCGCAGGGCGCACCGAAACAAACGGCGAGGGTCCAGGCCACGGCGAGGACGGCCAGGCACCGGGCGATGAGGGCGTGCGGGAGCGCCCCCACGACGCGCCGCCCACCCGTCGGCACGGACACGGACCGCAGCGTGAACGTCAGTGGGCCTGGCTCGACCGCCCCGACGGCCCGTACCAATGGCCGCTGCTCACCCGCTAGCGGAACGCGGCACGCAGGGAGGGAGCGCGGGCAGGCGCCGGGCCCGGCGGACGCTCCGGTGCCGTGGACGGTGGATACGTACGGTTGTGGATATGTACGGACGTCGTCACGGCACCGGGGCGAGCAGCGGTAAGCGCGCGGCGGCCCGGCTGAGCCGGAGCCGGCCGACCGCCGGGCGGGCCGACCGTGACCGGCCTCGGCGACCCGTGACCGGCGGGGTCGGCCCGGTCACGGGTCGCCGAGGACCGTGACGGTCCTCGTTGTTCCTGATCAGCCCCGGCGGACCGTGATCGTCGTCCACGCTCCGACGTGGACGCGGTCGCCCTCCTGGAGAGGCACCGGCACGTACGGCTGGATGGGCTCGTCGCCGCCGTTGACGGTGGTGCCGTTCGTCGAGTCCTGGTCGACGACCGCCCAGCCGCCGTCCGGCTGCGACACCAGCACGGCGTGCTGGTGCGAGACGCCCGGGTCCTCCGGCGGACGGGACAGGTCGATGTCGGGGGACTCGCCGGTGCTGTGGCGGCGGCGACCGATCGTGATCTGGTGCCCGACGAGCGGCAGTTGCTGCTCGGGGGAGTACGCCGGGAGGTTCAGCCCGGCGGCCTCGGGGCCGCTGCGGGTCATCATCGCCATGAAGTACTCACGGTCGGGCGCGACGACAGCCAGCCAGTTGCCCGGACCGGCAGAACCACCCTGGCCGGGGCCCGGGAAGTTCTGCTGCTGCTGGTACGACGCGTCCGGCTGCGAGTGCTGCGGAGGCTGCGGCTGTCCCGTGTACGGCGGCGGCGGGCCGGGGTGGACCGGCTGCACGGGCTGCGGCGGAGCGACCGCCGAGCTCGCGAACTCGTCGTCACCCTGGAACGGCGGCTGCCCCGAGGGCGCACCTCCGCGCCCCGGCGCCGGCGGGTCCGGGAACTGCCGGGGCGGCGCGGGAGGCGCGCTGCCGGAAGCCGACGCCTCCGGGGAACCCGGCGGGGACAGCATCCAGTCGTCGTCACCGCCGAAGGCCGGACCACCCGGCGGCGGGGGCGTCTGCTGCCCATGGGGCGCACCGCCTGGCCCGCCTCCGGCATGCGGGGGCGGCCCGGCGTGCGGAAGGGGCTCGGCCGGGCGGTTCACCTGCGACGGGCGGGAGCCCTGGTAGTCGAATCCCTGCGACGGCTGACCCTGCGGCGGGCCGGGCGGGGGGGAGTCCGGCGCGTACGGATGCGGCTGCTGGCCCTGCTGCGGCTGCTGCTGCGGGGGCTGGCCCTGCTGCGGCTGGCCGTGTGGGGGCTGGGGCTGGGGCTGGGGCGGCGGGAAGCCACCGCGCGAGGGAGCGGGCGGCGGGCTGTACGGGGTGTACGAGGTCGCCGAGTGGGTGAGGAAGTTGTAGCGGCACTCCTCACAGAACGGCGCCTGCGCCTCACGGGGCGTACGGCACTGCGGGCACAGCTCCGCGTGGAAGGTGGGCTCCGACTCCTGACTGGGGTAGCCGTAGCCGCCGGGAGCGCCGGGGCCGCCGGAACCGCCAGGCCCACCGGGGGCGCCGGGAGCGCTGAACGCGCCGGAGCCCCCGCCGGGACCGTTCGGCCCACCAGGGCCGCCAGGGCCGTCGAAGCCGCCGGGGCCGGGCCCCTGGCCCGGGCCGCCGGGACCGCCGGGGCCACCGAAACCGCCGGAGGGCCCACCAGGACCACCAGGACCACCAGGGGCGCCCGGGCCGTCGAAGCCGCCCTGGCCCGGGCCCTGGCCAGGCCCGCCGGGGCCAGCCGGGTCGCCGGGGCCACGGGGCCCGTTGAAGCCGCCGGGGCCACCAGGGCCGTCGTAACCGCCGGGGCCACCAGGGCCGGCGTAACCGCCAGGGCCGCCGGGGCCGTTGTAACCGCCGGGGCCGCCGGGGCCGGGTGCGCCGGGGGGCGGGGGCGGGCTGGGGACGCCCATCATGCCGGGAGGCGGCGGGGGCGGGGGCACGGCGCCAGCGGGTGCGGCCGACATCCGGTGACCGCACACCTCGCACCAGTCCTCGGTCGACGACTGGTGGCCGTTCGGGCAAGTCGGCATGTCGGTGTTCCCCCTCGTGTGCCGTTTCTTGGCGTTGGTGGCTGGTTTTCGTTGCTGGTTCTCGTTACTGGGTCCGGCGCTACTTCTTGACGCGGACGGTCTTCGTCGAGCGCGTTTCGAGCGTCATCTCGTCGGCATCCGCGACCTTCGCCTTCAATCGCACAGTACCTGTCGCCGCGTCGACGACGTCCACCACCTTCGAAAGCAGTTTCGCTGTATCGGCGTTCCCTGAGGCGTTCGCCAGCTGCACCGCGCGGCCGAGTTTCGCGGTCGCTCCATCCCAGTCGCCCGACTTGCGCGCGTCGAGTCCCTGCTGGATGGCCTGGGCCAGTTCCGCCTGGCCTGTGTAGTGCGCGACCTGCGGGTTCATGGCTGTGGACGCGGCCATGTCATCCGTCCACACAGCCCGTACGAGACCTTGCGAAAGGGTATGCGGAGGGCTTCCGTCCGGGGTGGGCAGTACCAGCGCGACCCGCGCGGCCAGCATCTCCTGGCCGACTCCTGCCAGCGGTACCCGAACCGAGACGTGGTAGTCACGGGACTCGTCGCCCCAGGAGCCCGTCGGGTAGTCGCCCGCGCGCGGACCAGTCTCGGTGCGGCGGCCTGTGAGGTCCTCGACGGTCGGTGCGACCTGTTTCACGAATGTGACGTCCGTACCCTGGGGAGTCCAGATCCGCAAAGAGACATCCGCGACTTCTTTCCCCATAGCCGCCTCCATCATCCGCGTGAAGTCGGCGGACAGTTCGGAGGGGTTCGCCACGATATCGGCGGTCCCGAGGAGGGCCGAGGCGATGCCTGTGACTTCCTTCACCTCCCAGTCGGTGCCGACGCCCCGGGCGTCGCAGGTGAACCGGCCAGAGCAGGCGTCGAGCGCCGCCCGCAGCGCCTCGGGCTTCTCATGCTCGTTGCGGCCGTCGGTGAGCAGGATGCCGTGCCGGATCGCCACATCCGACGAGCTGAGCAGCCGGTCGGCGAGCCGCAGCCAGATGCCGATCGCCGTGCCACCGCTCGCGCTCAGCTTCCGCAGCGCGTCCTTGGCCTGCGCGCGGGTCATGCTGTCCGCCACCGCGAGCGCGCCGCCGCCCGGGTAGACCTCTTTCGCCTTGTGCGTACCGGCGACCACGGCGAAGGCGACGCCGTCGCGCACCGTGTCGATCGCCGCGGCGGTCGCGTCCCGCGCGTTGCGCATCTTCGTCGGCGGATAGTCCATGGAGCCGGAGCAGTCGACCATGATGACGACGGCCGCGTCCGGCCCCGCGCCGCGCGCCTCGACGCGCGCCGGGTCGGTGGAGGCAAGCGGCAGGCCCCCCGTGGTGCCGCCACCGGTGGAGGTCACCGTGACGATCGCGTTCACCTCGCGGCCGTCCTCGGGGAGGTACTCGTTCTGGTAGACCTCCACCGAGAACCGCGGCACGTTCGACTTGGAGAAGTTGGCCATCTGTTCCGCTCCTTGACGCTCCATGTGGACACATCGACAAATGGGCGGACAGGGCAGCGCCCGCTGGTGACACGCGAACGCGGCCCCTTCAATCCCCCGTGACTCCCGAGACTTCCCGCGCCCCCCGAACCTCCGCTGATCCCCTGGAGGCCCCCTGCCTCCGTCCCTCGCCCCCGAGAGGTCGCCCGGCCGTCCGCAGCCGTCAGGCCGATCCTGCCCTGCCGGGCGGCCCGGGGAACGGCACCACGGCCACTGTTACGTTGTCGTGGCCCCCGCCCTCCAGTGCGAATGCGACCAGTCGCCGCGCGCTGTCCATCGGTCGGGAACGGGCGTCCGCCGGCACGGCCGCCGCCATCTCCGCCGCGGACTCGGCGTAGTTCCACAGTCCGTCCGTGCACACCACGACCACTCCAGGCCGGTCCGGTTTGAACGCGGCGGTGTGCGGCTCGATCTCGTACGCGTCAGCGCCGAGCCAGCCGGTGATGGCGTGCGCGCGGTCATCCGCGTACGCCTCCTCCTCCGACATCAGCCCGGCGGCGACCATCTGCGCCGCCCACGAGTCGTCCTCGGTGAGCCGGGACGCGGGCGACGTGCGGTCGTCGGGCACCCAGTAGGCGCGGCTGTCGCCGATCCAGCCCACGGTGAGGATGCCGGACGAGACGACGGCGCTGACGATGGTGCACGCCGGGGCGTTCTCCTGCCGGTGCAGATCCTGCCTCCGCGCCGCGCTCTCCTCGTTCGCCAGCGCGTTGACGGCGTCGGCGGCGACGAGGATCGCCTCGTGCATGGCCTGCTGCGGGTGGGTGCCGGCCGGGAGCGCCGCCAGCAGCCGCTCACCGGCGGCAGCCGCCGCCGCGGCGGACGCGTCGTCCGGCCGGGTCGCCGATGACACACCGTCACAGACGACGGCGACGACGGCGGGCGAGCCGTCCGGCAGCGCGCTCTCGGAGAGAGCGAAGGAGTCCTCGTTACGGTGGTGCCGCAGCCCCCGGTCGCTCGCGGCGGCGATGCTCGGCAACTCTTCTTCCATGTGGTCCCGTTCACGGGGCTGAGCGTGACCGCAGTTCTCGCAGTAGCCGTCGTCGTCGATGGCACCGGCCCGGCACTCGGCGCACCGGCGCCGCTCGGCTGCCTGCGGGGAGGCGGCGCCGGTCGGGCGGTTGCCCGCTGCCGCGGCCTCCGCGGGCTCCGCACCGGCTGCTCCGGCGCCTCCTGAGCCCGTGCCTGCGCCCGGGCCCGCCGCTCCGGCACCGGTGGGCGCGGGCCCAGCCGGGCTCGTCGGACCCGCCGGACTCTCGTGGGACGAGGCGGGGCCAGCCGGGGTGGGTGGCGGGGTGGGCTCGCTCGACATCACCAGGGTCGGATCGCCGGACCCGCCCGGCGCGTCCAGGGCGGCCGCCTCCCGCGGGTCGGGGGCGGTGGCCGGCCCGGCGGGCCACCGGCCGCCCGCGTCCCTGCCGGGAGCGGAATCCGTACCGGAACCGGAGTCCGTACCGAAACCGGGTTCGGCACCGAAGCTTCCCCCCGCGCCGTATCCGGGAGCCGGGCCGAAACCGGAGTTCGGCCCGCCAGAGGCAGGGGCGCCCGGACTGCCGCCCATGCCGGGAGTGCCGTCCATGCCCGGACCTGCGCCCGGTGCGGGACCGAAGCCGTCAGCGGAAACGGAAGCAGAAACGCAAAGGGGAGCAGCGGGAGCAGCGGGAGCAGGAGGAGCAGGGGGAGAAGGAGGAACAGAAAGGGAAGGGGAAGGGGAAGCGGAGGGGGCGGCCGGGGCAGGGGGGCCGCCTGGCGCCGAGCCCGTGCCCTGGCCCCCGGTGGGCCGTTCCGTCGGGGTGAGCGACGGGAAGGCGGGTACGGGTCCGGCACCGGCTGCGGTCGGCTGCTCGGGGTGCGGCCACGGTGCCGCCGAGGGCGTGTGACCCGATGGCACGGCTCCGGACGGCGTTGACTCCGCCGGTGCCGGCACGGGCCCTCGCAGGGCTGCGGGCGGTGCCGGCGCGACAGGCGGGACCGGCGCCGCCGGTGCCTGTCCGGCGCCGGGGGACCGGGGTGGCATCGCGGGCACCGGCGGTGGGGCGGAAAGAGCCGCAGCGGGATCGCCGGGCGGCACAGCGCCGTTCAGCGGCCGCTGGTCCGGCTCCGCCGACTCCGGGGCCACGCGGGGGGCCGGAGTCCCGGGCCGCAGCTCGTAGTCAGCGCCGGAACCGGCTCGCTGGCCGGTCACCGCGCCGGGTGTCCCCGGCGGCGGCTCGTAGCCCGTTCCCGGCCCGGCCGCGGGGCCGGGCGTGGCGCGTCCCCACGCGTAGTCGGGTCCGGGGCCCGCGCCGGGGTCCGGTTCCGGGCTCGGCGTGCGGGCGTCCGCCGGTACGGCGACGCTCGCTCCGCACGCACCGCAGAAGTTGTCCTCCGAGTCAAGCGGCTCCGCACAGCTCGGGCAGGCTGGCAGCCGAGGCTTCTGCGACATCGATCACACCCACGTCCTGGGGCGGAAACGGTTGGCCCGTTCCACCAGTTCGATCCTTTCCTCGCCCCGCTGCGCGAGCCTGGCGAGTACCCGATATGAGCGTTCAAGACCAAAGCGCAGCCCACGCTCATCCAGGCTGCTTCCGAGCAGTACGGGTCGGGCTCCCGCCGCCGCTTCGGGTCCGGCGGACGGCGGGGCTCCGCTGTCGCTGGAGAGTATCCAGTCCAGCGCGCTGCCGAGCACCTCGGTGCACAGCTGCTCGCGCCGGACAGCGTCCAGACCGGCGTCGGCGAGACGCTCGACCTGTCCGGCTGCCGCCAGCAGATCGGTGAGCAGCGACTCGCGCACGTCGCTGCCCCAGCCTCCGGCCGGGGGAGCCCCCTGCCGGAGCCGTGCTCGTACGGCTGCCACGCGCGCCGCCGTGTAGTGGATGGACGCTTCCGGCACGGACTCCAGTGCCGCTACCGCGTTCGCCCTGTCACCGGCCGCGAGCCGCACCCGGGCCAGCCCGAAGGCGGCGCTCACATAGCTCGGGTCGGTCGTCCATACGAGGTGGTAGTACTCCGCCGCGTTGTCCAACTGGCCCAGCACCTCGGCGCAGACGCCCAGCGCCAGCTTCGGCGCGGGTTCGCCCGGGAACGCGTCGTAGACCGCGTCGAAGGACAGCGCCGCCGTCTCCCGGTCGCCGGTGGCCAGTGCGTGCAGGCCCCGGTACCAGACGACGCGCCAGTCATCGGGGTGCGTGGCTTCCAACGTGGCGAGGGACTGCCCGGCTTGGGCCGTCTCGCCCAGTTCGAGCTCCGCCCGTACGCACCGCAGCCGCAGCTCGGTGGAGGCGGCCGGGGCGGCGCGGAGCGCGGCGTTCAGTTCGGCGGGGGCCGCGGCGAGCAGCCCGGCGAGGAAGCCCGCGTTGGGGTCGCCCGGGTCGATGCGGGGGACGGGCAGCGCCAGCGCGATCGCTGCCGCGTCCAGGGGCGCGAGGGCGGGCAGCCCGGACGGCGTGGCGGGCGGCAAAGGCGCCTCAGCGGCCCCGGCCGTCCCGACGGCCCCGACGATCTGACCGGTGCCTCCGGCGGGTCCAACGGCGCCTGTCGTCCCGCTGGTACCTGTGCTCCCGCTCGTCCCCGTGTTCCCGTTCGTCCCACCGCGCGTCGCAGCGCCGCCCAGCTCGCCCGGCCCCCGGCCGCCCGGATGTCCGCCCGGATGTCCGCTTCCCGGTCCTCCTCGGCCGCACGCGCCGGGCTGCGGCGCCGGGACGCCACCACCCCACGGCTGGGCCGCCGTCGGCACGCCAGGCGCCGCTGGACTGAGGCCCGGTGCCTGCGGGACTGCCTGGCCGTAGGGTGAGTACCGAGTCTGGTGCGGCAGCTGTGACGATTGCGAGATCTGGGACGGCTGCGACGTCTGTGCCGCCTGCGGCGGCTGCCCTGGCGCGCCGGACGCCACTGGCCCCAGCGGCGGGCCCACGTGCCCGCCCGGCCCGTGCTGCCCGGCCGGCCCGTGCTGCCCGGCCTGTCCGTGCCCGCCCGGCAGTGGTGGCCGTGTCAGCGCCGATGCCCTGGTCCCGGCGCGGCCGCCCCGGCGCCATCGGCCGCCTCTCGCCGCCCGGCCGCCGTCCGGGCGTGCGCCGAGGAGTGAGGTCTCCGCGCCGCTCTCGGCGAACAACCGGGTGTCCACGACGCGCAGTTCGGGCCCGAACAGAGTGGAGAGCGCGGGCCTTGGCCGTCCCGACTGGAGGGCGACGACCTCGCGGAGCACGCCCGTCAGCTGGTCCGCCATCTCCTCGGCTGAGGCGAAACGGCGGGCCGGGTCCGGGTCGGTCGCCCGGACCAGCAGCCGGTAGAACGACTCGTAGCGCCGGAAGACGTCGATGTTGCCGGGGTCGGGGAGGCTGTCCACGAAGATGTTCGTGTAGCCCTGGAAGTCGAAGGTGAGCACGGCGAGGGTGCGCGCCACGGTGTACAAGTCGGAGGCCACGGAGGGGCCGTGCTCGGCGACCTCGGGAGCCTGGTAGCCGACGGTGCCGTAGATCGCGCTGTCGTTGTCGTCCATGCGCCGGACCGCGCCCATGTCGATGAGCTTGAGCTGGTCCTGCTGCTGGATGGCGTTGTCGACCTTGAAGTCGCAGTACAGCAGGTTGCGGCTGTGCAGGTGGCCGAGTGCCTCCAGGGCCTCGATGCCGTAGGCGCACGCCTGCTCGACGGGGAGCGGGTCACGCCTGCCGTCGCTCGCGCGCCGTTCGTTGGCCAGGTCCTTGAGCGACTTGCCGCCGACGTACTCCATCACGATGTAGCCGTCGAGGCTGCCGGTGCGCTGGTCGAGGTGCTCGACGAAGTTGTAGATCCGGACGATGTTGGAGTGCTCGATCTCGGCGAGGAACCGGCGCTCGGAGAGTGCTACGGCCAGCGCGTCCTCATCCCCGGTGTCCAGCAGGCCCTTGAGCACCACCCAGCGGTCGGACACCGCGCGGTCGATGGCGAGGTAGATCCAGCCGAGGCCCCCGTGCGCGAGGCAGCCCGCCACCTCGTACTGCCCGTGCACGACGTCGCCGGATTTGAGCTTGGGCACGAAGGAGTACGGATGGCCGCATTTGGTGCAGAACCCTTCGGTGCGGCCGGGCTTGTCGCCACGTGAGCGACCTACCTGGGCTCCGCAGTCGGAGCGGCTGCAAAAACGCTTCCGCTCCGGGACTTCGGGGTTCACGAGCACGGCGGTGCGCGGGTCGGGGCGCGGCACCTCCGGCACGGAGACCAGACCGGCGCCGAGCCGGTTGCGGCCCGACGCGGACGCCGTCGACGGGGAGCTGCGCACCGAGACCGAACGCCCGGTGCTGCTCCCCGACAGCGACCTGGACAGCCGCCCGGACACCGAGCGGCGCGACGTGGAGGACCGGGACGATGACTTTGAGGAAGACCGGGAGGAAGACCGGGACGAGGAGCGGGAGCTTCCCGAGGCGCCGGACCGTCCGCTGCCGCCACCGCCGGTGACACCGGTGGGCGGCGAGGAGACAAGGCCCCGGGGCGACACCACCGGGGCGAGACCGCAGGTGTCGCAGTACAGCTCGCCGCCGCCCATGTCCTCATACGTCCCGGCGCAGCCGGGCCGCTGGCAGCTCGCGCTGGCGCTGGTACTCATGTGTTCCCCCTCGGCTGCCCTGGTCCTTGCCCCGGCCGGTCGGCGGGCGACGCCTGCCGGGGCACCAGTGCGTCGGCGGCCGCCCGCTGGTAGCGCGACACGGCCTGCTCGGCGGCGAGCAGGTCACACGGCGCGCTCCACAGCAGGCGGCGGGCGGCGTCGTACCGCTCGATGAGCAGGGGGTCCTCCGCCATGCCGTGCCGGGCGACCTTCGCCTTGTACGCGTCGAGCCTGCCGCGCAGTTCCGCGCGGACGGCGAGCGGCGCCGTCACCGCCGTCAAGGACTCGCGCGCCCGGAGCAGTTCGTCGTCGGCGCGCTCCTCAAGGCTCTCCAGCAGCGGTGAAAGCCGGTGCCACCGCGAGTGCCTGCGGTGCTCGGCGGCCCTGGCGAGCTGCTCGTACAGCGCGGTCGGCGGCCCGCTGACGGCGGGCACCACGGAAGCGGAGATCTTCGCGAGCACTTCGCCGCGCGCCTGCCGTGCCTCGGCGAGGGTGCGGTCGGCGCGCGACAGGACGTCTCTGAGCTGCATCAGCCGCCGCTCGGCGTCCTGCCGTACGGCGAGGACCGCCTCGATCTCCCTGCGTACGTCCTCCAGGGCCCGCGCCGCCCTGTCGTAGCGCTCGGTGTCGGGGCGGCCGCCGCCCGGCGCCGAGCTGGGCGAGGCGCCGGACCAGAAGGCGAGCGGGTCGGAGATCACCTCGGCGCGCAGCGCGGTGAGTTCCGCGGTGATCTCCTCCAGGTCGTCACCGGAGGGGTGCTCGCCGGGGCGGACGCCCACGGAGTGCGCGAGCGAGCGGGTGCGCTGGAGCTCGGCGGCGAGCATGTCGATCCGGGCGGGCAGCGCCGACCACACGGTGTCGGAGGTGACGACCACGTCGAGCGCTTGTGCGTACCCGCTGTTCATCCGCTCCACCAGGCCGTCCAGACTGAACCGCTCGCTCAGCCGCGGTGTGCCGGTCAGCGGCCCACCGCCGGGCACGGTGACGTGCGTGCCCCGCAGGATCTCGGTGAGCTCGGCCAGGTCGCTCTGGTTCGGCCAGCGGCGGCGGCCCCGCAGCTCGCGTGCGGTGGTCAGGGCCGCGGTGTAGGCGTCGAAGTACGTCCACAGGGTCGTGATGATCTGCTCGGCGGCGGCCCACCTGACCTTGGTGGTGCCGGTCAGCTCGGCGCCCTCCAGGAGCCTGCGCCCGGCGTGGTCCTGCAAGGCGAGCAGCGAGGACTCGATGGCCTCGTGCTCGGCGCCGAGCTTCGCCAGCGCGCGGTCCACCTCTTCCCGCTCCAGGACCGGCCCATGGGGCATGGCCGCGGGATGCCGCGGCATCTCCGCCGAGCCGGGAAAGGAACCCGGGACCGCCATCGATCACCTCTCCTGTGCGTGTCCTGTGCGTGCTGCCCGTGTGCGCCGCGCTGTCGTGGGGCGGTGCGCCTGGTAGGTATCGTCCGGTTCGCTGGTCCTGTCGGGCTGTTGGATGTCGGGCTGTTGGCCGGTCTGCGGGGTGGTGTCAGTCCTTGTAGCGGGGCGTGGGTGGTGCCTTGATCCCCTTGAGGTCCTCGGCGAGCCACTTGTTGTACGCCCGCATCCAGGGGCTGTCCTTTCCGCCCTTGCGGTAATCCTCCAGCACCTTGTTCACCCGGCGCACCAGATCCTCGTCTTCGAGGTTCATGGCGACGCCGTACGACTCCTTCGTGAACGGCTCGCCGACCAGCTTCACCGACGGGTCCTGTGCCGCCTGGCCGGCGGCGAGCGCGTTGTCCGTGAGGACGGCGTCCGCCTGGCCGAGCTGGAGCCTTACCAGGCAGTCGAGTTGGTTGGGGACGGTCATCTTGGTCGCGCCGAGCGCACGCGCGCCATGCTCCTCGTCGTCCAGCTCCGCCTCGCCCGTCGATCCCTTCGCCGTGCAGATCCGCTTGCCGCGCACGCTCTCGCCGTACGAGGTGATCCGCGAGCCCTTGGGCACCAGCAGTTGCTGACCGGCCTCGAAGTACGCGGTGGAGAAAGCGACTTCCTTGATCCGGTCGCAGTTGACCGTCATCGTCCGTACGACGATGTCCACCTTGTGCTGCTTGAGGGCGGGGATGCGCTGACTGGTCGGGATCGTACGGAAGATGACCGCTTCGGGGTCACCGAAGATGTCCTTGGCGATGGCGCGCACCAGGTCGATGTCGAAGCCGGTGAGCCTGCCGGTCGCCGGGTCGCGGTAACCCCAGCGGTAGCTGTTCTGGTCGACTCCGGCGACCAGCTTCTTGGCCTTGCTGTTCTTGATCCGCCGCACCGCGTCACCGGTGGCGCCGGCGGGCCGCAGGCTCGCCTCCGGCGTCTCGCAGTCGGCGGCGGGCGCCTCGGCGTCCCGGGCCTGAGCCGCCACGCGCTGCCGCGCACTGCCGCCGTCCTGGCGGCCGTCGCCGCCTCCGTCGCCGAACGCCGCCGGAGCCAGGAGCGCCACCGTCACCGCCAGCGCGCAACCCGCCGCCGACAGGGCGGCTGTCCGCCGTCGGCCCGCTCGCCCGCTTCGCGCCGTTCGCATCCTCATGCCCCCTGTCACCGGTACTCCGACAGCCTGCGGCCCACGCCGAGCACCGTGCCCAGGGCCGCCAGCAGGGCCAGCACGGCGGCACCGGCCGGAAGACCGCCGAGTGCGCCGCGCCCGTCGTCCGCCGCCTGCTCGAACTCACGCTGTTCGTGGGAGATCGCGGCGGCCAGCGCTGTGTCCACCTGGTCGAAGCACTCGCCCGTGCTGCCCTTGCCGCCGGTGATCTTCGCCACCGCCTTGTCGTACTCGCCGTGGTCGTCCGTCTTCCTCGCGTCGCTGTGCCGACGCTGCCACTCCCGCACCCCCGCCAGCGCCTTGGCCACCGGCTCGCGTCCGCTGGCGTCGTCGGCGAGCGAACGGGCCTCGCCGAGCAGGCTGCTCGCCGCGGCCGGCGGGGTGCCCGGCGAGTCCGCCCGCTGCTCTCCGGCGAGGTCGTTCATCCGGGAGCCGAAGCCCACCTCGTACGCGTCCTTGTTCTTGGCGGGGCCCTTCTCGACGACCACGGCGCCGCGCGCCACGAGGGTCAGGTTCTCGTCGCCCCGGGCCTGGAGGGAGGCGATGCGGGCCTCGTTCAGGACGCGCAGCGACCGCGCCCCGTGCTCGTCGGAGTCGGCCAGACCGGCGCGGGCGACGGTGTGCCCCACGGTCAGCCACAGCAGGACCACCGTCGTCGCCGCCGTCGCGGCGACGAGACCGTGGTTGAACACCCGGTTCGTACGCCGGTAGTGGCGGCGCTGGGCCCAGCCGAGCGCGGCCAGCGCCAGCACTCCCGAGCCGAGCGCCACCCAGGGCCAGGTCTTCGCGTCGTCGTAGTCCGCGTCGAGCTGAGCGGACTCGGCCTCGTACAGCTCGCGGGCGGCGGGCAGCAGCTGCTCGCTCATCGTCTGGTTCGCGTACCGCAGATAGGCACCGCCAAGGGGCAGCCCCTGCCGGTTGTTGGAGCGCGCGGACTCCACCAGCCCGGTGTAGGCCGGGAGATGGTGGTTGAGCTTGGCGATCTGCCGCCGGGCGGACTGTGAGCCCTCGGTGTTCGCCGCCGCCTTCACCAGCAGTTCGGACGCCCTCGCGATGTCCTTCTCGTAGCGCTGGCGCACGGGGCGGGGCTCCGGGCCGTCGCTCAGGAAGCCGCGCGCGGTCGTGGCGTCGGCGTCCGCGAGGGTGCGGTAGATGTCGGCGGCGTCGCGGCTCAGGGGCTGGCTGCTCTCCACGACCGCGTCGGCCGACTCCGCCCGGTCCGCCACCTGCATGGCTGTCAGCGCCCCGAACGCCATGACCAGCGCCGCCAGTACGGCGCCGATCACCCGGAGCCTGCCCGGCTCGGTCGTCGCCGCGGCCCGCAGCTGGTCCAGGCCCTCCCGCCAGGCCTTGCGCCGCACGGCGGGCACCGGGGGCGCGCTCTGCCCGGCCGCGGGGGCCGGGGACGGCGCCTCGGGTGCGGGCGCTGCCGCTGCCGACGCGATACCGCCGGTCGGCGGGTGTGACACGAGACCTCCCCCTGGGTCGCTGGCGGCGGTCCGCCACCCGGTGGGGCAGGCGACGGGCGTCCGGGCAGCAGTATGGCGGCAAGGGCTGACAACCACACCGGTAATGAACGGATCTTGTCGTGACCGCGAGCTTCGTCCCGCCCCGGACGCCGACCCCGACGCCGACCCCGACACGGTTTCGCATCCGAGGACGTCAGGCCGGCGTGTTCGGTTCCGGGGCCGCCGCGTTCGGTTCTCGCGGGAGTGCGGTAACCGTGTCGTCCCGGCGTGCGAGGTGGCCGGAACGCCATGGCGGCCCGGGCGGCTCATGACGCGTCCGCGGGGCCACGACGTGGTGAACGGGCCTGATCGGCACTGGAAATGCCAGGAGCACCGGAAGCGGAGGAACGCCGCATGCGCGATTTTCAGCCGCCGCTCGACATCGGACCTGGCGCCCTGTTCGTACCCGACAGGGTGCGCCCGGGGCTGGTGGCACCGGCCGTGTGCGTCGCCCTCTGTCCCGCCTGTCCCGCGGGGGCGCGCGTGCGGCTGTGACCGCCATGGGGCGTGCGCGTCGCGTCGACGTGACCGTGTCGGCCCGTGGCCTCGCCCTGCTTGGCGCACGGAGCCGGCCGGGTTACGGATTCGGGTGACGCAAGGAGCTGTGCTGGCCCGCTGTGGAGCGGCGCGGTGGTCGGGTGAGCGTGATCTGCCGGACGAGCTGGTGAAAGCAGGTCACCGCCGCGATGGCGGGCAGCGCGGCGACGGCCACGCCGTTGACGGTCTTGGGGGCGCAGGCGACGCACAGCAGGACGGCGAAGGCGCAGAAGAGCAGGACGATCGCCCACGAGTGGGCGGCGCGGCGCTGGTGCACGGCCGAGCGCAGGATGGAGAGCGCGGCGACCAGCCACGGCCCGTAGATCAGCACGGGCCACCAGATGGCCAGATGGTCCACGGGCCCCGGGGAGGCGACGCGGCGCAGCGGTTCGTTGGCGAACATCCCGCCCAGCACGCTCACCACGGCGACGATGAGCGCCGTCACCGCGGCGATGACGTAGCTCAGCAGGTGTGAGCGGTTGACGCGGCTCGGGCGGCGTTTGAACAGCTTCCGGAGCCCCTGTAGGCGGCGGCGCCGGTGCGAGGCGACGGGCCCCGCGGCGCGGGGCGGCGGGATGAACCCGTACTCAGCCTCGGTCGACTCCCGCAGCAGCTCGGTCAGCTCGTCCTCGCTCTCCCAGTGCCCGCCGAGCACGGCGAGGTCGGGGGCGGTGAAGGGCTCCTGCGGGGTCGGGAAGGGGTAGGGCTCCTGCGCCTCGGGAAAGTGTGCCTCGGGAAAGGCGTCAGCGGGGCCGAACTCGGGGTGCGTGGAGTAGGGCATGCCCACGGGGCCGAGACCGGCGTGCGGCCCGTAGTAGGCATCGGGCTCAGGAGGGTGGATGCCGTAGGAGTCGTAACCCTCATGCATGGCGGACCTGCCAGAGCTGCGGGAGCGGGCGGGTGGTGGAAGTGGCCGCGGCCGTCTCGTACAGCGCGGCGCTGCGGCGCGCGTACTCGGCCTCGATCTGCTCCATGGCCGCTGCGAAGTCCGCCAGCTCGGGGCGGCAGCAGTGCAGCCGTACCTGTTCCACGCCGCGTTGGAGCTGGGCACGCGCTGTGCTGTCCGAGTCGTCCGGAGAGGCGGCGGTCATTACCCAGTCTCCCAGGCGTTGATGCCGCGGGCGGGGCGCGACCTCGGCCGCTGGGCCGAAGTGCGCGGGGTGTGAAGTCACATGAGGAATAACGAGCGACACGGCCAGACGGGCGTACTCCCCCTGGGCGACAATAGATGGGAAGTTACGATTCTTACGATCTACCGTGCAACGTATTTAAGGCGGTCTGAATAAACGAGCTTTGATAATTCGTAAAAGCGTGGCGAATATCTGAAGAACGGGCGGAGGGCCCCGGAACAACCTCCGCCCGGAGCCCTCGGTTTCACACGGAGTCACGGCTGCCCCGGCGGGCCGGTTTCACCGTACGCGGCGCGCAGCCGAGTGTAGAGCGCGGGTCCGGCGGCGATGTGGTCAAGGCCGAGGAGGGCCGCGCCCAGCACCGGTGGAGCCGTCACCACGCGCGGGGTCGCCTTCGGCGCCCGTTCGGCCAGCAGCTCCCGCACCCCGTCGTCGAGCAGCCGGTGCCGGGCGGCGAGGACTCCGCCGCCGAGGATCACCGGTGTCTGCTCGCCCATGAGGTCGAGCTTCGACAGCGCGACCGCGGCCATGGCGACGACCTCATCCGCCTGGCGGGCGACGATCGCCCGGGCCACGGCGTCACCCGCGTCGGCCACCGCGAACAGCACCGGCGTCAGCTCATGGCGGCGGGCGCGCGGCACGTCCCCCAGGTGCAGCGCCTCGATCAGCTCCAGCATGCCGGGCAGGCCGAAGCGGGCGGGGAGCGCGTCGGCCAGGGCGGTGGGCTCACCGCGCCCGTCCCACGCCCGCGCCGCCCACCACAGTGCCTCCTCGGCCAGATACCCGCCCCCGCCCCAGTCGCCGGAGATCCGGCCGATCGCCGGGAACCGCGCGGCGCGCCCGCCGGGCGCCAGGCCCGCGCAGTTGATTCCGGCGCCGCAGACGACGGCGACCCCGGTCGGCTCGCCGGTGTCCGGCAGGCCCGAACGCAGCAGCGCGAACGTGTCGTTGGCGACGGTGACCGTGCGGCCCCAGCCGCGCGCCACGATGGCCCGTGTCAGCCGCTCCTCCTCCACGGGCAGATCCGCGTTGGCCAGACACGCGTGGACGTGCTCGACCAGCGGGGCGGCCGTCCCCTCCGGTCCTTGTTGCCCTGGTTTCCACGGCGCCGTGCGGACGCCCGCCGCCCCGGCGGCCTCGGCGACGAGCCCGGCCAGCCCCGCCACGGCGGTCTCTGTGCCCACGACGGGCGGCCGGAAGCCGCCGCCGCGTGCCGATCCGAGGATCGAGCCGTCCGGGCCGACCAGTGCGACGTCGGTCTTGCTGTTGCCCGCGTCGATGGCGAGCACGGAACCGGTCAGGCCCACGCCAGGTGCTCCCGGTTGTGCGCGATGAGGTCGTCGGTGAGCCGGTCGGCGTACTCGATCTGACCGATCAGCGGGTGGGCGAGCAGCGCCCGGAACACGGCCTCGCGTCCCGCACGCCGCGTGGTCTCCCGCCCGCCGAGCAGCGCCGCGTCCAGCGCGAGCTGTTCGTACGCGGTGATGTGCCCGACCAGCCCGGCGCACAGCGGCTCCAGCGGCCGTACGGGCAGGGGGCTCGCGCCCGAGGCGTCGACTGCCGCCGGGACCTCGATCACCGCGTCGTCGGGGAGGAAGGGCAGCGTGCCGTTGTTGAGGGCGTTGACCACCTGGACGTCCCCGGTGTCGCCGAGGAGCGCGGAGGTCAGGGAGACCGCGGCCTCCGAGTAGAAGGCGCCGCCGCGCTTGCCGAGCAGCTCCGGCTTCTCCGCCAGCGCCGGGTCGCCGTAGAGGCCGAGCAACTCCTGCTCGATGGCGGCGACCTCGGCGGCCCGGGACGGCTTGGACTTCAGCTCCCGTACGACCGCGTCGTGCTGGTAGAAGTAGCGCAGGTAGTAGGAGGGGACGACGCCGAGCCGGTCGATCAGCTCCCGGGGCATCCGCAGGTCGGCCGCCACCGCTTCGCCGTGGTCGGCGAGCAGCTTGGGCAGGACGTCGGCGCCGTCGGGCCCGCCGAGCCGCACCCCGCGCTCCCAGGTGAGGTGGTTGAGCCCCACGTGCTCCAGGTAGATCTCGCCGGGGGCGACGTCGAGCAGCTTCGCGAACTTGCGCTGGAAGCCGATGGCGACATTGCACAGCCCGACGGCCTTGTGGCCCGCGGTGAGCAGGGCGCGGGTGACGATGCCGACCGGGTTGGTGAAGTCCACGATCCACGCCTCCGGGTTGCGGCGCCGCACCCGTTCCGCGATGTCGAGGACGACGGGCACCGTGCGCAGCGCCTTCGCCAGGCCGCCCGCGCCGGTCGTCTCCTGGCCGACGCAGCCGCACTCCAGCGGCCACGTCTCGTCCTGGTTCCGGGCGGCCTGGCCGCCGACGCGCAGTTGCAGCAGGACGGCGGCGGCGCCGTCCACACCGGCGTCCAGGTCCGAGGTCCACGAGACGGTGCCGGGGTGGCCCTGCTTGGCGAAGATCCGCCGCGCCAGGCCGCCGATCAGCTCAAGCCGGTCGGCCGCCGGGTCGATGAGGACCAGTTCCTCCAGCGGCAGTACGTCCCGCAGTCTGGCGAAACCGTCGATGAGTTCGGGGGTGTAGGTCGAGCCTCCGCCGACCACTGCGAGCTTCATAGCCAATCAGCCCTTTACTCCGGTGAGGGTGACGCCTTCGACGAAGGCTTTCTGTGCGAAGAAGAACACGATGATGACTGGTGCCATGACGAGCATGGTCGCGGCCATCGTCATATTCCAGTTGACGCTGTGCGCGCTCTTGAAGGATTCGAGCCCGTAACTGAGTGTCCAGGCTCCCGGATTCTGCGCCGCGTAGATCTGCGGGCCGAAGTAGTCGTTCCAGCAGTAGAAGAACTGGAAGAGCGCGACGGCGGCGATGCCCGGCTTGGCCATCGGCACGATGATCGTGAGCAGCGTACGGATCTCCCCGCAGCCGTCCACGCGCGCGGACTCCAGATACTCCTGGGGAATGGTCAGCAGGAACTGCCGCAGCAGGAAGATGGAGTAGGCGTCTCCGAAGGCCATCGGGATGATCAGCGGCCACAGCGATCCGGAGAGGCCGAACTGCTGTGCCCATACCAGGTACATCGGGATCACGATGACCTGCGGCGGCAGCATCATCGTGGAGATGACGAGAATCATGGCGCCCCGGCGGCCCCGGAAGCGGAACTTGGCGAGCGCGTACGCCACCGGGATGGACGAGCAGACGGTGAGGAGCGTGCCGATGCCCGCGTACAGCAGCGAATTGCGCCACCAGGTCAAAAAGCCCGGGGTGTGGAAGACGTCCGCGTAGTTGGACCAGCGCCATTCGTGGGGCCACAGCTCGCCGCTCATCGCCTGACTGTCGCTCATGACGGAGGTGAGGAAGACGAAGACGAACGGCAGGAGGAAGAAGAGAGCGGCGGCCAGCGCACCGGTGTGCACCGCTATCCAGTGCAGGACCGAGGTACGGCGGGCGCGGGCCGCCTCCTGGGCGGGGGTGCGTACGGACCGGGGCGCGCGGGTCGCGCGCGGTGGGAGAGCGGTGCTGGTCATGGGGTCAGTCCTCCGCCGAAAGCAGCCCGGCGCGCTTGCGCATCAGCAGGGTGGTCACGGCCATGGCGATGGCGAACAGCACGAGTGAGAGCACGCATGCCGCACCGGTGTTGAAGTTCTGGAAGCCGAGCGAGTACACGAGCTGCGGTACGGTGAGAGTGGAGTGGTCGGGGTGGCCGGGCGGGATGGTCGATCCCGGGCCGACGCTGACGCCGGAGGCGAGCTTCCCCGCGACGAGCGCCTGTGTGTAGTACTGCATGGTCTGCACGACACCGGTGACCACGGCGAACATCACAATCGGGATGATCGCCGGCCAGGTGACGTACCGGAACTTCGCGAACGCCCCCGCGCCGTCGAGCTCGGCCGCCTCGTACTGCTCCCTCGGCACGTCCAGCAGCGCCGCCATGAAGATGACCATCAGGTCGCCGACGCCCCACAGCGACAGCATGACCAGCGACGGCTTGGCCCAGGTGGGGTCGTTGAACCAGTTCGGCGCGTCGATGCCGACGGTGGAGAGCACCTCGTTGACGGGCCCCGTGCCGGGGTTGAGGAGGAAGACGAAGGCGACGGTCGCGGCCACCGGCGGGGCGAGGTACGGCAGATAGAAGGCCGTACGGAAGAAGCCGACACCGGTTTTGATCTTGGTGACCAGCAGCCCGATGCCGATCCCGAAGGCGACGCGCAGCGCCACCATCACCACGACCAGCCACAGCGTGTTCCGCAGGGCGGGTCCGAACAGCGGCATCTGCTGGAACACGTACTCCCAGTTCCGCCAGCCCACGAACGTCGGCGACTCGATCTGGTTGTAGTGCATGAACGAGAAATAGACGGTGGCGACCAGCGGGTAGCCGAAGAAGACCGTGAAGCCGATCAGCCAGGGGGAGAGAAAGCCGATCGTGCGCAGCCGGTCCCGGTGGTGTCTGCGGCGCAGCGCCGCCGCGTTGTCCGGCGCCGGGTCGGCCGCCGCCGCGCCGCTCGGCGCCTTGGTACTCGATATGGCCATGGCTGACTCCGTCAGTTCCGCGCTTGGACGTTGTCGGCGTCTATCTGGTCATCGAGTTCGCGCAGGCCCTTGTCCATGTCGCCGACCTTTCCCGCCTCCGCGTCGTACGCGAAGTCCTGAAGCGTGAGGATGTACTGACCGCCGTTGATCGACGGGGGTATCGCGACGCTGTCCGGGTGGCTCGCGATGTCAAGGAACGTGCGGAACGCGGGATCGGCGTCCAGCTTGGGAGAGGTGAGCGCCGCCTTGGTCGAGGGCACGTTGTGAATGGCGTTGGCGAAGCTGACGACCTGGTCGGTGTCGGCGGTCAGAAAGCGCACGAGTTCCCACGCCGCGTTCTGGTGCCTGCTGCTGTGCGCGATGCCCGCCACGGTGCCGGTCAGATAGCCGCGCCCGTACGTCTCCGGCTGGTCGTCCGGCACCGGCATGGGCGCCGTGTCCCACGCGAAGTCCGCTTTCGCGTCGTCCAGCATCAGCCCGCGCCATTCGCCGTCCATGTGCATGGCGAGCTTGCCGGTCAGGAAGGCGTTCTGGGAGGACATCTCATCCCCGAACGTCGCCCGGAACTTCTCCGTGGGGCCGTAACCGCCAAGGGCCCGCACCAGCTCGCGCTGCGTGCTGAAGAACTCCTTCGCGGCCGGGTCGTCGGCGAGCCTGGCCTTGCCTTCCTTGTCGAAATACCGCGGCCCCCACTGGGCGAACATCCGGTCCGGACTGTTCTGGTAGAGCCGGAAGTTGGGCATGAAGCCCAGCCGCTCGTAATCGCCGTTCTTCTCGCGCTTGGTGAGCTTCACCGCGGTGCGCTGGAGTTCCGACATGGTGCGCGGCGGCCGCTTGATGCCCGCTTCAGCGAAGGCGTCCTTGTTGTAGTACAGGCCGTACGCGTCGGCGAGCAGCGGCAGCGCGCACTGCTCTCCCTCATAACTGGTGTAATCCAGCAGGGGCTTGGGGAATACCTTGTGCTTGTCGAGGCCGGTCTTCGCCATGAACGGGTCGAGGTCGACCCACATGCCCGACGAGCAGTACTGCCCGACGTTGTTGGTGGTGAAGGACGACACCACATCGGGGGCGTCGCCACCGCCCGCGCGCAGCGCCTGGTTGGTGGTGACGTCGTTGACGTTGCTGGTGGCCTTGACCTTGATGTTGGGATGCAGCTCGGTGAATCTGGCCAGGCTGTCGTTGATCGCCTTGACCTCGTTCTTCTCGCTCCACCCGTGCCAGAACTTCAAGGTGACGGGCTTGGTGGGGTCGTCCTTCGCGCTTCCGGTGCTGGGGTTGGCGCAGCCGGAGAGCAGCAGGCCGCAGGCGGCGAGCGCTGCGGTGAGGACGGCCGGAGCGCGGTGCGTGCGCGTTCGCGGCATGGCGGACTTCCTTAGCGGCGGGGAATGGGCGGAGCGGGGAGGGGTGGGAATCGGCGGCTGGGAATCGGGGTGGGAATCGAGGAGTGCGGGGCGGCGCGGGACGCCGCCGGGGCGCAGGGTGATCAGGCGGTGTCGAACACGGTGTGCCGGGCGTCCGCCAGCGCGGTGCGCAGCGCGCCGTCCAGGATGGGTGAGCCGTCGAGCGAGCTCAGCCGCACCTGCGGCCGGGGCAGCGCGAGGCCCGTCAGCTCGTCCTCGACAAGGCCGCGCAGCCGTTCACCACCGGCCTGGGCGACCTCGCCGGAGAGCACCACCAGTTCGGGGTCGACGACGGCGACGACGGCGGCGACGCCGGTGGCGAGGCGGCGGGCCAACTCGGTGAGGACCGGGTCACCGGCGCCGGGGTCGCGCAGCGCGGCGGCCAGCGCGCCGGCCGCGCCGGTCGCCTCGATGCCGTGCTCGGCGGCGAGCCGTACGACGGCGGGGGAGGAGACGAGCTTTTGGAACCCGCCGCCTCCGTCGGGGGCGACGGTGGCGCCGGGGCCGCCGCGCGCGAGGGGCGCGTCGGGCAGCGGCATGTAGCCGATCTCGCCCGCGCCGCCGGTCGCGCCGCGCAGCAGGACGCCGCCCAGCACGATGGCGGCACCGACCCCCTCGTCGGCCCAGACCAGTACGAAGTCGTCGAAGTCCTGCGCGGTCCCACGGTGTTGCTCGGCCAGCGCGACGAGGTTGACGTCGTTCTCGATGACCACGGGGGTGCCGAGCGTGTCGCTCAGCTCGGCGCGCAGCGTACGGGAGTGCCAGCCGGGCAGATGGGGCGCGTAGCGCAGGGCGCCGGTGCGCGGGTCCAGCGCGCCCGGGGTGCCGATGACGGTGCGCCGCAAGGCGTCCCTGCCGAGCCCGGCGGCGGCGAGGGCGCCGTCCACGGCCTCGGTGACCAGCGCGGCGGTACGGGTACGGACGTCGTGAGCCGTCGCCTCGGCCGCTACCCGGTGCTCGCCCACGACCCGGCCGGTGAGGTCGGCGATGGCCGCGGTGATGCCGAGCGGGTCGACGCTCAGGGCGGCCACATGGGCGATGGCCGCGTTGATCTCGTACAGCTGGGCGTTGGGCCCGGGGCGGCCGGTCGCCGTGCCGGTGGCCCGCACGAGACCGGCGGCTTCGAGCCGGGTGAGCAGCTGGGAGGCGGTGGGCTTGGAGAGGCCGGTCAGCTCGCCGAGCCGGGTGCGGGTGAGGGGGCCGTGCGCGATGAGCAGATCGAGGGCGGCCCGGTCGTTCATAGCGCGCAGCACGCGCGGTGTGCCCGGGGTGCTCGTGGTCACGGCTGGTCCCCCGCTCTGCGGTTCGGTGAGGCGCCCGGGACGGTCGCCGGACGGATCGCTGCTGGGTCACTGCTAGATCGCTGTGCGATCGCTGTGAGGTTGCTGTGAGGTTGCTGTGAGGTTGCTGGAGTGCGCGAGGAAACTACTGTTAGGAAAGTTTCCTGTTGATGAAGGAAGGTAAGGCGGTCGTCAGTGCGGCGTCAATGGGTCGGCGCCTACGTCTGTCCGAAGCGTTATCGGCGGAGCCTCGCCCGGTGCGCGCACGACGGCGGGGCCGCCCTGAGGGGCGGCCCCGCCGTGATGTGTTGTTTGTCGCTTTTCCCGCGTTTCCCGCGGTGAGGTCATCAGCCTGTGACGACTGCCGCACCGTGTGCGGTCGCCGGTGCGGCTCCCTCCGGAGGCGCTGCTACTTCTGGAGGCTGGGCGGCGGCGGTATCGGCGACGCCGCCAGGGACTGCGGTGAGGTCGGGCTGGCCAGCGCGGACGGGGCCGACATGCCCGCTGTGGGGTCGGCCGCCGCCTCGGCGCCCTCCGCCTGCGGCGGTGGGCCACCCACCATCCGGATGCCCTCCGCGTCCAGCGCCTGCTTGATCCGCCAGCGCAGCTCGCGCTCCACGCTCAGCGCCTTGCCCGGCATGGTCTTCGCGGAGACCCGGATGATCACCGAGTCCAGGTACACCGCGTCGAGGCCCAGCACGGCGACCGGCTCCCACAGCGCCTCGTCCCACGGCCGGGCCCGGCCCATCTCCTCGCCCGCGCGGGTGATCACCTTGCGGGCCTTGTCCAGGTCCTCGTCGTAGCGGATCTGGACGTCGACGCCCGCCGTGGACCAGCCCTGGCTGAGGTTCCCGATGCGCTTGACCTCGCCGTTGCGGACGTACCAGATCTCGCCGTCGTCGCCGCGCAGCTTCGTCACGCGCAGCCCGACCTCGATCACCTCGCCGGAGGCGACGCCCGCGTCGATGGAGTCCCCGACGCCGTACTGGTCCTCCAGGATCATGAAGACGCCGGAGAGGAAGTCCGTGACGAGGTTCCTGGCGCCGAAACCGATGGCCACGCCTGCCACGCCCGCGCTGGCCAGCAGTGGGGCCAGGTTGATGTCGAGTGCGGAGAGGATCATCAGCGCGGCCGTGCCCATGATCATGAACGAGGCGACGCTGCGCAGCACCGAACCGATCGCCTCGGAGCGCTGTCTGCGCCGCTCCGCGTTGACCAGCAACCCACCGAGCGCGGTGCCGTCCACGGCCTGAGCCGTCCGGTTCATCCGGGTGATGAGCCGGGTGATCGACCGCCGGATCACCGACCGCAGCACGACCGCGATCACCACGATCAGCAGCATGCGCAGACCCAGGCCCAGCCACTCGGACCAGTTGTCCTCTATCCAGCCCGCGGCGCTTTCCGCGTTGTCTTGCGTCTCGTCGAGCGACGTGGCGCGCGATTTCGCGTCAGCGGCCGGAGCGGCGGACCAGAGCACGGCGGAACCCTTCATGTTGGACATGCCCGGCACTTTGGCGCACGGGCAGATCCTTCACATTAACGGGACACGCGGAATGCTTCGTCGCGATGTTCGAGAGAGAGCGGTGTGTCGAGGGGGATGAACGGGGTGTGGTCGAAAACACTCTTGGTCCGTTACCTGGTGGTGGTGGCGCGCTCACCAGCCATCCGTAGACACTAAGGGGAGATCGTCCCGGCGCGAGCCACGCGCCGCCGGCGTACAGGGAGGCACCCGTGCCGCATGTTCTGGTCCTCAACGCGTCGTACGAGCCGCTCGGCGTCGTACCGCTCCGCCGCGCGCTCATACTCGTCCTCAACGACAAGGCCATCAGCCTTGAGGACTCAGGCGCCCTGATGCACAGCGCGACCCGCGTCATACCCGCACCCAGCGTGGTCCGCCTCAAGCGGTTCGTGCGAGTCCCCTTTCGGGCCCCCGTTCCGCTCACCCGTCGTGCCCTGTTCGCCAGGGACGGCGGCCGCTGCGCGTACTGCGGTGGCGTCGCAACCAGCGTCGACCACGTGATTCCGCGCAGCCGCGGCGGTCAGCACGCCTGGGAGAACGTGGTCGCGGCCTGCCGCCGCTGCAACCACGTCAAGGCAGACCGCCATGTCGCGGAGCTGGGCTGGCGACTGCGCCACCAACCCGCGCCGCCCTCCGGCCTGGCCTGGCGCATCATCGGCACCGGGCATAGGGACCCGCGCTGGCTGCCGTACTTGCAGCCGTACGGCGCGGACGACGCGATGGCCCGGATCGACGGCGTATCCGCCTGAGGACCGGGCCTTCATCGTGTACGGGTATGCCGCGCGCGGCGGGCGTGGGTGCCCCGCCCGGGAGCCGCCAGCGGCGGGCCCATCGCCGACCCCCGGCCGCCGGACGGGCTTGCCTCTCAGCCCGTCCGGGGACCATTACGGGGGCGCGGGTCAGCGGAGGGCTACCGCCCCGTGACGACCGGCGCGCTCAGCCTGCCGGAGGGGCCGGACTCGTGGCAGCCGGCCCGGCGCTCACCGCGTACGCCCGAACCGACCACAGCGAATAACCGAAACGGGTGGCCCGCTGGTCGCCCTGGACGCGGAGGAAACGGGTGCCCGGCTCGTCCATCCGCACCGTCTCCTCGCCGCCCTCGCTGTCGCGCACCGTGGCCGCCGTCCGCCAGTTCCGGCCGTCCGAGGAGACCTGCACCCGGTAGCGCGACGCGTACGCCTCCTGCCAGTGCAGCTCGACCCGGCCGAGACGGACCGGACGGTCCAGTTCCACCTGGAGCCAGCCGCCGTCCTCGCTGGGGGAGGACCAGCGGGTCTCCGGGTCGCCGTCGGTGGCCGCCGACGCGGGGAACGCGTCCGTCTCGTCCCCCGAGGAGGTCGTCCGCGCGCCGCGCGCGAGATCGGGGCCGCCGGTGCGCGGGTACGCCCGCACGGTCAGCGTGGTCTCCTCCGAGCCGAAGCGCACGGGGATACGGAACGTGCCCGCCTTGGCCCCGGCCGGGACGGACACCTGGATCTCGGCGGTGGCCGTGCCGCCGCGCGGGGCGGTGACATCGGTCGGGGCGGTGACCGTGACCCCGGCGGGCGCGCGCACCGTGAGATCGCCGCGCACATCACCGGGGCGGCGGCCGACGAGCCACGCCTTGACCGTGGCCGGGCGGCCGCCGATCTCCGCGTCCGCCTCGGTGCGCGAGAGCCGCAGGTCGGAGGCCGGGGTGTCGGCGAACCAGGGGGTGACCTCGTGCACCGCGGGCGGCTTCGTGCCCGCCGCCCATGCCACCCGCACCGCGTCCGCCCGCACACCACGGCCCGGCACCTGCGTCCAGCCGTCACCGGACAGTCGGCCAAGACGCTGCCAGCCCCGGCCCGGGACGCGGGCCTCCACGTAGCCCGCCGGTTCCCCGGCGCGGCCGATGACCGGGGCCGTCAACACGGTCACGGCGGTCAGCGGGCGGCTGTCGTCGAACGACACGGTCACCGGTTCGGCGCGGCCGTCCTCGGCAGCGGCGTCGCGCGGCTCGTACGCCGTCGTCGCGTCGCCGTCAGCGGCCCGCGCCGCTCCGCCGTCCGCAGTCAGATGTTCCGCCCGCTCCTTGACGCGGCCAGGGTCGAGCCCCCACCAGGCGTCGGTCTCGGTGACGGCCAGCGTCAGGAAGTCCGGCAGTACGCCCTTGCCGACCGTGACCGGGCTGGCCTCGATGCGCGTCCGCAGCTTTCGCAGCTCGCGCTGGGCACGCCAGGCCGCCGCGCCGTCACCGCGCGCCTGCGCGGTCAGCGCCAGCACGGCCCGCTCGCCCGCCGCGCCGAAGCGGCCCAACTGCTCAAGCCAGGGCGCGGCTTCCCCGTCGAAGGTGTCCGACAGCAGTGCGGGCGCGTCGCGCAGGGTGCGGAACTCCGCGAGCAGCCGCCGCGCCGCCGCCTCGAACCGCCGCGTGCCGGTGGCGCCGGAGGACTGGGCCGCGGCCTCTCTGGCCGACCAGAACTCGTCGATCTGCGGGCGTAGATACGCGGACTCCGGCACGGCCTTCGCACCCGCGCCCTTGTGCCCCCGGGTGCCGAGCACCGACGACGCGTCGTTGCCGGCGAACGCCCGCATCGCCTTGCGGGTGCGCGGGTCGTCCCCGGCGAGGTCGTCGATGGCGGCCTGCCAGGACTCCTGCGCGTCGTACCGCTGCGGGTTCCATGCGAAGTCGGCGGTCGTGAACAGCGGGATACGGGACGCCGTCGGCTGCTTCATCGCGTTGGCGAGGAGCGCGGCGGAGCCGGTCGCCACGGCGGGGTCCCGGCCGGTGTACGGGCCGAGGAAGAGACGATCCTGCGCGAAGTCGTTGACCGGGTAGTTGTCCATGGTGACCAGCGGGTGGCCGAACGTCCTGCGGGTCTCGGACAGTTCCCGCCCGGTGATCGTCTTCGGTACGACGCCGACCCCCGTCCACGCGACCTCGACCCCGTCGGCCAGCTCCCGCGCGAGCGCGCCCCGGAACTCACTCGTGCCGTCCTGGTAGTACTCCGTCGGCAGCAGCGACAGCGCCGCCGCCTCAGGGTGACGCTCCGCCAGGTGCGCGGCGAGCGCGTTGGCCACCTTCGCCTGCGCCTTCGCGGCGGCCTCGGGGCCCGACCCGAACGCGTCGGCGTCCGCGCCGCAGTGCCACTCGCTGTAGCTGACGTCCTGGAACTGGAGCTGGAAGGAGCGCACGCCCAGCGCCCACATGGCGTCCACCTTGCGCTTCAGCGCCCGCACGTCGTCGGACGAGGAGAAACACATCGACTGCCCCGGCGAGACGGCCCAGCCGAGCGTCACATGGTTGCGCCGCGCCCGTTCGGCGAGCGCCCGGAACTCCGCACGCCGCTCAGCGGGGTACGGGTCCCGCCAGCGGGCCTGCCGGAAGGTGTCCTCCCCGGCCGCGTAGAGGTACCGGTTCTGCTTCGTACGGCCGAGGAAGTCGAGCTGGTCGAGCCGCTGCCGCTGGGTCCACGGCTCGCCGTAGAAGCCCTCTGTTGTGCCGCGTACCGGCGTCGCGGGCCAGTCCCGGACGCTGACCCCCGGCAGTTCCCGGTGGCCGCCGCGGTCCGTGACCAGCTGACGCAGTGTCTGGACGGCGTGGAAGAGGCCGTCCGGGCCGACGCCGGACAGGGCGAGTGTGTCGCGCCCGCCGACCAGGCCGGTCGCGAGCCGGTAGCCGCCGTCGGGCAGGTCCGCCTGGGCGGGCGCGCGCAGGGCGCGCAGCGCGTCGTTCGCACCACGCCCCCCGGCGTACACGACCAGTCCGCGCGGCGGGAGCTCGCCGCCCGGCGCGGCGTCGACGACGGTGCGGGCCCCGGCCGAGCGCAGCACGGCGCGCAGCGTGTCCAGGGCGTAGGTGTCCGTGCCGTTCTCGGCGACCAGCGTCACCTCGTCGCCGACCGGCACGGCGGTGCCCGCGGGACGCATCGACTGCGGGCGCGGCCACACCGGCGGCAGTCCCGTGGCGCTGCTCTCGGGGGTCTCCGCCGTGCCGCCGGACCCTTCACCGGGCCCTGGCGCGGCGACGGCGCCGGGCACAGGGCCGAGCAGCCCGCCGATGACGGCGGCGGCCATCGCGGTCGCCCCGGCGGCGCCCGCAGCCCTGGCTGTTTTCGGCCTGTTCCCCCGGAGCCGCACGGCCCCCTCCTTACCCTTCATAGACGACCCACGGCCACGGGTGGCCGACGGCCGGACACGCGTCCCGGCACGGCACGCCCGGTAAGCCGCGCGTGGAGCCGCATGGGCGGCCCGTACACCTCGTACCACCAGTGCGCGATCCAGTCATACGACCAGCCGTACGCCCAGTCGAGTGCCGACATGCGCAAGTCATACGCCACTTGCCGCCCGCGCGACGCCCTCTCGCGCCGTACGCCGCCCGATCGCCGACATCCGTCCGGCAGCCGAAGGCCGCCCGCTGTGCGCCATGGCCGGTCTGTCATGCGGCGTGCGGTTTGCGGTCCGGTGCGCCAAGTGCCGCTGCGCCGCGGGCCGCCGGCGCGGGACGCCGTCTCAGGTCGCGGTGTCGTGTGCGCGGTGTCGTGTGTCGCTGTGCCGTACGTCGCTGTCCGTCGCGGCAAGTCGTCACCAGCCCGTCGCGGTAAGCCGCCGATTGTCGGTGATCAGCCGCTATGGCGCCACGCCGACGGTGAACGCGTACGCGGCGCGCGGGCGGGCCGATCGGCGTTGAGCCCACCACCTGGCCGGTGAAGGTGTCAACGGGCGTGACCGATGTGCGGCGATTGCCCGGTGGTGCGGGGCTCGCGGACGCCGAATCCGGCTACGGCAAACTCCGTAAATCCGGCGCCCGAACGCCCGATCGGGGCCACATCTCGCTGCCTCCGGTCTCGATGCGCGATAAATCGGCGGTTGGGAGGAGAATGTGACCTGGAGCACGTTGAAGGGAGAGGCATGTCTGCCCTCGCCGGCATTGGGTAGGGCTGGTCGTGTCTCACTGCCGACTCGATCCCTGGAGGCCCGTGTGGCCGCTTCAGCTCAGCTTCTGCCGTCCGCCCTCTCCAAACGCGGGGAGCTGTCCGAGCCCGACCTCTTCGAGGGGCTTTCCGACCCCGACTGCGGGCTTGACGGCTCCGGTTCCTGCGGCTCCGCCGAACTGCCGCTGACCAGTGAACCTCCGCTCTCCGACGCCGCCCCCCTGACCAGCGAGCCACCGCTCGGCACGGAGCTGCCCCTCACCAGCGAGCCGAGCGCCGCCGTCGCCTACCCCGTCGAACACTGCGGCGCGGGCTCGGAGGCAGCAGACCTCTGATGACCACAGCGCGCGCGGGAGACCGGGGCGGACAGCGGGACGGCGGCACGGGCCGCGATCAGGGAGACCAGTGTCAACCACGGGAGCCAGCCCCCGGGCGCGCCCCAGCAGCCGAAGAGACCGCACAGGCCGGGGCACCCCGGCGGCCCCGGCGAGCCCCCCTCGCCGCGGACGGCCACCCCGGCTGCGCGCCCGCGGGCGGCCCGGGGAGCCCGGGCGGTGCGGACAGGCCGGACAGCGCCGCCAAGGACATCGCGCGCGCACGCAAGGCGGGCGAGGACAGTGCCGGACGCATCCCGCGCACCCCCGCCGCGCGTGTCGCCGGGCCCGCCCCCGTGCGCGGCGTCATCCGGTCGGCCGCAGGAAGCTCCGGGCGGGTGCGGCTCGCCGCACTGCACGGCGTCGTCACCTCCTACGAGCCCGCGCCCGGCCACACCGTCCACGTGCCGGAGGACACCGTCGTCGCCGTACTCGCCGCGCTCGGCGTGGACGCCTCCACGCCGCGCGCCGTGCGCGCGGCCCTCGACGAGCACGCCCACTGGGGCCAGCGGCGCCTGCTGCCGCCGTGCGTCGTGACGAGCCCGGGACGCCCACCGAGGCTGGGCGTCCCCGAAGGCACCGCGCTGCGCGTGGACACCGAGGACGGCGACGTCCGCAGCTGGGGTTCGGAGGCGGATGACTTAGCCACGCACGGCCCCGCCGTGACCGACCGCGCCTCGGGCCTGCCGTTCGGCTGCCACACCCTGCGGGCGCACGCCCCCGACGGCCGGTCCGCGCTCGCCGGCCTCATCGTCGTCCCCGACCGGATGCCGGAGCGCCCCACCCGCGACTACGGGTTCCTGGTGCAGCTGTACTCGCTGCTTTCCGCCCGCTCCTGGGGCATGGGCGACCTCGGCGACCTGGCCGACCTCGCCGCCTGGGCGGGCCGCGGCCCCGGCGCCGGGTTCATCCAGCTCAACCCGCTGCACGCGGCCGTCCCCGGCGCCCCGACCGACCCCTCCCCGTACCGCCCCTCCTCGCGCCGCTTCCCCGACCCGGTCTATCTACGGGTGACCGACGTCCCGGAATACGCGCAGCTGCGCGGCCGGGAACGGGAGCGGGTGGACGCGCTGCTCGCCCGCGCCGACGCGCTGCGTGACGCCGTCCTCCGCGACGGCGGCCTCATCGACAGGGACGCCACCTGGGCCCTCAAGCGTGAGGCGCTGGAACTGGTCAGGACGGTGCCCCTCAGCCCCGGCCGCCGCGCCGCCTACTGCGACTTCCTCGCCGAGCGCGGCCAGGGCCTGGACGACCACGCCACCTGGTCCGTGCTCGCCGAGATCCACGGCTCCGACTGGCGCTCCTGGCCGCACGGCCTGTCCGACCCGCGCTCGGGCCGCACCGCGCGCGCCCGCGGCGAACACCTCGACCAGGTCGACTTCCACTGCTGGCTGGCCTGGCTCACCGACAGCCAGCTCGCCGCCGCGCAGCGCGCCGCCCTCGAAGCGGGCATGGGCACGGGCCTGGTCCACGATCTCGCGGTCGGCGTCCATCCTTCGGGCGCGGACGCCTGGGCGCAGCGGGACATCTTCGCGGAGGGCATGTCGGTCGGCGCGCCCCCCGACGCGTTCAACTCCCGGGGCCAGGACTGGGGCCTTCCGCCCTGGCGCCCGGACGCGCTGGCGGCCTCGGCGTACGCCCCGTACCGGGAACTGCTGCGCGGCCTGCTGCGGCACGCGGGCGCGCTGCGCATCGACCATGTGATGGGCCTGTTCCGGCTCTGGTGGGTCCCCGAGGGCAAGGAGCCGACCGAGGGCTGTTACGTCCGCTACGACGCGGAGGCGATGCTCGGGATACTGGCCCTGGAGGCCCACCGGGCGGGCGCGACCGTCATCGGGGAGGACCTGGGCACGGTCGAGCCCGGCGTACGGGAGACGCTCGCTGAGCGGGGCGTGCTGGGCACGTCGGTGCTGTGGTTCGAGCGCGCCTACGCGGAGCCCGCGGCGGAGTCGCCCGCCGGCCACGAATCCGGCGCCGGTCCTGACTGTCCTGACCGGCTAGCGGACCGGGTAGCGGAGCCCGCCGAGGCCGCCGCTGCCCGGCCGCCCCGGCCGCTCGCGCCCGACGAGTGGCGCGCGGGCTGTCTGGCCACCGCCACCACCCACGACCTGCCGAGCACCGCGGCGCGCCTCACCGGCGAGCACGTCGGGCTGCGGCACCGGCTCGGCCTCCTCGCGGACTCGCTCGCCGAGGAGCAGGCGCGGGACGCGGTGGAGGTCGCCGAGTGGCTGGCGGTGCTGCGGCGGCTCGACCTGCTGCCGGGGGGCACCGGCGGCGACGAGGCGGCGGTCAGGGCCGTCTACCGGTTCCTGGCCATGACCCCGGCCCGGATGGTCGGCGTCTGGCTGCCGGACACGGTGGGGGACCGGCGGCCGCAGAATCTGCCCGGGACCTGGGACGAGTACCCGAACTGGCGGCTGCCCATCGCCGACGCCGAAGGCCGCGCGGTCTCGTTCGAACAGCTCGTCGCCTCGCCGAGGCTGCACGCGCTGCTGGAAGAGGTGAGGTCGGGGATGGCCGCCCACGGCGGGCGTTCCGCACGGCGAAACGCGACCCCGGGGGCGCGCACCGCCGAGGGGTTCGGTAGGTTGATGCCGTGAGCAATAAGGCCAACAAGAACGCCCTGCGCGCCGGCACGATCACCGCCGGGCTGACGCTGATGCTGCTGGTGTCGTCCCCCGCGTTCGCCGTGGGTACACGCGACGACGGTGACGACCCGGGTCCGGGCCTGAGCGTCATGGAGACGCTCGGCCTCTATGTCGCCGCCCCCATCGTGGCCTTCCTCGTGATCGCGGGCCTCGTGATGGTCGGCAGCAGGAACAACGACCTGCCCCACTGACGGTCTCCCGCAAGGCGCCCCGGCCACCGGCCGAGGGCGTCTTCGCCATGTCCGGGCCTCTTCGAAATCAGCCCGTCCGGCGCTTGAGGACAAGACAGCGACCGGCGAGGACCGTCACCGCGGAACTCAGAGGCAGCCAGCATCAAGCAGGCAGCCATCACCCAGGTTGCCCCTCGGGAAAACCCGCCCGCCCGCGCCTGGCGGCGTAGCGGCGAGCGGTCCGCCGCCGCCCGGCTGTGTACGTTTCCCCCATGTCCTCCGACTGGGATCTCAGAAAGCTCCGCGTGCTGCGCGCCCTCGGTGAGCTGGGGACGGTCACCGCCACCGCCGAGGCGCTGAGCATGACGCCGTCGGCGGTCTCGCAGCAGCTGTCGGGGCTCGCCAAGCAGCTCGGTGTGCCGCTGCTCGCGGCGCACGGGCGGCGGGTGCGGCTCACCGACGCCGCCGAGTTGGTCCTGCGCCACACCGAGGCCGTCTTCGCCCAGCTGGAGCGGGCCGACGCCGAGCTGGCCGGTTACCGGAGGGGTGAGACGGGCCGGGTGCGGGTCGGCGCGTTCAGTACGGCCATTCCGGCGCTGGTGGTACCGGCGGCCCAGCAGCTGCGCCGCACCCACCCCGGTCTTGAGGTGCGGGTCAGGGAGGCGGAGGCGGCCGAGGCGTATGAGCTGCTGGCCCGTGGCTCCGTCGATCTGGCCCTGTCTCTGGCCGCGCACGCGCCGCCCGCGCGGGACCAGAAGTTCGCCCGCGTGGCGCTGCTCGCCGATCCTCTCGACGTGGCGCTGCCCGCCGCTCACCCGCTCGCCACCGAACCCGGGCTGCGGCTGGCCGATCTGGCGGACGAGCCGTGGATCTTCGGGAGCAGCGGGCCGTGGTCGGAGATCACCACGACGGCGTGCGAGGCGGCGGGCTTCGTACCGGAGCAGGCGCACGCCGCCGCCGACTGGCCGTCGATCCTCGCGCTGGTCGCCGCGGGCATGGGGGTCGCGCTCGTGCCCAGGATGGCGATGGGCGCCGAGCACGGCGGGGCCGACCCCGCCGTCGCCGTACGGGTACTGCACGCCGACCAGCCGCGGCGGCACGTGGTGGCCGCCGTGCGCCGGGGGGCCGAGGAGGCGCCGGGGCTCGCACGCGTCCTCGACGCGCTGCGCGAGGCCGCGGCGGCCCGCCCTGACCGGTAAGGCAGCCTGACCTGTGAGGCAGGGCGGGCGCCGGGCGCGCCGACCAGGCAGAACGTTCAGTTGAACTGAACAGAAGGGTCAGAAACTTTCGATAGACCTGAGCATTCGGCTGCTGCGAGAGTCGTGGAGCGAGCCCAGCCCCGACCGAAAGGCACGGCATGACTCCCAGTCCCGCAGCGCGGACCAGCACGGCGCACACGCAGGCCAGTGACACCGACCCGCACGCCAACGACGCGAGCCCGTACGGCGGCGGCGACCCGTACGCCGACTACCGCGGTGGTGACTTCCCCTTCACCGAGCTCGTCGACCTGGCCGACCGTCGCCTCGGAGCCGGTGTGGTCGCCGCCAATGACGAGTTCTTCGCCCAGCGGGAGAACCTGCTGCTCCCCGAACCCGCCGTGTTCGACCCGCACGCGTTCGGTCACAAGGGCAAGGTCATGGACGGCTGGGAGACGCGCCGCCGCAGGGGCGCCGACGCGGACCACCCCTTCCCGGCCGAGGGCGACCACGACTGGGCGCTCATCCGGCTCGGTGTCCCCGGCGTCGTCCGGGGCGTGATCGTCGACACCGCGCACTTCCGGGGCAACTACCCGCAGCGGATCAGCGTCGAGGCCGCCGCCGTCGAGGGCTCCCCGAGCCCCGAGCACTTGCTGTCCGACGCCGTGAAGTGGGAGGAGATCGTCCCGCGTACGCCCGTGCTCGGCCACGCCGCCAACGGCTTCACCGTCACCAGCGAGCGCCGCTATACCCACCTTCGGCTGAACCAGCACCCCGACGGCGGCGTCGCGCGGCTGCGGGTCCACGGCGAGGTCGTCCCCGACCCCGAGTGGCTGGGGCTGCTCGGCACCTTCGACCTGGCCTCGGTGCTGCACGGCGGCGCCGTAGAGGACGCGTCCGACCGCTTCTACTCGTCGCCGACCAGCATCATCAAGCCCGATTTGGCACGGAAGATGGACGACGGCTGGGAGAACCGCCGCCGCCGCGTGAGGGACACCAACGACTGGGTGCGCTTCCGGCTCGCCGGGCACAGCGAGATCCGCGCACTGGAGATCGACACCGCCTACCTCAAGGGGAACTCGGCGGGCTGGGTCGCCGTCTACGGCTGCGACGCCACGCGGAGCGACCCGGCCGACGAGAGCGGCTGGTTCGAGGTGCTGCCGCGCACCCGGCTCCAGCCGGACACCCCGCACCGTTTCCGGCTGGCCGCTCCCGCCACCGCCACCCACCTGCGGGTCGACGTCTTCCCGGACGGCGGAATCGCCCGGCTGCGCGCCCACGGGCAGCTGACCGGCTCCGGCCAGAGTCAACTTCTGGAGCGGTATGCGGCCGTAACCGGCTGACGGGGGTCTGACCAGGCAAGGCCCTCACCGGAGGGGAGTGCGGGCCTTGCCCCTTACGGGCGCTTTAACCTACGGTGACGTAACCTACGGAGCCGTAGGTCAAACACGTCCCGTCCCTGACTCCCCGTCCCCAGGAGCCTTCGCTGTGACCACCGCCACCCCACGCCGAGCCGGCCAGGCTACGTGGAGCGACAGCCAGCTGTTGTACGCGCTCGAAGAAGTCGTAGAGACCGAACTGAACCGGCACCTGAGCGTCGCCAAAGAATGGATGCCGCACGAGTACGTGCCATGGAGCGATGGCCGCAACTTCGACGGCGTCATGGGCGGCGAGGCATGGGCCCCCGACCAGTCGAAGGTCACCGACGTCGGCCGGATCGCACTCGTGGTGAACCTCCTCACCGAGGACAACCTCCCCAGTTACCACCACGAGATCGCCTCCCTCTTCGGCCGTGACGGCGCCTGGGGCACCTGGGTGCACCGCTGGACCGCCGAAGAAGGCCGCCACGGCATCGTCATGCGCGACTACCTGCTCACGTCGCGCGCCGTCGATCCCGTCGAGCTGGAGCGGTTCCGCATGTCGCACATGTCGGAGGGCTTCCAGTCCGACAACGCGCACAGCATGCTCCACTCCGTCGCGTATGTCGCCTTCCAGGAACTCGCCACCCGGATCTCGCACCGCAACACCGGTCACCAGTCGGGTGACCCCGTGTGCGACCGGATGCTGGCCCGCATCGCCACCGACGAGAACCTGCACATGGTCTTCTACCGGAACCTGCTCGGCAAGGCGTTCGAGCTCTCCCCGGACCAGACGATGCGCGCCGTCCGCGATGTCGTCGTCGACTTCCGCATGCCCGGCCACGGCATCCCCGGCTTCGAGCGCGCCGCGGCCCAAATGGCGATCGGCGGAATCTACAACCTGCGCATCCACCACGACGACGTACTCCAGCCGGTGCTGCGCTTCCTCAAGGTGCTGGAGATCTCGGGCCTGGGCCCCGACGGGCTCAAGGCGCAGGAAGAGATCGGCATGTACATGGGCGGCCTCAACGAGCAGGCCGTGAAGTTCGACGAGCGTCGCGAGGCGCTGCTCGCCCGCCGCGCCGCCCGCCAGAAGGGCTGACCGGGCCCGCTTGAGCCGGCTCACTGAGCGCGTCCGCTGAGCGCTCGGCACCGCGACGCGAACAGAGGTGGCCCCCGGCAGCAGCCGGGGGCCACACTCATGCGCCGGGCGCTCGCGCACCTGAGGCACCGGGAGCCGGTGCCTCAGGCCCGCGTGGCCGTCAGGCGGCCGCTTCCGCGTCCGCGTCCGCTCGCTGGGCGCGCAGCGCGCGCTCCACGCCCGCACGGCTCTCGGTGACCACCCGGCGCAGCGCCGCACTCGGCTCGGCCTCGGCCAGCCACGCGTCGGTGGCGTCGAGCGTGGCCTGCGACACCTGGAGCGTCGGGTAGAGGCCGACCGCGATCTGCTGGGCGATCTCGTGGCTGCGGCTGTTCCAGATGTCCTTGACCACGGAGAAGTACTTCTCCGTGTAAGCGGCGAGCAGTTCGCGCTGGTCGGTCTGGACGAAGCCGCCGATCGCCGCCTCCTGCATGGCGTTCGGCAGCTTGTCGGACTCCACGATCGTCGACCACACCGCGGCCTTGGCCTCCGCCGTGGGCCGTGCGGCGCGCGCGCTCATCGCGTGCTGCTCGCCCGCCGAGGTCCTGTCGCGGGCCAGCTCGGCGTCGATGGCCTGCTCGTCGGCCCGTCCCGTCGCCGCGAGCCGGTGCAGCAGCGACCAGCGCAGGTCCGTGTCGACGGCCAGCCCCTTGACCGACTCGGTGCCGTCCAGTAGCCCGGCGAGCAGGTCGAGATGGGCGTCGGTGCGGGCGGTCGCCGCGAAGGCACGGGCCCACGCCAGCTGGTGGTCACTGCCGGGGGCCGCCGCCCGCAGCTGCTCCAGCGCGGCCTCGCTCCACTTGGCCAGGCCCTTCTCGCGCCAGCCGGGTGCGGCGTACAGGTCGAGGGCGAGCTTCACCTGGCGGTGCAGCGACTGCACGACGCCGATGTCGGACTCCTTGGCGATGCCGGAGAGCACCAGGTCCAGGTAGTCGCGGGTGGCGAGTTCGCCGTCGCGGGTCATGTCCCAGGCGGAGGCCCAGCACAGCGCGCGGGGCAGCGACTCGGTGAAGTCGCCCAGGTGCTGGGTGACGACGCGCAGCGACTCCTCGTCGAGGCGGACCTTCGCGTACGACAGGTCGTCGTCGTTGAGCAGCACCACGGCGGGGCGGGGCTTGCCGACGAGCTGCGGCACGGCCGTGCGCTCGCCGTCCACGTCCAGCTCGATCCGCTCGCCGCGCACCAGCTTGCCGCCCGCGTCGAGGTCGTACGCGCCGATGGCGATCCGGTGCGGGCGCAGCGTGGAGGAGCCCTTCGCGCCCGCCGGGAGCGCCGGGGCCTCCTGCCGGACGGTGAAGGAGGTGATGGTGCCCGACGCGTCGGTCTCGATCTCCGGGCGGAGGACGTTGATGCCCGCCGTCTGGAGCCACGCCTTGGACCAGGTCCTCAGGTCACGGCCGCTGGTCTCCTCCAGCGCGCCGAGCAGGTCGGCGAGCTGGGTGTTGCCGTACGCGTGCCGCTTGAAGTACGCCTGCACGCCACGGAAGAACTCGTCCATGCCGACGTAGGCGACGAGCTGCTTGAGGACGCTCGCGCCCTTGGCGTACGTGATGCCGTCGAAGTTGACCAGGACGTCGTCCAGGTCGTTGATCTCCGCCATGATCGGGTGCGTGGACGGCAGCTGGTCCTGCCGGTACGCCCACGTCTTCATGGAGTTGGCGAAGGTCGTCCACGAGTGCGGCCACTTGCTGCCCGGCGCGTACGCCTGGCAGGCGATGGAGGTGTAGGTGGCGAACGACTCGTTCAGCCACAGGTCGTTCCACCACTCCATGGTGACCAGGTCGCCGAACCACATGTGGGCCAGCTCGTGCAGGATCGTCTCCGCGCGCGTCTCGTACGCGGCGTCGGTCACCTTGGAGCGGAAGACGTACTGGTCGCGAATGGTGACGGCGCCCGCGTTCTCCATCGCGCCCGCGTTGAACTCGGGGACGAAGAGCTGGTCGTACTTGGCGAACGGGTACGCGTAGTCGAACTTCTCCTCGAACCAGTCGAAGCCCTGCCGCGTGACCTCGAAGATGGCGTCGGAGTCGAGGAACTCCGCCAGCGACGGGCGGCAGTAGATGCCCAGCGGCACCGACCGGCCGTTGCCCTCCCAGCTGCTGTGCACGCTGTGGTAAGGACCGGCGATCAGCGCGGTGATGTACGTGGAGACGCGTGGCGTCGCCTCGAAGACCCAGCGGTTGTCCTTCGGCTCCGGCGTCGGCGAGTTGGAGATCACCGTCCAGCCCTCCGGGGCCAGCACCGTGAACTGGAAGGTCGCCTTCAGGTCCGGCTGCTCGAAGGAGGCGAAGACCCGCCGCGCGTCCGGCACCTCGAACTGCGTGTACAGGTACGCCTGCTCGTCGACCGGGTCGACGAAGCGGTGCAGGCCCTCGCCGGTGTTCGTGTACGCGCAGTCGGCGACGACCCGCAGTTCGTTGCGTCCGGCGAGCAGCCCGGGCAGCGCGATCCGGGAGTCGGCGAAGACCTCGGCGGGGTCGAGCGCGGCACCGTTGAGCACTACCTCGTGCACGGTCGGCGCGACCAGGTCGATGAAGGAGGCCGCGTCCGCTTCCGCGGACTCGAAGCGGACCGTCGTCACCGAACGGTAGGTGCCCCCTTCCTGGGCGCCGGAAAGATCAAGCTCGATCTCGTACGCGTCCACGCTGAGCAGGCGCGCGCGTTCCTGCGCTTCTTCGCGGGTCAGATTCGTGCCAGGCACCTGGGCATCTCCTTATGTCTCAGACGTCCGCCCATCCTTCCACGCCGCGTCGGCGGACCCCGAGGGAGATACGGGGCGTCCCGGGACGCGGAAGGCGGGGCGGGCGCCGATCGGCACCCGCCCCGCCTGAGCGGTACCACGGCGTTACGGAAGGACCTTCTCGATCTTCACGCTACCGCCGCCGGTGCTGGTACCGGCCGCGTTGACCAGCGTCAGCTCACCGAAGAACGTACGGCCCTCGGGCGCGGGACCGGCGACCACGACATCGGCGCCGACGGTGGCAGTTTCGCCGTTGCCGAGCTTCACGGGCTTCGACTCGTCGGCCTTCAGCTCGCCCAGCGAGGGGGCGAAGAACAGGTCCTGGTAGTCGAACTCGCTCGTGCCGGACGGGATCGCGTAGCCCGAGACCTCGACCGTGTACGTACCGGCCCTCGGCTTCAGCAGCGACACCTTCTCCTCCGATCCTGAGGACGTGGACTTGCCGACGACCTTGCCGTCGAAGACGACGTTCAGGTCGAGGTCGGACTTGGCGTCCGACGGCTTGCCGATCGTGACGTCGAGCCGCGAGGCACCCTCGGTGACCTTCACCTCGGTCGTGCGGGTCTCACCCTGCTTGATGGTGGGCCGCTCGGTCTTCGCCGAGCCCAGCGCGCCGCCCTTGAGCTTGCCGTCGATCGGGGCGAAGCCGTTGGTGGCCTTCCACTGGACCGGCGCGGCCTGGCCGACCTTCGCCTCGGCGAGGGTCTGCGTCCGCGGGTCGAAGGTGGTGCCCAGCGCCGTGGCGGTGAGCTGGTACGGGTTGTCGAGCAGCGGCGAGGTGCGCCGCGACTCGACCTCGATCTCCCACACGCCCGGGATCGGGTTCGCGTACGCGCGGCGGTCCGGGGCGCAGGTGTTCTTCGGGTTGTCGTAGTACGGGTAGCACACGATGGAGGAGGTCGAGTCGACCGGCACCCCGTACGGGCTGATCGCGATGAAGCGCGTCTGGCTCTTGCCCTCCAGCCCGCCGAGCGCGACCTCAAGGGTCTTGGTGCCCTTCGGGACGTTCACGAAGTACGACGTCGGGGCGCTGCGCTGCACCGAGCCGGACTTCCGCACCGTGTACGACGGCTTCGCCAGCGGCTCGGCGGCCACGACGGTGTTCAGCACCTGGTGGTCGACGCCGCGGGTCTTCTTGTCGTTGACCTCAAGGATGGCGCTGTGGATTCCGGCCGCGCCGGGCTTCGCCGTGACCTTGACGGTGACCGCCTGGTTCAGCGGCAGTGCGACGCTGCTCTTGCCGGCCAGCCGGAACGCGCCGCTGTTGTTGCGCCACTTCAGGGTGTGCTTGACGGGACGGTCCGGACCCGTGGTGCGGGTGATCGTGACGTCGTACGTCTTCGACTGCCCGGCCTCCAGGCCGCCCTCACGGTCGTAGACGCCGGTGCCGTAGCCCGGAGTCTTCAGGAAGTCGGACAGCGCGGTCTTCACCGGCGCCTTGACCGTGTACTGGTGGGCGGTGGCGCCCTTGCGGATCAACTTCCAGGCGTCGGTGATGTCCATCCGGCCGGCGCCCTGCTCGTACGCCTGCACGCCGCTGATCTTGTGCGCGGTGCTGGTCAGCGCGGTGCGCAGGGTGGCGGGGGTGAGCTTGATCCCCTTCTGCTTGGCGGCCGAGAGCAGCAGCGCCGTGGCACCGGCGGCCTGCGGGGACGCCATCGAGGTGCCCTGCAGCATGCTGTAGCCGGGCGGCAGTTCGTAACCGGCTTCCTTGGTCGCCGAGCCCGGTATCCAGGTCTGCGTGGTGTTGATCGAGGCGCCCGGGGCGACGAGGGTCGGCGTGAAGCCGCCGTCCTCACGCGGGCCGCGCGAGGAGAAGGGGAAGAGGTTGTACTTCCGCTTCACCTCGGAGCCGTAGTTGGCGGCCCAGGTCTCCTTCGAGACGCCCGCGCCCACGCTGATCACCTTGTTGGCGAGCGACGGATCACCGATGGTGTTGGCACCGGGGCCGCTGTTGCCCGCGGAGATGATCAGCTGCACGCCGTAGGTGTCGATGAGCCGGGTGTACAGCTCGGAGCGCGCGTTGTTGCCGTCGTTGAGCGGCGGCAGGCCGCCGATGGACATGTTGACGACGTCCACGCCGCGCTTGGTGACGAGGTCGATCATGCCCTCGGTCAGCGCGACGTTGGTGCAGCCGCCGGACCAGGTGCAGGCGCGCGAGGAGACGACCTTCGCGCCGGGCGCGGCGCCGTTCATCTTCCCGCCGAACAGCTTGTTGGCGGCGGTGATGCCGGCGACGTGCGTGCCGTGCTCGGACTCGATGATGCCGATGTTGACGAAGTCGGTCTTCTTGCCGACGTTGTCGCCGCCCAGCGGGTCGAGCGGCACGTCCTTGCGGATCTCCACGACGAACGGCGACCGCTCGGCGACCGGGGTCTTCGGGTCGTCCGTACCGAAGTAGCCGACCTGGAAGGTGTCCTTGTAGGGCGTCATCGGCGCGTCGTCTTCGAACTTGCCGTTGTCGTTGAGATCGACGCGCACGGTGCCCTTGGCGGCGTCGTAGAGCACGGCCCAGGAGTCGGTCTTGTCGCCGTCCCTGTTGACGTCGCCGTGGTAGTCGCTGCCGCCCTCGCCGCCGTCGGTGATGCTCTCCTTGAACGAGCTGACCCGGTAGGCCCCCTCGGGGGCGGTGTAGGTGCGGCCGTTGTAGGAGAAGCTGGGGCCGGAGACCGAGGTCGTCATCGGACGCCAGGTGGCGTCCCCGTCCGTGACCGGGTCGGTCGCCGTCACCCAGTCGACGATCTTGCGCTCGCCTGTGGTGGTCTTCTGGAGCGCGGGGTGCGCGAGGTCGACTCCGGAGTCGAGAACGCCGATCGTCACGCCGCGCCCGTCGGCCTTCGGGTTGGCCTTGACGAAGTCGACGGCGCCCGTCTCGAACGAGGGCTGGTACGGGTTCTTGGCCGGGGTGTCCTTGCCGGGCGCCGGGTACGAACCGGCCTTGGCGGCCTTCTTCCCGCGTACGGAGTCGGCCCCCGGCGTCGGGTCGGGCAGCTTGATCTCGTGCTTGAGGTCGATGCCGTGGACCTCGGAGAGCTTCTTGGCCTTGCCGATGGCGGCGTCGGCCTGCCCGGTCGGCACGGTGGCCCGGACGTAACCGAGCTTGTCGTACGTACGCCCCACGGAGGCGCCCTCGACCGTGCCGAGCTCGTCGGCGACCCGCTCGGTCGAGCCCGGCTTGGCGGCGACCATCATCGTGATCGTCTTGTCGCCCTCGGCCTTGGCCTCGGCGAGCAGTTCGGCGTCGGCCGCGCCGAGTTTGTCGCCCGCCGCCTTGGCGGGGGCCGGGGTGGGGGGCGTACCGTCACGCCCGTCTTCGGCGAAGACAGGCGCCACACCGGCCGTCGTCAGGGCGGCGACGAGCCCAGCGGCGAGCGCGATACGGACCGTGCGTCTCTTGCCGTGTCGGGATATGTCGATGGGTGATCGAGACATGGGCATCCTTGTTCGGAATCCGGTGCCAACAGTTCGTTCACCTTTGTGTAAGTGGCCGTTGTTTGGGGAGGGCTACCTGAGCCAGATTTACGGATTGGCATATTTCCGCCATGCGTCGTCGGTGACGAACCATGCGTAACGCCGCGAAACGGCGAGCCGGGCGGGAACTCTTTCGACGCGTGGCGTCCGCCGGGCCTCGGCCGGGCGTCGCGCGGTGAGTTGGGCCGCGGGCGCGAGGGCGAGGTCACACTGCCCTCGGCGCTCACAGACGGCACAAGCGGCGCAGATTGCACAGAGAGCGCAGGCAGCAGAGACGCTGCGGCCCTTCACGCGTCACAGGGACGACCGGGCAGGGCGGGACCACGCGTTCTCGGCTCGTCGGAGCACGGAGGGCCAACGCGGAGTGCGCGCGCCGTGGCGGCTTGGTGAGGGCGCGCCCTGGACGGCGTGACGCGGCACGACGCGACGCGGCGAGGCGGGTCACGGAGGGGAGCCACTCGCCAACCGGTCGAGACGGCTGGCCGCTTGATGGGCCGCGGCGTGGGCGTCGCGCATTGCGTACAGGCGAAAACCGCCCTGGCCGCGTACGCCCGCCCGCCGCGTCGCACTCGGCGACCGGAGGCCGACCGGCGCGGCGACTGACTCGCCACCGCTGACGGGCATCCTGGGGCCCGCGGGAGCGGCAAAGAGCAGCAGCGATCGAGTCGGCGGACGTTCTACGCCCGCGACGCATCGCCCGTGCGCGGTCAGCGCCGACCGCTGGCCGTCGCCGCGCGTCGCGCGGAACGCCCCTCATCCCTGGCGCGGTACCCGGGACACCTCGTGCGGGTCGGCGCGAGCGGTCAGCCCGAGACCGCCAGGGCGGCCATCAGCGCGCCGCCGCCCGGGCGGCAGGGCAGCAGCGTGTCACCACGCGAGAGCACAGCCGCGAAGCCGTGCGGTCTCACACCCGCAGGTGGTCCACCGGCTGCCGCGTGTGCGCCTCGATGTCCTGGGCCGCGATGTGCACCAGCTGGTGGCTGAGGTCGGACATCGCTCGGGCCACCGCGAGCTCGTCTCCGATAGCGGGGACGTTCTGGTCGCTCGGGTTGCACACGGCGGTTCCACGGCCGACCAGTGACCCGCTGGTCGGTCCGTTCAGCGTGGCCTCAGCGGTCACCTCGCGGCCGGTCTCGGTGACGGTGATCTCGGCAGTCCAGGTCTTCATGCCAGTCATCGGAAGCCTCCTCGTGCCCAGCGCGTACGCGTTCCCGCTCTTCACATGCTGGCACCGGTCCCGCCGGGTCGCACACGGGGCGCGGAGCGGCCCGGGAGCCGCCGCCGGGGCGTGCTCCTCAGGGCGGCGCGTACCCACCGCGTGGAGCCCGTGTTCCCAGGGCCGGTGAACACCCGGTGGCCGGCAAAACGCCCGCAGACGAGCGGCCGATGGCGATCGGGCAGGGCGAAGATCCACGTGCGGTGATCGGTGTCGCGCGTTGCCGCGTCGTTAACGCGCAGGTCATCCCCGCTGCCAACCATCCGGAGTGAGGGCGGAACGACTCCGCCCACCGCTTCCGCGTATCGACTCGGGGAGATCGCGCATGTCCCGTATCGCCCGGTCCCGTATCCGGTCCACCGCCTCCGCCGCCACATCGGCCGTCGCCGACCTCAACCGCCGTGCCCTGCTCGCCGCCGCCGGTGGCGTCGGGGCTGCCGCCGGGCTCGGCCTGGCCTTCGGGCCCGGCAGCGGGTCGGCCACCGCCTCACCGTCGCCCACGGCGCGGGCGGTCGCGCGCCGCGCCTCCGGCGTCCACGCGGTCCCGGTGGCGCCATCGACCGCGGGGACGACGCTGCGGAGCGTGGCCGCCCCGCGCGGCGGTGGCGGTGGCTACCGGCGGCTGGGGGACGGCCCGGGGTGGGCCCGCACGGTGCGCGGCGAACTCGCGGCGGCCAAGAGCGGGCGCACCGAGCGGCGCACCACCCTCGCGTCGTTCGTCCAGCTCACCGACCTCCACGTGACCGATGTGCAGCACCCGCTGCGCTACGAGTTCCTGCGGTCGGGGCGCGTCGGCGCCTGGCGGCCGCACGAGGCGCTGTCCGTGCCCGGAGCCGTCTCCCTCATCGAACGGATCAACGGGCTGCGCGGCGGGCCGGAGACGGGTGCGCCGCTGTCCTTCGTGATGACCACGGGCGACAACACCGACAACAACTCGCGCGTCGAGCTGGACTGGTTCCTGACCGCCATGAGCGGCGGCCGGATCACCCCCAACACCGGTGACCCCCAGCGGTACGAGGGCGTGCAGGACAGCGGCATCAAGGACTTCTGGCACCCGCAGAGCGCGCTGCGCGACGCCGACAAGAAGCTCGGCTTCCCCCGGCTCGACGGCTTCCTGAAGGCCGCCCTGCGCAGCGTCAACAGCCCCGGTCTGCGCATACCGTGGTACTCGACCGTGGGCAACCACGACGACCTGAGCGGCGGTGCCTACGCGTTCGGCGGGAGCTTCCTCGCGGACATGGCCACCGGCGACCGCAAGCTCCAGATCATCCCGGCGGCCGAGGCCGAGAAGATCTACCAGGCCGAGCGGAAGGGCGACGACCCCCGGGGCACGCGCATGAAGGAACTGCTGCGCGCGCACGCGAAGGGCATGCGCAGGGTCACCGCCGACGAGCGCAGGGCCCCGTTCACCGCCCGCGAGTACCTCGCCGCGCACTTCGACCCCCGGCACGTGGGGCACGGCCCCGTCGGGCACGGCTACACGAAGGCCAACCTCGACGCGGGGACCCTCTACTACGCGTTCCGCGTCTCGGCCGACGTGATCGGGATCAGCCTGGACTCCACGGACCCCGGCGGCCACTACACCGGCTCCGTCGGCACCGCCCAACTGCGCTGGCTGGAGCGGACCCTGAAGGCGCACAAGGACGAGCACGTCATCGTCTTCAGCCACCACTACAGCCGCGGCATGAAGAACGTCAACCGGGACCCGGCACGCCCGAACGAGGCGCGGCACGGCGGCGGCGAGCTGGTGGCCCTGTTCCGCCGCAACCGGAACGTGCTGGCCTGGATCAACGGCCACAGCCACAGGAACGAGATCACGCCGCGCGGCACCTTCTGGGAGATCACCACGGCCTCCCACATCGACTTCCCCCAACTGGCCAGGGTCTTCGAGCTGGTGGACAACAAGGACGGCACGCTGTCCCTGTTCACCACCCTGGTCGAGTCGGCGGCGCCGCACCGTACGGACTACGCCGACCTCTCCCAGACCGGCCTCGCCGCCCTCTACCGCGAGCTGTCCTTCAACGCCCCGGGCGCCAGCTCCACCCTCTCCGGCGAGCCGGGCGACCGGAACACGGAACTGCTGCTCCGCAAGCGCTGACACACACGCGAGCTGAACCGAACAACTGATCTTGGCGTCTTGTCTCTCGACCTGGGCGGAAGCAGGTCACCGGAGAAACGTTCGTCAAGAGAGGTCTCATGCATATACCGACTGGCGCGATACGCACCGTCCTGGCCGGGGCCATAGCGGTGGCCGCGATGGGCACCGCCGTACTGACCGCCCCGGCCGCCGGGGCGACCGGGGTTGCCGACGCCGCCGAAGCCAAGGGCGCGCACTCCGCCGCTCAGGCCGCCATGAACGCCGTCGTCAAGGAGGGCATTCCCGGAGTGGTCGGGCAGGTCCGGGACAAGAACGGCACCTGGAACGGCAACGCGGGCGTCGCCGACCTGACGACGAAGAAGAAGCGCGGCAAGGACGACCGGTACCGGGCGGGCAGCATCACCAAGTCGCTCGTGGCGACCGTCATGCTCCAGCTCCAGGCGGAGAAGAAGGTCAACCTCGACAAGAGCGTCGAGACGTACCTGCCGGGCCTGGTCCGCGGCAACGGCCACGACGGCCGCAAGGTCACCGTGCGCCAGCTGCTCAACCACACCAGCGGCCTCTACAACTACACCGCGGACCCGGGCTTCCTGAAGCAGTGGGCCACCATGGAGTTCTTCCAGCACCGCTACGACACCTGGACGCCGCGCGAGGCCGTCGGGCTGGCCATGAAGCACAGCCCGGACTTCAAGCCCGGCACCTCCTGGCGCTACAGCAACACCAACTTCATCGTCGCCGGGATGATCATCGAGAAGGTGACAGGCAAGCCGTACGAGGCGGAGGTCCAGCGCCGGATCACCAAGCCGCTGAAGATGACCTCCACCACCTTCCCCGGTACGAAGGCCGACCTGCCGCAGCCCAGCGGCAAGGCGTACTCGAAGCTCCCCGACGACCCGGCGAAGAAGACGTACGACGTCACCAGGCTCAACCCCTCGTGGGGCTGGTCGGCTGGTGAGATGATCTCGACCGCGGGCGACCTGAACCGCTTTTACGCCGCTCTGCTGGGCGGCAAGCTGCTGCCGGCCGCGCAGCTCAAGCAGATGACGACCACCGTCTCCGTCGGTGCCGACAACCCGGATGTGCGGTACGGCCTCGGCCTGATCCGTTACACGGTGCCGTGCGGTAAGAAGCTGTGGGGCCACGACGGCGCCATCCACGGGTCCCTCAGCCAGTCGTTCGCCACCAGGGACGGCCGCCACTCGGTGTCGGTGAACACCAACGGCGACTGGAAGAACGGCGGCCCGGCCGTGATCAACGCCGAGTTCTGCGGCGCGTCCGGCCAGAAGGCCGACCAGCGGCTGGACAAGGGCCTTCGCGCCGACCTGACCCCGGCGATCACCGCGGCAGGATAACGACGTACGCGGCGGGCTCGTGGTCGACCGACGCCATCAGGGCGGTACGTACGACCGCGGCCTGCCGCTCCAGCGAATCGCGCAGCTGCCGCGCGGTGAGCTGGACGACCGTGATGCCAAGGCTTTCCAGGTGCTCGCGCTTGCGGATGTCCTGCGGCCAGGGTGCGTCCTCGTGGGGCAGCGGGCCGCGCGCGACCAGCTCGACAGCGACCGCCTCGTGCGGCCAGTACGCGTCCACGGGGCCAAGGAACGGACCTCCAGGCAGCCGGAGTCCGACATTCCATACCGGCTCGGGAAGGCCGTGCTCGCGCACGAGGGCGTACAACTGCCCCTCGGCGACGGCTCTCCCCTCGGCGAGCAGCCCCTCCACCGCGTCCACCAGATGCGACTTGCCCAGCAGCCGGGCCCGCGACAGCTCCCGCACCACGTCCGCCGCCTCGCAGTGGCCGCCGCGCAGCGCCTCGGTGAGCAGCCGGCGCACCACGGCGGGGTCGGTGAGCTGGGCGACGGTATCGGCGAGGGCGCGGGCGACGGACACGACCGGCAATCCGGCGATGTCGAGCGGGCGCGGCAGGGAAGTGGTGCGCAGCACGCGGACGAAGCCTGTGGAGCGCAGTCGCCGGGTGCGTGGCACGAGCACATCGAAGCGGTCGAGGTCGTCCAGCGGCGGAACGCAGGTGAAGCGGCGCAGCGCCAGCGCGGCCGGTCCTGTGAGCATCGTCCCCGGGTAAGGGCCCTGACCCGGGCCAGGGGTGGCCGCGTACAGCAGGGCGGCGCCCGCGCGCTCCTCGCCACTGGGCGGCTCGGCGTGCAGCAGGTAGACGCCGGGCAGGAGCTGCTGCCAGGGGCCGCCGGGGTGGCCGCGCTCGGCGGCGATCGCCGCGGGCACGCCGTGCTCACGCAGCTGGCGGGCTGTCAGGACGCGGCGCTGGGCCGCTGACAGGTGGCGCAGGGGGCGGGGCGCGAGTGGGGAGGGCGCCCCGCCGCCGGTAGTGGCGAAGTCTTGGGTCATGCCCGGGAGACTTCCGCGTCCGGTGTGACTATGAACCGCTGTGACAAAACCGTCGATAAATCAGGACAACACCGCACTAAAGTACGGGAGTTCGATTGCCGATGAGAGGCCTGTCGACGTGCTGGATTCCCGTCCGCTCGCCGTGCTTGCCGGACGCCGGACGGGTGTGGAGATCACCCGCCCGGCGCGAGGTCTGCCCAGTTCGGGCAGCGGTCATGCGCTAGCGCGTGGCCATCGCGTCACACTTCTGCGCCCGCAGCGCGCGGGCCAGGTCGTCGCGCCCCTCAAGCACCAGCCGGCGCAGCGCGGGCGCCGCGCCGGGGTGTTTTTCCAGCCACGCGTCGACCGCGTCCAGCGTCGGCTGGTCGCCTTGGCGGAGCGGGAACAGGCCCCTCACGATGGCCATGCCGATCTCAATGGAACGTTCCCGCCATACGCGCTCGATGACGTCCAGGTACCGGGGCGCGTACGGTGCGAGCAGGTGGCGCTGGTCCGGCTGGTCGAATCCGGCGATGGTGGCCTCCACCAGCGCGTTGGACAGCGCGTCGGACTCCACGACCGACTGCCACGCCTCTGCCTTGACCTGCGCGGAAGGCCGGGCGGCCAGGCAGCGGACCTGGTGCCGCTTGCCGGAGGCGGTGTCGTCCCTGGCCAGTTCGGCGGCGATGGCGGCAGCGTCGGCGGCGCCCCGCCCGGCGAGCGTGGCCAGGAACGTCCAGCGCAGCTCCTGGTCGACCGCGAGACCGTCGATCTTGGCGCTGCCCGCGAGCAGTCCCGTCAGCAGCTGGAGATCGGCCTCGGTGGTGGCGACACCGGCGAAGAACCGCGCCCAGGCCAGCTGGTGGCCGCTGCCGGGCTCGGCGAACCGCAGCTCACGCAGCGTGCTGTGCGCCAGCGCCCGAGCGTCCTGCTCGCGCCTGCCCGGCACGGCGTAGTGCGCCAGCGCGTAGGAAGCCCAGGACTGCACCATCTGGAGGACGCCGATGTCGCTCTCGGCGCCCGCGAACCGCTCGACGAGCGAGAGGAAGTCGCGGGTCGGCATCAGCCCGTCGCGGGTCAGGTTCCACAGCGCCGACCAGCACAGCGCGCGGGCGAGCGGGTCGGTCAGCTCGCCGAGGTGCTTGCGCAGGGTGGCCAGCGAGCCCTCGTCGAACCGGATCTTGCAGTACGTCAGGTCGTCGTCGTTGACCAGGATCAGCTCGGGCCGCTCGGCCCCGGCGAGCTCGGTCACGACGGTCCTGGGCCCGGAGATGTCGGCCTCGGCGCGCGCGTACCGCTCCAGCTTGCCGTCCGCGCCCGCGCGCCGGTAGAGGCCCACGGCGACGCGGTGCGGGCGCAGCGTCGGATGGCCCTCCGCGGCCTCCTGGAGGACGGCCAGCTCGGTGATCCGGTCGGCCGCGTCGTAGGTGGCCTGCGGGGTGAGGGCGTTGACCCCCGCGGTCTCCAGCCAGGCGGCCGACCAGGCGGTCATGTCCCGGCCCGAGGTCTCCTCCAGCACGGACAGCAGGTCGGCGAGGGTCGTGTTGCCGTAGGCGTGCCGCTTGAAGTAGCGGCGGGCGCCCTCAAGGAACGCGTCCTGCCCGGCGTACGCCACGAGCTGCTTGAGCACCGAGGCGCCCTTGGCGTAGGTGATGCCGTCGAAGTTGAGCTTGGCGTCTTCCAGGTCCCTGATGTCGGCGGTGACAGGGTGCGTGGAGGGCAGCTGGTCGGCGCGGTAGGCCCAGCTCTTGCGGCGGTTGGCGAAGGAGATCCAGCCGTCGGTGAACCGGGTCGAGCCGACCAGCGCGAAGGCGCCCATGAAGTCGGCGAAGGACTCCTTGAGCCACAGGTCGTTCCACCACTCCATGGTGACGAGGTCGCCGAACCACATGTGGGCCATCTCGTGCAGCAGGGTGGTGGCGCGGCCCTCGTAGGAGGCGTCGGTGACCTTGCCGCGGAAGACGTACTCCTCGCGGAAGGTGACGCATCCGGGGTTCTCCATCGCGCCGATGTTGTACTCGGGCACGAACGCCTGGTCGTACTTCCCGAACGGGTAGGGGTAGTCGAAGTGGTCGTGGAAGAAGTCCAGGCCCTGCTTGGTGACGGTGAAGATGTCATCGGCGTCGAAGTGCTTGGCGAGGCCCTTGCGGCACAGGGCGCCGAGCGGGATCTCCAGGACGCTGCCGTCGTCGAACGTGCGGCTGTAGTGGTCCCGTACGTAGTGGTACGGGCCGGCGACGACCGCCGTGATGTACGTCGAGATGGGCCGGGTCGGCGCGAAGCGGGTGAGTGTCCCGCCGCCGTCGGCGGCGGAGGGATCGCCGTCCCGTTCGCTGTTGCCGAGCACGAGCCAGCCCTCGGGAGCGGTCACCGAGAAGGTGAAAGGGGCCTTGAGGTCGGGCTGTTCGAAGGCGGCGAAGACGCGCCGGGCGTCCGCGGGCTCGTACTGCGTGTAGAGGTAGATCTCGCCGTCCTCCGGGTCGGCGAAGCGGTGCAGCCCCTCACCGGTCCTGCTGTACGCGCAGCGCGCCTCGACGGTCAGCACGTTCTCAGCGGCCAGGCCGGACAGGGCGACGCGCGTGCCGTCGAAGACCACCGCCGGGTCGAGGGCGCGCCCGTTGAGGGTCACCGCGGTCACGGACGGCGCGAGGAGGTCGGCGAACGAGGCGGCGCCTTCCTCGGCGCAGCGGAACCGGATGGTCGTCGTGGAGCCGAAGGTGCGCGGCCCGTCCGCCGGCTCGTCCGCCGCTACGGCGGACCGCAGGTCGAGCGCCACGTCGTAGCCGTCAACGGTGAGCAGCCTCGCCCGCTCGCGGGCCTCTTCACGGGTCAGGTTCTCACCGGGCACGACGCGGCTCCCTTGCCAGTGGTCGAATATCGAACACCGGGAATCATTTCATGCGCGGTGTAAGGGCGGGGCAAGACAAGCGCTCCGCTTACGGCGGGTGCGAGCCGGCCGGCCCCGCCCCGCGGGACGCGGCCGGAGCCGCCCGCGTGAGCCGCCCGCGTGAGCCGCCCGCGTGAGCCGCCCGCGTGAGCCGCCCGCCGCCGGGCCGCGCTCCGTTCCCCAGGGGCGGCCCGCACCATGGCGCGGCGAGGCCCCCGCGCGAGTCGACCGCGCGGGGGCCTCGCCCTTCCGCCTGCCCGCGTGAAGGGTGAGAAGACGATCACGAGGCAGGAGGCTGGGGGGTCGGGGCCGCCGCACCGGTTGGCGGAGGCCCCGTGGGGTCGGTGCCCCGGCGCCTTACGGCGCGAGCAGCAGCGTGTTGGCGCGCGCCTTGGCGGCCTCGTACCGCTTGGCGACGTCCTGCCAGTTGACGACCTGCCACATGGCCTCGATGAAGTCCACCTTCTGGTTCTTGTACTGGAGGTAGAAGGCGTGCTCCCAGGCGTCGAAGACCAGCACGGGCACCGAGCCCTGGCCGACGTTGCCCTGGTGGTCGTAGATCTGCTCGACGATGAGACGGCCACTGACCGGCTCGTACGCGAGGACGCCCCAGCCGGAACCCTGGGTGGTGGCCGCGGCCTTGGTCAGCTGCGCCTTGAACTTGGCGAAGGAGCCGAAGGACTCGGCGATGGCGTCGGCGAGACCGCCCACGCCGTCCTTGTCCAGCGGCTCGCCGCCGCCGTCACCGGTCATGTTGTGCCAGTAGATGCTGTGCAGGATGTGACCGGACAAGTGGAAGGCCAGGTTCTTCTCCAGGCCGTTGATCGCGCCCCACTGGTCCTTGTCCCGGGCCTCCGCGAGCTGCTCCACGGTGTCGTTGGCGCCCTTGACGTAGGCGGCGTGGTGCTTGTCGTGGTGCAGCTCGATGATCTCGGGGCTGATCACCGGAGCCAGCGCCGAGTAGTCGTACGGAAGTTCAGGAAGTGTGTAGATGGCCATGCCGAGCCCTCCGACTGCTTATTGCAATTAACTTGCAAGTGCACGCTACCAGCAAGACCATTTCGCGCCACGGAAGGACCCTGACCTGGTCCGAAAGACGGAGGCGGGGTGGTTCCCCGGTCTGAGGAACCACCCCGCCTCCGGGGTGCGCAGACGCCCTGTCAGCCAGGGCGCGCGGCATCGCATGGTGCGGGCGCGGGCCGTACGGGCCCGCGCCGCGGCTGGGTCAGCCCGCCGTCGCCTTCTTGGACGCGGCGTCCTCCGCCGTCCGCTGCCGGATGTATCCGGTGACCGCGAAGACCACGGCGAGGCCCATGGTGAAGAACAGCTGCGTGCGGGTGTCGTCCTCGCGGAGCATCAGCAGCAGCACGCCGACCGTCGCCGCCAGGGCCACCCACGTCAGATACGGGAAGAGCCACATGCGCACGATGAGCTTCTCGGGCGCCTCCCGCTCCAGCCGCCGCCTGCCGCGCAACTGCGCCACGGCGATGAAGCCCCACACCACGAGCACGGCGGCCCCGACCATGTTGAGCAGCCACTTGAAGATGGTCTCGGGCCACCAGTAGTTGAACAGCACGGCGACGAAGCCGAAGGCGGCCGACGCCAGCACCGCGCGGCGCGGCACCCGGCCGCTGACCGTACGCAGGAACTTCGGGCCCTGGCCGCGTGCGACGAGCGAGTACGCCATGCGCGAGGAGCCGTAGATGTTGGCGTTCATCGCCGAGAGCAGGGCGATCAGGACGATGACGTTCATCGTCTCTCCCGCCGCCGGGATGTCGAGGTGGTTGAGCACCGCGACGTACGGGCCGTCGCTGACGACGGAGACGTGGTCCCAGGGGATGAGGGTGACGATGATGAGCATCGAGCCGACGTAGAACAGGCCGATCCGCCACATCGCGGTACGGACCGCCTTGGCGACGCCCTTGCGCGGGCTTTCCGACTCGGCCGCGGCGATGGTCACCGTCTCCAGGCCGCCGTACGCGAAGACCGAGGCCAGCAGGCCGACGACGAGGCCGTCGACGCCGTTGGGCATGAATCCGCCGTCACCGGTGATGTTGTCGGAGCCGGGTGCGTCGGTCCCCGGCAGCGCGCCGGCTATGGCGAGGACGCCGAGGATGAGGAAGACCGCGATGGCGGCGACCTTCAGTGCGGCGAACCAGAACTCGAACTCGCCGAAGTTGCTGACCGCCGCCAGGTTGGTGGCGGTGAACAGCACCATGAAGAGGGCGACCCACATCCATGACTCAGTGCTGGGGAACCAGTCCGTCATGATCGCGGCCGCGCCGATGCCCTCGGCGGCGACCGCGACGCACAGCAGCATCCAGAACATCCAGCCCGCGGTGAAGCCCGCCCACGGGCCTATGGAGCGTTCGGCGTGCACGGAGAAGGAGCCCGAAGCCGGGTTGGCCGCGGACATCTCGCCGAGCATCCGCATGACCAGCATGACCAGAAGGCCGGACCCGGCGTACGCGAGGACGATGGAGGGGCCGGCGGCGGCGATGCCGGCGCCGGAGCCGACGAACAGCCCTGCCCCGATCACGCCGCCGAGCGCGATCATCGACAGATGGCGTTGCTTCAGACCATGGCCGAGATCCGCGCGGTCGGTCGCGTCGGCTCCGTCGCCGTCCGTGACCTTTTCGGTCGGCTCGCGCTCGGGCGCGGAGGACGAGGGTGTCCAGTTCATGGTGATTGAAGTCCAGTCCGTGAGAGCCATGGCGTGCGCATGAAGGCCCCAGTCTGGGGCGCTTGTCCGCTCAGGACAACAGTCGGAGCTTTCCTGTCCGATATCCAGACGCTCACGTCACGCTCCGTACCCGACCGATCGTCAGGTAGGTGACTTTTCACCCACCGCGCGACGGGTGAACAGCTCCCGCAGCCAGGCCACGATCAGCACGGCGGCGGTCGCCCCGGCCGACCACAGCAGCTGCGGCCTGGCCTCGTCGTCGGTCAGCATCAGCACCAGCACGGCCCCGATCGCGACCAGCGCCAGCCAGGTCAACCAGGGAAAACACCACATCCGCAGCGACAGCAGCTCCGGCGCCTCCCGCTCGATCCGGCGCCGCAGCCGCAGCTGTGAAGCGGCGATCAGCGCCCATACGAAGAGCAGTACGGCGCCCACCGCGTTCAGCAGATACTGGAAGATCGAATCCGGCCACCTCAGATTCAGCAGCACGGAGACGAAGCCGAACGTCACCGAGGCGAACACCGCCCTGCGCGGCACCCCGCCGCCTGTCACACGCAGCAACGAACGCGGCGCTTCGCCGCGTTCGGCGAGCGAGAAGACCATCCGCGACGAGCCGTACAGATTCGCGTTGAGCGCCGACAGCAGCGCCACGAACACCACGATGTTCATGATCTGACCGGCGGCGGGCACCCCGATGTGGTCGAGCACGGCCACGTACGGGCTCCTGCCGGGCGACATCGCCGTCCACGGCAGCACGGTCACGATCACCAGCATCGAGCCGATGTAGAAGAAGAGGATGCGCCACACCGCGCTGCGCACCGCGCGGCCGACCGCGCGTGCCGGGTCGTCCGACTCCGCGGCGGCGATGGTGACGACCTCAAGACCGCCGAAGGCGAAGACGACGGCGAGTACGCCCGAGACCACACCGCCCCAGCCCTCGGGGAGGAATCCGCCCTGCCCCGTGAGATTGGCGAGCCCCACCGCCTCGGTGTCGGGCAGCACTCCGAAGACGGCCAGCAGCCCGAGCGCGAGGAAGAGGACGATCGCGCCCACCTTCAGCGCGGCGAACCAGAACTCGAACTCGCCGAAGTTCCTCACCGCGACGAGGTTGGCGGCGGTGAACACCACCATGAACAGCAGCACCCACGCCCACTGCGGCACCTCCGGCACCCAGCCGTGCGCGATCCCCGCCGCGCCGGTCGCCTCCACGGCGAGCACGACCACCAGCAGGAACCAGTACAGCCAGCCCACCGAGAACCCGGCCCACCGGCCAAGAGCCCGTTCCGCGTGGACCGAGAACGCCCCCGAGGCGGGCATCGCCGCCGACATCTCGCCGAGCATCCGCATCACCAGCATCGCGAGACCACCGGCGATGACATAGGACAGGACGATGCCGGGCCCGGCCACGGCGATCCCGGCGCCCGAGCCGACGAAGAGCCCGGCTCCGATCACCCCGCCGAGGCCGAGCATCGTCATATGCCGCTGCTTGAGCCCACCGGCGAGCGGTTCTTCGGCACGGGCGCCGACTGCGGCGGGCGGGGGCGGGGTCGCCCCCGGGCGGAGGTTGGGGGAGTGCATGACGCTCGTACTCTCGCGATGGCCGGGACACACAAGTGCCGACCGTGTTGGTGAGACTCCACAGTCTCGCCGTCGGGCCCACGCCCTCGCAAAGCGAGCGGCTGCCGACCGGTCCTTCGTGATGAGCATCACGCGACCAGCCGAAACGGCGAAACCACAGGTCTACAGGGACACCCGGACCAGAGGGGGAAGTCACCAAGACCCATGCCCCGGGTTTGTCATCAGTTCACGGTGAGCGGCAGTTGGCAGCTGGGCTAACGTCAGCCTGTCCCGCCTGTCCACCACTTACCTGTCCATCACATCTTTCGGGGAGAAACGTTGAGCCTCGCTTCCGCCTCCACTGCCAGGACCGGTTCGGTCCTCGCCGACCTGTTGCAGGTCTCCACCTCGGGCCGCGCCCGCGCCCGTGACGCGGCGCTCGTCGTGGGCGGCGCCGCGCTCACCGGCGTCGCGGCACAGATCGCCGTCCCCGTCCCCGGCTCGCCGGTGCCGGTCACCGGGCAGACCTTCGCCGCCCTGCTGGTCGGAGCCTCGCTCGGCGCCGGGCGCGGCCTGCTCGCCCTGCTGGTGTACGCGGTCGTCGGCATGGCGGGCATGCCGTGGTTCGCCGAGGGTGGCTCCGGCGCCGCGGCGCCGTCCTTCGGCTACGTCATCGGCATGATGCTCGCCGCGACCGCCGTCGGCGCGCTGGCCCGCCGCGGTGGTGACCGCGGCATGCTGCGCACCGTGGGCACGATGGCGGTCGGCTCCGCGATCACCTACGCGGTGGGCGTGCCGTACCTGGCCCTGGCCGCCGACATCTCCCTGAACGAGGCCATCGCCGCGGGCCTCACCCCGTTCCTCCTCGGCGACGCGCTCAAGGCCGCCCTCGCGATGGGCTTGCTGCCCACCGCCTGGCGACTGCTGGACCGCCGGGCCTGACCCGCGCGGGTCAGGCGCCGCGCCGGAGGAAGCCGGGAAGCCGGAGGCGGACTGGAAGAAGTCCCGCCTCCGGCGGCGCTCTCCTCGGGCGCCGGACGGGCTTGGCGGCAAGCCCGTCCGGCGGGCGCTCCCCCCGGCCCGGGCGGGGAGAGCTGAGCGAGCCCCGGCCGCCGGATGACTACGCCTTGGCCCGCTGCCTGCGCCGGTCGAGCACCAGCCCCGCGGCCAGCACCAGCACGCCCACGACCACCGAGAGCACCATCTGCTCCCGGCCGTCCTTGTCGTAGAACATGTAGCCGATGATGAAGAGGATCAGCCCGATCGTCGCGTACGTCAGATACGGGTAGAGCCACATCTTCACCGAGTGCCGCTCGGGCATCTCCCGCTCGATGATCGGCCGCATCCGCAGCTGCGAGAAGCAGATGACCAGCCACACGAACAGGGCGACCGCGCCGGAGGAGTTCAGCAGGAACTCGAAGACGGTGTCGGGCGACGTGTAGTTGAAGATGACGGCGACGAACCCGAAGGCCACCGAGGACCAGATCGCGGCCGCGGGCACTCCGCGCTTGTCGACCTTGCCGAACGCCTTCGGCGCGTCACCGCGCTGGCCGAGCGAGAAGGCCATCCGGGAGGCCGTGTAGAGGCCGGAGTTGAGGCAGGACAGCACGGCGGTCACCACGATGACATCCATGATCGTCCCGGCGTGCGCGATGCCGATCTCGTTGAGCGCCGCGACATAGGGGCCGTCTTCGACCACGGCCTTGGAGTTCCACGGCAGCAGCGTCACCACGAGGGCGATCGAGCCCAGGTAGAAGATGCCGATACGCCAGATGACGCTGTTGGTCGCGCGGCTCACCATCTTCTCCGGCTCGGCGGACTCACCGGCGGCCAGCGTGACGATCTCGCTGCCCATGAAGGAGAAGATGACGAGCAGCATGCCCGAGAAGATCGTGCCCGGCCCGTTGGGCAGGAAGCCGCCGTCTCCGGTCAGATGAGAGGTCCCCGCCGCTTCGGTGTCCGGCAGCACGCCGAAGACCGCGAGCCCGGCGATCACGATGAAGGCGGCGATGGCGACCACCTTGATCCCGGCGAACCAGAACTCGAACTCACCGTACGAGCCGACCGAGGCCAGGTTCGTGGCGGTCAGTACCACCATGACGATCAGCGCCCAGGCCCACTGCGGGACGGACGGCACCCATTCGGTGAGGATGGCGGCGGCCGCCGTGGCCTCGACGGCGAGCACCACGACCCAGAAGAACCAGTACAGCCAGCCGATGCTGAAACCGGCCCAGCGGCCGAGCGCGCGGTCCGCGTAGGCGGAGAACGACCCCGAGGTCGGGTCGGCGGCGGCCATCTCGCCGAGCATCCGCATCACCAGCACGACCAGCAGGCCGGCTATGGCGTACGAGATGAGGATTCCTGGGCCCGCCTTGGCGATCCCGGCGCCCGAGCCGACGAACAGGCCCGCGCCGATCACTCCGCCGATCGCGATCATCGACAGGTGCCGGTTCTTCAGGCCGGCCTTGAGGCTGTCCTGGGGGGCGTCACCGGAGGTTCCGGGCGCCGTGGCCACCTTTACAGGTGGCGGCTGGGTGCTCATGCGCGATCCTTCACATTGAGGGCGTTGTGAGGCTCAGGCATTCAAACGCAGGGCGAACCTTGCGTGAAAGATGTGATTCCAAATCGTTGCATCCCGGAAGGCTGCCTTCCGCACCCATGGGCCGCTACCCCGCCCCGCTCATGCCACACTCTGCACATGCGCGTGTACCTCGGCTCCGACCATGCCGGCTATGAACTCAAGAACCACCTCGTCGAATGGCTCAAGGCCGCAGGCCACGAGCCCGTCGACTGCGGTCCGCACATCTACGACGCCCAGGACGACTACCCGCCGTTCTGCCTCCGCGCCGCCGAAGGCGCCGCGGCCGACTCCGAAAGCCTCGGCATCGTGATCGGCGGCTCCGGAAACGGCGAGCAGATCGCCGCCAACAAGGTCAAGGGCGTCCGTGCCGCACTGGCCTGGAGCGAGGAGACCGCCGCCCTCGGCCGGGAGCACAACAACGCCAACGTGCTCAGCATCGGTGGCCGGATGCACACCCAGGAAGAGGCGACGCGCTTCGTCGAGGTCTTCCTGGCCACGCCGTACTCGGGTGAGGAGCGTCACACCCGTCGCATCGACATGCTCTCCACGTACGAGCTGACCGGCGAGCTCCCGCCCATCCCGGCCCACCACCCGCAGCCGTAGCACCCGGCGGCCCCCTGCCGGCCGCCACCCGACGAAGGCGGCGGCTCCAGGCCGCGCGGCGGCCGTCCGCCGCGCGCCCTGGGCCCGCGCCCACTCCGGAGGAGCAACCGTGCCCGAGGGGCATACGATCCACCGCCTCGCGGCGGACTACCGGGACCGGTTCGCTGACCGCGCGGTACGGGCGAGCAGCCCGCAGGGCAAGTTCGCCGACGGCGCGGCGCTGATCGACGGCCAGCCGATGGACGACGCCGACGCCCACGGCAAGCACTTGTTCCTCGGCTTCGCCGCCTCCGGCTGGGTCCACATCCACCTCGGCCTCTTCGGAAAGCTGACGTTCGGCCCGGCCCCGGCGCCGCCGCCGACCGAGACCGTACGGCTGCGGCTCGCGAACGCCGACGCGTACGCGGATCTGCGCGGGCCCACCACCTGCGCGCTGATCACCGATGTCGAGAAGCAGGCGATACACGACCGGCTCGGCCCCGACCCGCTGCGCCCGCCGCACGGACCCACGGGCGACGGCGAGCGTGCCTGGCTGCGCGTGTCGCGCAGCCGGACCACCGTCGCCGCGCTGCTCATGGACCAGAAGGTGATCGCGGGGGTCGGCAACGTCTACCGCGCGGAGGTCCTTTTCCGGCACGGAATCGATCCGTACCGGCTCGGTCGTGACCTTTCCAGGGCGGAATGGGACGCCATCTGGGCGGACTTGGTCATTTTGATGCGCGAGGGTGTACGAAACAACCGCATCGATACAGTGAGGCCCGAGCACCTCCCCGAGGCCATGGGCCGCCCGCCGCGCGTGGACGACCACGGGGGAGAGGTCTACGTGTACCGCAGGGCACTCCAGCCCTGCCATGTCTGTGGCGGCGAGATCCGCACCGCCGAACTCGCCGCCCGCAACCTGTTCTGGTGCCCGGCCTGCCAGCGTCGCTAGCGTCTGCGCGCTCGCGGCCGACGGCGCCGGGACCAGAACGGGCCAAGGCGGAAGGGGCCAAGGCGGGGCGGGCGTTGACGCTCCCCCGCCTCCCCCGGACTCCTCAGAAGCGGTGCGGCAGCCAGGGCGCCCGCTCGCTGCCGAACGCCACCGACGCCTCCGCCAGCGCGCCCTGCCGCAGCTCCCGCACCCGGCCCGCGCCCGCGAGGGAGGTGAGCGAGACGCCACCGAGGTAGGCGGAGCCCAACTCCCGGACGCCGAGCGCGAGATCGGCCGCGTCCTCCGTACGCGAGCAGGACGCGCCCTTCTGGTCCCCGACGAGCCGCCAACGGCCCTGGTTCCACGGGCAGAACGCGTCCTCGACCTCGAAGACGACCTCCACCGGCGCCGCGTACGTCCTCGCCTCAAGCGCCGCGCCGACCTCGACCAGCCGTACGTGCATCGCGTCGATGAGCCGCAGCTCGCAGCGGCGGATGTCGGAGACCAGTTGCAGCACCGGGTCGTCGACGGGACGGTTCCTGAGGGTGATCACTGACATCAGGTCCATCTCGAACAGGCAGCGCCAGAGTGCCGCGTACGCCTCAGGACGCACCGCCGCGATGTCCCGTACCCGCACGATGCCCCTGGCGCCGGACAGGTCCCAGTCGGGCTTGACGCTGTAGCGGGCGTAGCCGACGACCTCGCCGTCCACCTCGGCGAGCAGGCACACCAGCGGCGAGTGCCCCTCACGTTCAGCGGGCGGGTCATGCGGCCCCAGCCGCTCCCAGCCGGGCAGCCGCACCAGCCCGCCGGGCCGCAGCGCGACCTGCTGGGCGTACACCGCCTCGCACGCCTCCAGGGAGGCGTCCGGGGATGCCATGCGCAGCCGGACGCCGTCGGTGCCCTCGGGAACGGTCAAGCTCACCTGGGCCAGATCGATGGTCCCGTACAGGCTCTGGGTCGCGGCGCCGTACCCGAAACGTCCGTAAATAGCCGGTTCCGAGGCGGTCAGTACGGCGACGGGCTCACCCGCGGCCCGTATGTCGTCGAGCTGCCGCCGCATCATCGACCGCAGCATGCCCTGCCGCCGGTGCGTGGGCCGCACGCCCACCATGGTCACGCCCGCGGCGGGAACCACGGCGCCGCCCGGCACGGCGAGCCGGAAACTGAACGCCCCCGCCGTGGCCACACAGTCAGCGCCGTCCCACACGCCCATCGATCGCTCGACCTCGGTCAGATCGCGCCACAGCTCCCGTTCCTCCGGGGCCTCCGCGACCCCGCCGAAGGCCAACTCCAGGGTGTCGAACCAGCCGTCCCATTCGTCGGGACGTAACACACGCAACTTGGTTGTCATAACCCATGCCTACCCTCGCTTACCCGCACAGGCGAACGTATTTCGCTTAAGATTGCCCATCTCGGCCGGTGACCCGAAGCGCGCGCGAATCGACGCGCCGCTGGAGGCGCCCCCCATGCGAAGCGTCGGAGACGATGAAATGTGCGGAGCATGGCGGTGGGTGGATAGGGTCCCGATGCGATGACTGGCGGCGTGGAATCCCCGAAGGCCCGGATGCGCAAAGCGCTGCACCGGGCCCGGACCAGCGTGCGCAAGGCCGGGGTCGACTACTTCCGTGGCGGCGGCTCGGACTGGCTCGCGCTCGTCACCCTGCTCATCGCCGTACCCGCGATCGCCGCGGGCACCATCGCCCAGCCCGACCTGTGTGACCCGGCCGCCCTCGTGCTGCCCATCATCGCCGGAGGGCTGCTGCTGCGCCCGGCGAGCCTGCTCGCGCTGTACGCGGCGTCCGCGGTCGCCCTGATCGTGGAGGCGGAAGCGCTCGGCCCGTACACCGGCGGCGAGGACCGGGTCAGCCCGGGCACCATCCTCGTGGTCGCCGCCGTCGGCTTCTTCGGGCTGCTCATCGCGCAGTTCCGCAGCCGGGTCGGCGTGCCGTGGCGCGGTGGCGGGACCATGCTCTTCGACCTGCGCGAGCGCATCCGGGTGCAGAGCAAACTGCCGAAGCTGCCCCGGGGCTGGCACCGGGAGATGGCGCTGCGCCCCGCGGGCGGGCAGTCCTTCTCCGGCGACTTCGTCGTCGCCGCCCGCACCAACGGCGGCCGCTCGCTGGAGGTCGTCCTCACCGACGTCTCGGGCAAGGGCATGGACGCGGCCTCCCGGGCACTGCTGCTGTCGGGCGCGTTCGGCGGCCTGCTCGGCTCGCTGCCGCCGCACGGCTTCCTGCCCGCGGCCAACGGCTATCTGCTCCGCCAGGACTGGGACGAAGGCTTCGCGACCTCCATCCATCTCGTACTCGACCTCGACAGCGGGGAGTACGAGCTGCTGTCGGCCGGGCATCCGCCCGCGCTCCAACTGCACGCGGGCACCGGGCGCTGGGAGGAGATCACCGCCGGAGGGCCGCTCCTCGGGGTCTACGACGGGGCGCAGTTCGACGCGGTCAAGGGGAGCCTGCACCCCGGCGACGTGCTGATGCTGTTCACCGACGGGCTGGTCGAGACCGCGGAACAGGACATCTCCGAGGGCATCGACCGGCTGAGCGGCGAAGCCGACCGCTATGTGACGAGCGGCTTCCAGGGCGCGGCCTGGCACCTGATCGAGAGCGTGGCCAAGGACGTCAACGACGACCGCGCGCTGCTGCTGATCTGCCGGCACTGAGCCGTTGTCCGGCGGACCGTGCTGGGGGAGCCTCTGTCCGTGTCCGTGTGTTGTGGAGTGCGGGTGCGTCGTGGCTGGTCGCGCGGTTCCCCGCGCCCCTGTCGGGGCGCGCCGTGTCCAGGCCATGTCTCAGCCCGGCCGGCCGGACGCCACCGGCCGGTCGCACAGGTCGTCCAGGGCGAACGTCCCGTCCTCCCGTTGCAGCAGCCGCTCCGCCTCCAGCCGCCGCAGCAGCCCGTCGAGTCTTCGGCCGTCCTCCGGCGCGGCCAGGAACTCCAGTACGGCGCGGCTGAACGCCCCGCGCAGCGTCGGCGGCATGGCGTCCGACGCGTCGAAGCAGATCCGGTCGGCCCCGGTCAGCAGCCGCTGCACGGCGGCGGTGCCAGGAGTCGGCCGCGTCGGCCCCCGGACGGGCCCGCCGGGGAAGTACGGCCGCTCCCCGGGCTTCGCCGCCCGCACCCAGTCGGCGCGCGCCGGGCCCGAGGTCAGCTCGGAGAGCAGCTGCCAGGCGTCGTCGCTCGTCTTGAAGACGGCCGCCATGTCCCCGGAGACCGCGAAGACATTGCGGTCAGGCGGCAGGCCGGGGACGAACCGGGCGGTCGGGGCGGGCATGACGTCGTCGCCGTAGTGGCGGCGGATGAACGACCCCTGGTGCTCATGCGTGCAGGCGTCGGTCTTCCGGTTGAGCAGCCCGTACCGTTTCCGTCCGAGGTCCTCGAACGGCGTGGCGAGCGCCTTCCTCGCCGTCTCCGTGGTCAGCAGCTCGCCCCAGTCCGTCCAGGCGCGCCGCACCCGGCGGTCCGTCCACGCCAGGTCGCCGGTCGCCCAGTCCTCGTACACCGCAGGGCCCTGGCGCCGCAGCAGCAGGTCCTCGATCCAGTCCGTGCCGGGCCAACCGGAGGTGGCTCCGGAACTCATGCCCAGACACCAGTCGGGGGCCTTCCCGGACGAGGACGCGCGGCTCCACACGAGGCCCTTCAGATCCACCCGCACCGGCGCCCAGTACGCGTGGTCCCGGGCGACGCCGTCCCCGCCGACGACGGTGATCCGGGGCGCCCACGGCTGGACCGCGGCGGCCGCCACCTTCTCGGGCAGCGGCTGGGCGGCGCCCTCGCGCGCGTACTCGGCGAGTTCGCCCGGGCTGTTGAGGATGGCCACGTCGGGCGGGGCGCCCGCCTGGAGCTGCGCGACCAGGGTCTCCCGCAGCGACCGGGTGCCCTTGTAGACGTAACGGCGCTCGGTGCGCTCACCGATGCGCTCCAGCACCTTCTCGAAGGGCTTCTCCTCGCCGTCCGTCCACGGGCCGAGGACCACCAGGGTCCGCCGGTCGTCATCGAGGGAGCAGCTGCCCGTCCCCGCGCCGAGGACGGCGAGCAGGCAGCCCGCCAGCAGGGCCCGTATCCCTCTCACCGCCCGGCCGCTCACGCGCGCACCACCACCCTTGTCCTCCGGTGTCCTCACAGCTCGGCGTCCTTGAACAACGCGGGGTACCTGCGCCGCCGCAGATACTCACGCCCGTAGACGAGCAGCGTGACCCCGCACGCCGCCGCGCCCACCGTGCCCACCGAGAGGGCGACGCCCGCCGTGACCGCCCAGCCCGTCGGGTGCGCCTGCCGCATCCGCGTGGCGAGGTCGGCCTCGTGGGCCTCGATCGCGGCGGGGGCCGACCGGCTCGTGCCCAGGTGCGCCAGCTCGCGGAGGGTCCCGTACGCGTGGCGCTGTGCGTCGTGCTCGGTCGCACCCCCGATCGCCAGCGGGACGAGGGCGAGCAGCACCGGCAGCGCGGCGACCGCCAGCGGCACGCTCATCAGCATCAGCCGGAAGCGGAGGTAGACGAGGGTGCCGACGGCCGCCACCGCGAACAGCGCGGCCGCCACCGCGGCTCCCACCGCGGCCGCCACGGTCAGCGGACCCCACCCGGCACGCTCCCCGGCGCCCGCGCGCAGCTGACGTTCCAGCTCCTCGATCCGGTCCAGAATGGCGGTCGGCTCATCGGCCTCGTCCCGCAACTGGCTCTCCGCGTACGTGAGTCCCGCCTCCCGCAGGGCGGCCGATGCCTCGTGCCGGTCTCCCCACGCGATCCAGTCGCCGTACGCGACGACCAGACCGGACACCACCCGCAGCTCCTGGTCCTGCTCCTTGTCGAGAGCTTCCGTCCGCGCCGCCCGGTTGAGGCTCTGCGACGCTTCGGTGAACAGCGAGCGGTACCTTTCGCCGAGCCCGACCTGGGCGTTCCCACCGAGCCGCCGAACGGCCTCCTGCTGCGCCAGTTCCAGCGCGGTGCGTGCCTGGGCCAGGTCCACCAGCGCGGGGGAGTGCCGGTCCCGCAGACTCTCCGTCCGGCCGTGGACGTCGAAGTAGGCCGTACCGGCGAGGCCGAGGACGGCCAGGGCGAGGGCGGGCAGGAGCAGCATGCGGCTGCGCAGGAACGCGGAGGTCGGCGTCCGGCGGCCCTGCGGGGACCCGGCACGTCCGGTGGCCCATCGCCACAGCCAGGGCAGCAGCCGAGCGCACCGCGACAACCCCCGGCGGGCGGCGATGACGAGACCCCGCGCATACCCCCTCATCTCCCCACCCCTCACACCTCTTCATCCCTCATCGGCCGACCCCCGTCGGCGGAGCCCCGCGACCGCGACGGCGGCTGCGGCTGCGATTGCGGCTGTGCCTGGGACTGCGGCTGGGACAGCAGCCGCCCCAGTGGCCATGGCCGCCGCCGGTCGCCGCGCCGGTGGCGCAGACCGAGGGGCCGGGTGCGGTAGGCGTTGTCGAGGAGCGCCTCCGCCAGCGCGGCGTCCTCCGCGCGGGCGGTGCGCGGGACCTGCTTGGCCAGCTGCCGGTAGCTGTCGGAGAGCTGTTCGCGCAGCTCCCTTTCGGTGCGCGGGGCCCGCACGCCGGGCGGCAGCGCCTGGTGCAGCTCGGCCAGCGGGTCCCGCCCGTCGCCGCGCCGCCGCGCCGTACGGACCAGTTCGAGCAGCAGCTCGCGCAGATCCGCGGTGAGCCGTTCGCGGGCGTGCCGGTCGGTGAGGCCCTCGTGGCGGAACAGCCGGTGCAGCCCCATGAAGGCACGGACGGCGGCGGCCACGGTCGGTGGCGCGCCGTCGGCGGGCAGGCTGGCGTGGATGCGGACCATCGCCGTCCGCGCGGCGGTGCGGTGCCGGGAATCCGCGGGGACGCCTTCGAGCGTGGTCAGCGCCTGGTCCGGGCGGCCCTGGGCCAGCTGGATGCGGGCGAGCCCGAAGGCCGCGCTGCCCAGGGCGTGGTTGCGGCGCCACACCGCCCCGTAGAACTCCATGGCCCGGTTCGCGTCGCCGCACTTCTCGTGGCAGTAGCCGAGAGCGAGCTTCGGCGCGTACTCGCCGGGGATGGCCGCGTAGACCTTGGTGAAGGTCTCCAGGGCGTCTTCCGGGCGGTCGTGGGCGAGCTCGATCAGCCCTTGGTGCCAGCGCAGGCGCCAGTCGAAGTCGGCGAGGCCCGGCAGCAGCCGGTGCGCCTTGTCGAGTTCCAGACCGGCGGCGACCAGCTGGTCACCGCGCGAGTGCGCCGGGTCGCGGGCGAGGTCGAGATGGAGCCGGCAGCGCAGCAGGTGGAGTTCCGGCGAGGCCAGCCACTCGTCGCTGAGCTGGAGCAGACCGGCCGGGTCGTCGTACGAGGTGCGCTGGAGCTCCTTCCAGTTGGGGTCCTTGGGGTCCGGCTTGGGCACCGGCAGCCCCACGGCGACCTCGGCGGGTCTTGGCACCCGCACGGTGAGGGGACGCTTGCGGTTGCCGCCGCGCCGCCAGTGGTGCGGCGGCGGGGCCGTGCCGAGCTGGCCGTCGAGAGCGGCGGCCGCGGGCGAGAAGAGCGGCGACGGCTCGAAGGTCTCCTCGTCGAGCCGCAGGGAACGCAGCTCGCGCAGCACGCCGCGCAGTTGCAGGGCCATCTCCTGCGCGGTGGCATACCGTTCCTTCGGGTCATGCGCGGTCGCCCGGGCCAGCGCCCATTGCAGCGACTCCGTACCGAGGTCGGAGGGCGGCGGCGGACCGCCTCGCAGCAGCTCCTTCAGTACGGCGCCGACGCTGTAGAGGTCGCCCGCGATGGTCATCGCGCCGGACTCGCCGACCTCCGGCGGCCGGTAGGTGACAGGGCCGGGTGAGCCGATCTTCCGCACACCGGCGAGGTCGATGAGCTTGATGCCGTTGCCGCAGTGCAGCACGTTGGTCAGCGAGAGGTCCCCGTAGACGAACTCCTCCTGGTCGTGCAGGTAACTGAGCGCGTCGAGCACGCGCAGCCCGTACGAGACGACGAACTCGTGAACCCGGAAGCCGGAGAACGGCGGGTCGCTGTGCGCGATCCGGTCGGCGATCCACCACAGCGGAGCCCCGTCGGCGAACTCCATCACGATGAACTCGGCGGTACCGCGCGGATGCTGGGCGTAATTGATCACGCGGATGACCGACGGATGGTTGAGGCTGACCAGCCGCAGCCGCTCCTGCTGCGCCTGCCGTACAGCCGCCGGATCATCCGGATCGAGCACGCCCTTGAGTGCCACGGGCCGGTTCACCAGGGGCAGGTCGCGGGCCAGATACACCTGGCCGTAGCTGCCCTGACCGAGCGGGCCGACGACCCTGTACTGCTGTTGCAGCAGGTCTCCACGGGCCAGCGCGTGATCGCCCCGCCCGCCGTCGCCGGTGTCGGGCGCCGGGTCCGGGCCGACGAGCGCGTCAGGATCGCGTACGGCGACGACGGGCAGATCCGTGAGCCCGCCGCCGGGTGGCTCCACGACGAACTCGCGGGGGTCGCGGGGCCGGTCAAGCAGCCGCTCGGCGGTCTCGGCCCGCAGCAGCGCCTCCTCGGCGGCGATGTCGAGCCGGAACAGCCGGTAGGGCCGGGCAGGCACGTCGTCGTACGGCCCGGGGCGGCGCAACCGGTCCAGTTCCCGGCGCAGTCCGGGAGCGCGGGGCGGCGGCGCGTGCGGCACGGGACGAGCGGCGGGCGCACTCGCCCGCAGCTGCCGCAACCGGTGCTCGGCGTCGGCGAGGCGGGCGAGGCGCGCCGCGACATGGTCGGCACGCAGCTCGGTCCACCGCGACTCCAGCAGCTCCTTGCGTACCAGCGTGAGCAGGGCGGCCTCCGGGTCGCGGAAGACCAGAAGCAGTCGGCTCCGGCGTCGGCACAGCGCGCGCAGCAGCTCAAGTACGTCCTCGTCAGGGGAGGCCGAGCGGTCCACGGACAGGAAGGCGGCGGTGAGCGGCGGCGCCTCGGCGGCGATCCGCCGGACCACGGCGTCCTGGTCGCCGCCGGAGTCGAGTCCGGCACGGTCGGCGACGCGGGCGGCGAGCCGTGCCACGGTGTCGTTGGTGGCGTCCACGGCGAGGTCGATGCTGCCCGCCCGCGGCTCGTCCAGGTCGCCGCCGGAGGTGGGCCGCGGGTTCTGCTCGCGGTCGGCGAGGGTGAGGGTGGACTGGAGGGTGTGCGTGATCTCCCGCTCGCCCTCCCGGGCGAAGGCGATCTCCACCGGGTCGGTCTCCTCGGCCCGCTCCAGCCAGCGGGTCAGCCAGCGGCGGAGCCCGGGGGCGCGGGCGCTGTCGGTCTGCCGGGGGGCTACGGCGATGTCCCGGGAGACGGCGCGGGTGCCGGTCACCGTGAGGCCCAGCCGCTCCAGCGGCAGGTGCTTGAGGACCGTCTCGGTCGGGATCATGTAGGCGTGCGCGAGCGGCACGGGCGCCTGCGGCCTGCCGAACTGGTGCACCACGATGCCGATGAGCCGCCGCGAACGGTCGTGGACCACGCCGCCGCCGCTGTAACCGTGCCGGATCACATACGGCGCGCCGAGCGTGTCCAGCTGTACCCACTCGGGATTGAGTCCGGGTCCGCCGCGCCCCATGAGCCGGGCGTCGACGGTCTCGCCGCCCCACAGGTCGTCGGGGTAGCCGGTGGTGTGGACGCGTTCGCCGCGCGCGGGGATCTGCCGGTGCAGCACGGCCGGTGTCGCGGGTGGCTCGTGGTCGAGCTTGAGCAGGGCGAGGTCGCCGCTGAACAACGGGGTGGGCAGGACCAGATGCTCCCGCATCACCCGGGCCCGCAAGGGCTCGGCGGCGGCGCCCGGGGCGGCGGGGAAGTCCACGTACACCGAGTCGAAGGGGGTACGGCTCTGGGGGCCGCCTCCCGCGGTGGCGCGGGCAAGCACGACATGGGCGCAGGTGAGCACGAGACCGCCGGGCAGCAGCACCCCGGCACCCAGCGGTGGATGCCGCTCGCGCTCCCCCGTACGGAACAGGCGCACCCGCCAACTTTCCTCCGATCTCCAGGAGTTGGAAGCGCGGCTCAGCTCCTTCATACTGCTCAACGATAGCCACGCGGGGTGACAAAAGACCCCAGGGCGTAACGGCTGGGACCGTCGGGGGACGACAGCGAACGGGGGAGATCACGATGGGCGAGCGGGACGACGACGCGCGCGTGGCGGGGCTGGCCGAGGTCATCGGAGAGGTCAGGGACGAACTGGAACGGGCTCAGCGCAGCGGCGCGGAGAGCGAACTGAGTTTCCTGGTGGAGCGGGTGAGCCTGGAGTTCGAGGTCCAGATCCGGCGGGAGGGCGCCGGCCGGGCGGCGCTGCGGATCGGCGTGATCACGGCGGGCGCGGGGGCCGCCGCGGCCAGGGAGACCACGCACCGCGTCCAGATCGAGCTGAAGCCGCACGGCAGGGAGAGCCCGCACTTCAGCGTGGGCGGGGACCGGCGGTAGCTGTTCTGTCCCGCGGGTTGGGCCGTGGTGGCTGTGCGAAGAGGTGTGCCCTGTCAGGGGCGCGGGGAACTGCGCGACCAGCCAGGACGCACCCGCGGTCCGCGACGCACGGACAGGGGCTGCCTCTGCCCGGCATGCCCCGCCGGGGGCAGTTCGCGCAGCGAAGGGGCGTGCCCTGTCAGGGGCGCGGGGAACTGCGCGACCAGCCACAACGCACCCGCAGCCCGCGAAGCACGAACAGGGGCACCCCCTCCCCGGCATGACCCGCCGCCACGGCCTAGCTCCTGGCCGGACCCGATTCCGCTTCCGCCAGGGCGTCGCGGCGCCCGCCGGGAAGCAGCCGCGCCAGTCGGTGGGAGCTACCGGCCGCGAGCGGGCCGAGCACGGCGAGGATCAGCACGTACCCCGCGATGAAGGGCGCCAGCCTGTCGTCCAGCCCCGCGCCCGCCGCCATCGTGGCCAGGATCAGCGCGAACTCGCCCCGGGCGAGCAGGGTGGTCGAGATGTTCGCCGCGGGGCCGGGACCGAACCCGTAGACGCGGGCGGCGACGAGCCCGGCCAGCACGTTCATGGCGAGGGTGACCGCGACGGCGGCCAGCACCGGCCACAGCACCGTCGGCAGGTCGCCCGGATCGATGGAGAGCCCGAAGGCGAAGAAGAAGATCGCGCCGAACGCGTCCCGCAGCGGATGCACCAGCTCCCGGATGCGGTCCCCGGAGGTCGTGGCGCCGAGCATCAGGCCGACCATGAAGGCGCCGATGGCGTCCGCGACACCGAACCACTCCGAGACCCCGGCGACGAACACAGCGGCGCCCAGGAAGGAGATGACCAGCAGCTCGTTGTCCTTGGTGGCGATGACCCCGCCGATGGCGCCGATGCCCCAGCGGGCCAGCGCGGCGAGCAGCAGCAGGAAGCCGAACGCCTTGCCCGCGTCCACGGCGGCCGAGGCCAGGTCGTCGGCGCCGGAGATCACCGGCTGGAGTGCGGCGAGGTAGAGAGCGAGGAAGACGTCCTCCACGACGATGATGCCGAGGATGGGCCTGGTCTCCGGATTGCCGATCCGGCCGAGGTCGACAAGGACCTTGGTGACGATCGCCGACGAGGAGATGCCCAGCACTCCCGCGAGGACCAGCGCCTCCGATGTGCCCCAGCCGAGCACGAAGCCGAAGGCGAGGCCCGCGCCGACATTCAGTGCGAGATAGGCCCCACCGGCCACGGCCATCGCGCGGCCACCGGTCTTGAGGTCGTCCATGTGGAATTCAAGGCCGAGGTAGAAGAGCAGCAGCACCAGACCGAGTGCGGACAGCATCTCCAGCTCGTGCGGGTCGTCGACGAGCACGAAGCCGGGCGTATGCGGGCCCAGCAAGATCCCGGCCAGGGTGAACAGGGGGATCGTGGGCAGCCCGATCCGGGCGCCGAGGCGGGCGAGCACGGCGGCGGCGAGAAACGCCCCGCCCATGGCGATGAGGGTGTCCGCGTGTCCGATAGCTCCTCCAGGGAGTTGGCCTGACGACTAGGTCAAGGGGGAGTCAAGAAATCGTCAGTAGTTAGTTTACCAAAGTGTTTTTGGGTGCTGGTGAAAGGGCTCCTCCGGTGCTCGTGAGACGCCTCGTGAGCCGGCCCCGTCGGAGCCCTCCGGGAGCCCTGCCGAGGGCTGACCCGCGTCCGGCTGTCGGGTTTTCCCCACCATGCATCGGGTAGCGGCCGTCATGGCTCCGACGCGCCTTCGCTCCGTACGTTCGAGGTGTTCGCACATCACACGTTTGGCGAAGGACGGGAACACCATGGGGCTGCGCAGCAGGCGTCGGGACAAGCGGACCGGTCAGGCCGCACCACCTGGCGCCCCGTACCCCGTCGGCGGCCCGTACCCCGTCGCCGACCCATACCCCGTCGGCGGCCCGGACAGCGGCCGCTACGGCACCGCCGACCGGTCCGCTCGTCCCGACGGCGCACCCGCCGCCGGATGGGACGCCGCCTCCTCCCACGGCGCGGCGGCCGCCCCGCCCGGGAACTGGGCCGTCGAACTGCGCGGGCTGCGCCGCCAGTACGGGCGCGGCTCCTCAGCCGTCCACGCGCTGCGGGGCATCGACCTCGCCCTGCCGCGCGGCAGCTTCACCGCCGTGATGGGCCCCTCCGGGTCCGGCAAGTCCACCTTCCTGCAATGCGCGGCCGGGCTCGACCGGCCGACCGCCGGTTGCGTACGACTCGGCGGCACCGAGATCACCGGCATGAAGGAGAACAAGCTCACCGAGCTGCGCCGCAGCCGCCTCGGCTTCGTCTTCCAGGCGTTCAACCTGCTGCCCTCGCTGACCGTCGAGCAGAACGTGCTGCTCCCGATGCGGCTCGCCGGGCAGCGCCCCGACCGCCACCGGGCCCGCGAGGTACTGGCCCAGGTCGGGCTCGACGGCCACACCAAGCGCCGCCCCGGCCAGCTCTCCGGCGGCCAGCAGCAGCGCGTCGCCATCGCCCGTGCCCTGATCACCCGGCCTGACGTGATCTTCGCCGACGAACCGACCGGAGCCCTGGACACCGGCACGGCGGGCGAGGTTCTGGCCCTCATGCGCGACGCCGTCGACCGCCTGTCCGCCACCGTCGTGATGGTCACCCACGACCCGTCCGCCGCCGGTTACGCCGACCGTGTCCTGTTCCTCGCCGAAGGCTCGATCGCCGACCAGATGGTCCGGCCCTCCGTCCAGCAGATCGCCGACCGGATGGCGGCGCTCACCGCCCGTACGAGCCCCATGCCGCACCTGCCTCCGCACTCCATGGCGGCCGGAGCTGCGGCATGAGAGCCCTCACCAACGGGCTGGCCCGCGCGGCCGTCCGCTTCAAACCCGCCTCCTTCGCCGGCACCTTCGTCGCGCTGATGATGGCCGCGATGATCGTCTCCGCCTGCGGCATCCTGCTGGAGACCGGTATACGGGCCTCCGTGCCACCGCAGCGCTACGCCGACGTCCCCGTGGTCGCCGCGGCCGACCAGCGCGCCCACCACTACACGGGCAGCGGCGAAGACCGCGAGGACGAGGGGGAGCTGGTGCCCGACCTGGCCCGCCTCGACGCCGCGCTCACCACGAAGCTCGCCGCCGTTCCCGGGGTCGCCGCGGCCATCCCCGACATCGGCTACCAGGTCCGTACGGAAACGGGCACCGCCACCGCGAACGGCTGGGGCTCGACCGCCTTCACCGGCACCCGGCTGGCGGACGGCGCCGAACCCCGCACCGCCGGGGACGTCGTGCTCGACCCCGCGACCGCCAAGGCCGGTGCCGCCCATGTCGGAGACCGGATCACCCTGACCACCTCCGACGGCGCCCGGCACTTCCGCGTCTCCGGCATCACCCGCCCGGCCCAGCGCCCCCAACCGGCGGCCCCCACCGTCTGGTTCACCGACACCCAGGCCATCCAGCTCTCCGGCCACCCCGGAAAGATCGACGCCATCGCCGTCCTCGCCAAGCCGGGCACCCCCACCGCCCGGCTCGCCGACCAGGTCAAGGAGGCCGTCGACAGCAAGGCCGACATCCACACCGGCGACGGCAGAGGCGAAGTGGAGCAGCCGGGCCTCGCCGAGGCCAAGGAACTCCTCATGGCCCTCGGCGGCTCCTTCGGCGGCATCGCCACCATGGTCGCCGTGTTCACGGCCTCGGGAACGGTCGCCCTCTGCGTGGGCCAGCGCCGCCGCGAGTTCGCCCTGCTGCGCGCCATCGGTGCCACCCCGCGCCAGCTGCGCCGGTCCGTCGCCACCGAGGCCCTGCTCGTCGCGCCGCTCGCCGGAGTGATCGGCTGCCTGCCCGGCGTCGCCCTGGCCGCCTGGTGGTTCGGGCAACTGCGGGACAAGAGCGCCATCCCCGCCTCCGTCGATCTCGCCGTCTCCTGGATTCCGCTGGTCAGCGCCGTCGGCGCGGGCCTGCTCACCTCACTGGTCGCCGGGCTGCTCGCGGCCCGCCGCCCCGCCCGGATCAAGCCGGGCCAGGCGCTGAGCGAGTCCGCCGTGGAACGCTTCAGCCCCGGCGTCATCCGCACCCTCCTCGGCGCGGGCGCCCTCGTCGGCGGCATCGTCCTCGCCGGAGTCGCGGCGAAGGAGACCGGAGAGGACGCGGCGAACGTCGCGCTCGGCGTCGTCATGGCGTTCATGGTCGCCGTCGGCCTGCTCGGGCCCCTCATCGCACGCGCCTGCGCTTGGCTCATCGGCCTGCCACTGCGCGCCGGAAACGCCGCGGCGAACCTCGCCGCCGCCAACGCCCGCGCCAACTCCCGCCGCCTGGCCTCGGCGATCACCCCGATCGTGCTGGCCATGGCCTTCGCGTCAACACTGGTGTTCATGCACACCAGCGAGGACCACGCGATGGCCGACCAGCGCCGCGCCGGGATCGTCGCCGACCACGTCATCTCGTCCTCGGACGGCCTGCCCGCCGACGCCACCGCCCGCGCCGCGCGCACGCCCGGCGTGGACACGGCGGTCGGCCTGCTGCGGACCGGCGTCCTGGTCCCCATGGGCTCCGGCGGCGGCAGCCGGCTGCAAAGCGCGTCGGCCCAGGGCGTCTCCGGCACCGGCAGCGACCTGCGCGCCGTCCAGGATCTCGACGTACGCGCCGGAGACCCGCACTCCATCGGCCGCCCCGGCACCGTGGCCATCGACTCCCTGCTGGCCGACTCCGCGGGCGTCGAGGTCGGCGACCGGCTCGTTCTGCGGCTGCCGGACGGCACCCGCGCCAAGCCGGAGATCGTCGCGACGTACGGACGCGGCCTGGGCATCTCCCAGCTCACCCTGCCCAGGTCCGCCCTCGCCGGTCATGTGTCGTCCGCCTTCGACAGCGACATCCTCATCAAGGACGCGGCAGGCGCACCGCCCGCCAAGGTCGCCGCGGCGCTGTCCCCCCTCGGTGACGTCACCGACCGCGACGGCTACGCGGCGGCCCAGGACAAGGACCGCGAGCTCAACGCCTGGGCCAACACCACCATGGCCGCCGTCCTCGGCGGCTTCGCCGCCATCGCTGCGGCCAACACGCTGGTCATGACCGTGCTCGACCGCCGCCGAGAACTGGCCACGCTGCGCCTGATCGGCTCCACCAGGCGGCAGATCCTCGGCATGGTCCGCTGGGAGGCCCTGCTGGTAGCGGCGGCGGGCCTGGTCCTGGGCACCGCCATCGCGCTGGCCACCCTGAACCCGATGACGCGCGGCATCACCGGCTCGGGCCCGCACATCCCGCCCGAGCTCTACGCGGCCTTCGCGGGCGCCACCCTCCTCCTCGGTGTCGTCTCCACCACGGTCCCCGCCCGCATGGCACTACGGGCCACCGGCCTTGGGGGAGCGGGTGAGAAGCAGTGACCGGGGGAGCACCCGGCGCGTGGAGCCGGGACACTGGCTGACGACACGACGTGAGACGGGTGCGCCACACCGGCGCCGCCCGACAGCGTGAAGACCAGCGGCCGCACGCGCCCGCGCGTGCCCGCTCGACCGGGAGAAGTGGATGTCTGTCCTGACGCTGCAGGAAGTCGAAGCACTGGCCCGCCGGGCCCACGCCTCCCAGAAGGACAAGGCGGGCAGCCCGTACACCGAACACCTCGCGGCGGTGGCGGACGGCGTACGGGCACGCGGCGGCACGGATGAGCAGATCGCGGCGGCCTGGCTGCACGACGCGATCGAGGACGACGTCCTCACCCGCGCATGGCTCGCGGACGCCCCGCTGACCCAGCACACCAAGGACTTGATCGACGCCATGACCAAGCGGCCGGGTGAACCGCTTGAGCAGTACACGGCCCACATCCTGGCCACCCCCGGAGCCCTCCTGATCAAGGAAGCCGACATAGCCCACAACGCGGACCCGTCCCGCCTGGCCAAACTGGCCCCGGAAACAAGGTCCCGCCTCACGGCGAAGTACACCCACCTCCGCCAACTCCTGACCCCACCCCCAGCCCCGTAGCGCGTATCCCGCCCCTCACCTGTCCTGTCCTCAAGCGCCGGACGGGCTGGGTGGATGGTGTCCTCAAGCGCCGGACGGCTGGTGTTGTCCTCAATCGCCGGACGGGCTGAAGTGCGAAGCCCGTCCAGCCCCATCAAGCCCGTCCGGCGTTTGAGGACACCCACGGCAACCACAGGGGACAACCACAGACCCACACCCGTCACCGAAAAGCGCCGGGCGCGCTCAGCCCTTGGCGTGGGCCCGGCGCCGCGCCTGCTCAGCCGGGTCCTTCCGGAACGCCCAGGCCATCTTCGGCTCCATGGCGAAGCGGAACATCCGCTGCACCGGCGGCGTGCACAGCGCTGTCACCACCACGGCGGCGATCACCGTGACGGCGATCTCCCCCAGCGGCTCGTGCAGCCACTCGTACGTGTCGAACCAGCCCCAGAAGCGCGACCCCTTGGCGAGGAAGCCATGCAGCAGGTACCCGTACAGCGTCCCCGCCCCCAGCACGGTGAACCACATCTTCCGCCTCGGCACCCAGGCGAAGAAGCACGTCACCAGCACCATCGAGCAGCCGAACATGGCCAGCGTCATGACCGGGCCCGTCCACGGCGGCGCGGCCAGTTCCTGGACGCTGTCGCGGTGGTAGAACCAGGCCGAGTTCATCCGGGGCCCGGCCCAGTAGGCGAAGGCGACCGCGCAGCCGAACACGGGGATCGCGGCCAGCCGCACCGAGTTGCGCCGCATCACATGGAAGTGCTCGCCCTTCATGCACAGGCCGATGACGAAGAACGGCATGAACTGCAGCACGCGCTGAAGGTCGAGGTCGTCGCCGATGTCGGGGGAGACGGAGGCGAGCGTCGCGATGGCCAGGGAGACCGGCACCGGCCAGCGGATGATCTTCCAGATCGGTGTGGTCAGCCGCCAGACGAAGAGCGCGGCGAGAAACCAGGTGAGGTACCAGGGGTCGAGCAGACTGAAGTCGTACGTCGGGTCGTCGTCCGCCCAGCGCTTGAAGAACGTGTAGGCGACCTCAAAGATCACGTACGGCACGGCGATGCCGGTGATCAGCCGCTTCAGCCGGTCCGGGCGCATGTCGAAGCTGCGGGAGAAGAAGCCCGAGATCAGGATGAAGGCCGGCATGTGGAAGCTGTACACCGTCATGTACAGCGCCTCGGCGGTGCGGCTGTGGTCGGTGAGGGGTTCCCACGTATGTCCCATCGCGACCAGCACGATGGCCAGGTACTTGGCGTTGTCGAAGAACGCGTCGCGCTGTTTCGGCTTGGCCCCGCCGACCGCCGGAGGCGGGGCCGCCGAGCGGTCCGGATGCTGATCGCGCGGTGACGAGCGGTGCTCGGGCGCCGTCTCCTGGGCCGGAGGGAGTGGGGCCCGCTGATAGCCGTGCGGATACAGGGAGTTCGTCATGGGCCCTCCCACCATGAGCAGGGGGAGGCGGTCCTGGATCTCACTGCGCGTACGTGGGGCATGGCAGCGTGGAACATCTGAGGCACCATAGCGGTCAAACCTGTATTGCGTAAAACCTTGCTGTGTTGTTCTCGTGGTGGTTCTCGTGCCGCATTGCCGATATCGCCGTTGCCCGCTTGCCGGTTGCTTGTTCGGTGGATCGGCAAAACGCTCCGCAGTCCCACCGTGTCGCCGTGTTCTGTCCGGTTTAGTCGGTTCTCATCCCGCTTAAACGGGGCATATGCCCCGCAGGGGACCCTGGTGGAATGTCTGCTTCATTGGCGCTTTGTCTGCCCGCGTCGGCACTCCTGCACCAGTGCTGAGGAAAAAATGCGGAATTCTCGTCGGCGATATGGGTGTAGGGGCCACCAGGGTAGGTGATCAAGCCGAATTCGAACGCCATCCCCGACGTGTCGCGTGACCGGTGTGCGGCTATTCATGCCCCGGGGCCCTGAGCGGGACCGTCTCCCGCGCGGGCGGGGGCGATCGCGTCCGCGGCTTCGGCGGCCCGGAGTGTGGCGCGCGCGACACGGGCAGTTGGTCAATGATTCGTCACCCGGCCCCAACCATCACCCACTTGGTGGCACGATGGTCGAGGCGGGGGCCTGCGAGGTCGTGTGTCCTCACCGGGCCGGAGAGACGTGTTGCGACCGAGGGCGAGGGATCAGTCGTGGTTATTTCCCTGTCTGTTGTGCTGCTTGTTGGCATTATTCTGGTGTTTATATTCAGAGCAGGGAAGATCAAGGCCGGTCCGGCGCTTGTCGCCATCCTCTTCGGCTTCCTCCTTGCCTCCACGGATGCGTCGCCCGACATCCAGGAGTTCCTCGACAATGTCGCGGAAGGCATCAGCGACATCAGCTTCTGACCCGGCACAGCCTCTGGCCTGCGGGAACCGTCTCCTGCGGGCCGGAGGCGGTGCTGAGCCGAGAGATACGCGCACGGCTTGAGTCGCGGGGCCCGAGAGGCGAGGCCCACCCTCACGGGCGCCGCGTCAGCCGCTTTCCCGCGCGCGGCCCGCCCTGCCGCGCCGCCATGCCGGTCACGCGAACGGCGCCATCTGGCGAAAGCGAGAACAGCGGCGGCAGTGAGCCGAAAACACGAACGGCCCGGTGCCGGGAAGAATCCCGGCACCGGGCCGTTCGGTCGGTCGGAGTCCCGGTCGGGGTCTCCGGCCGAGTCGTCCATCGGTGTCAGTCACGCTGTGGAGCGGGCGACGGGAATCGAACCCGCGTAGCCAGTTTGGAAGACTGGGGCTCTACCATTGAGCTACGCCCGCATGCGCCGCCGGTCGTAGAAAAACCGGCCGTACGAGCCCTGTCTGGCCCGGCCGTGGCACGAGAAGCATCGTAGCGGGTCGGCCGCGTGCTCCGCACACCCCGGCCTGCCGCCGGGATAACCGGCAGCCATCCGTCCGCTAGCCATGTACCCTACGTCTCGCACCGACGGGGTGTGGCGCAGCTTGGTAGCGCGTCCGCTTTGGGAGCGGAAGGTCGTCGGTTCGAATCCGGCCACCCCGACCAGCACGATCCAGTCCAGTTCACGTCGCCCGGCCGAGCATGGCTCGGGTACCGGGCGGCGTACCCCGGTGGGCATGATCCCGTTAGGGCGCTGCGCATGCTTGCGGTTACTATGCAGGCTGCGTACCTGTGTCTGTGATGACGGGAATACGGGGCGCGATCCGCAGATTCTCTGCAGAACCTCAGCAGCAGAAACCCCAAGAAGTCAGCCCCAAGGAGACCGAACCGTGAAGAGCGCCGTGGAGACCCTGAACCCGACTCGGGTTCGGCTCACTGTCGAGGTGCCCTTCGAGGAGCTCAAGGCCAGCCTCGACGCGGCGTACAAGAAGATCAACCAGCAGGTCACGGTGGCGGGTTTCCGCAAGGGCAAGATTCCGGCCCGCGTCATCGACCAGCGGTTCGGTCGTGGCGCCGTGCTGGAGGAGGCCGTCAACGACGCGCTCCCGAAGTTCTACACCGAAGCGGTCAACGAGGGTGAGCTGAACGTCCTCGGCCAGCCCGAGGTGGACATCACCGAGCTGAAGGACGGCGAGCTGCTGGCCTTCACCGCCGAGGTGGACATCCGCCCGGAGATCGAGATCCCGGACTACTCCGGCATCGAGGTCACCGTCGACGCCGTCGAGGTCTCGGAAGAGGACGTGGACGCGGCGGTCGAGCAGCTGCGCGACCGCTTCGCGACCACCTCCGTCGTCGAGCGTGCCGCCGCCGAGGGTGACACCGTCACCGTCGACCTGGAGGCCAAGGTCGACGGCGAGGTGCTGGAGGACGGCGTCGCCCAGGGCGTGTCGTACACCATCGGCTCCGGCCAGCTGCTCGACGGCATCGACGAGGCCGTCACCGGTCTTGAGGCCGGTGGCACCGCGACCTTCGCCTCCGAGCTCAAGGGCGGTTCCGCCGAGGGCAAGGAGGCCGAGGTCAAGGTCGACGTGAGCGAGGTCAAGTCCCGCGAACTGCCCGACCTGGACGACGACTTCGCCCAGCTCGCGAGCGAGTTCGACACCCTTGACGAGCTGCGCGCCGACAGCCGCAAGCGCCTTGAGCAGTCGAAGAAGTACGAGCAGGCCACCCAGGCCCAGGAGAAGGTGCTCGACGCCCTCCTGGAGCTGGCCGAGGTCCCGATCCCGGAGAAGCTGCTCCAGGACGAGATCGAGACCCGCAAGCACAACCTGGTCAACCACCAGCTCGGCCAGATGGGCCTCGACCTCGCGAAGTACCTGGAGATCCAGGGCAAGACCGAGGAAGAGTTCGACGCCGAGACCAAGGAGCAGGCCGAGAAGGGCATCAAGACGCAGTTCATCCTCGATGAGCTCGTCAACAAGGAGAAGCTGTCGGTCGGCCAGGAGGAGCTCACCGAGCACCTCATGCGCCGTGCGCAGTCCTCCGGCATGAGCCCGGACCAGTTCGCCCAGGCCGTCGTCGAGGGTGGCCAGGTGCCGATGCTCGTCGGCGAGGTCGCCCGCGGCAAGGCGCTCGCCGTCGTCGTCGAGGCCGCCAAGGTCACCGACAGCAACGGTGAGGTCGTCGACCTGGAGGACGAAGAGGACGAGACCGCCGAGACGGTCGAGGCCACCGCCGAGGCGGGCGCCGAGTCCGCCGAGGCCGCTGAGGACACCACCGCCGAGGCCGCCGACACCGAGAAGGCGGCTGAGAAGTCGGAGGAGAAGACCGAGGGCTGATCCTCGGCCTGACCCCGCGCGCACGGGCCCGGACGCACTCGCGTCCGGGCCCGTCGCCGTTGGGAAGCGAGTCGCCCGCGCCCGCGGGGCCGGGCCCCCGGCGGCCCGCCGCGCCGCCCGCCCGGCGCGCCGGGAAGGGCACGCGCCAGGCCGCCGCGCCGACCGCTGACCGCACGGAACCGGCCGCGCCGTGGCACGAGGGACCCTGGCGGGCCCGTAGCGGCCCGTACGGGCACGGGGACGACTCACCGGCGTGCGGGAGGTCCCCGCGCCCCCGCGAGCGCTCGTGGGGCCGCTCAGGGCCCCGGAGCCTGCGCTCACAGCGAACAGTTACTGATGCGGGATGGTGTTGCCCCACCTGCGCGTTAGGGTCCGTAAGTACGAGGGCAGGGGAGTCCCTGAAACGCGCCGGGCGAGTCCTGGCGGCGTCGAATCCCACGCCCGCACGAAGACGCTGAGACGGCTCGCGGCCGTCGAATCAACGAGCAGGTGGATACGTGACGAATCTGATGCCTTCCGCCGCCGGCGAGCCGACCGTCGGTGGCGGCCTCGGCGACCAGGTCTACAACCGGTTGCTCGGGGAGCGGATCATCTTCCTCGGCCAGCCGGTCGACGACGACATCGCCAACAAGATCACCGCGCAGCTGCTCCTGCTCGCTGCGGAGCCTGACAAGGACATCAACCTCTACATCAACAGCCCCGGCGGCTCGATCTCCGCGGGCATGGCGATCTACGACACCATGCAGTTCATCAAGAACGACGTGGTCACCATCGCCATGGGCCTCGCCGCGTCGATGGGACAGTTCCTGCTGAGCGCGGGCACCCCGGGCAAGCGGTTCGCGCTGCCGAACGCCGAAATCCTGATCCACCAGCCCTCCGCGGGCCTGGCGGGCTCGGCCTCGGACATCAAGATCCACGCCGAGCGGCTGCTGCACACCAAGAAGCGGATGGCGGAGCTGACCGCCTTCCACACCGGCCAGACCGTCGAGCAGGTCACGCGCGACTCCGACCGCGACCGCTGGTTCTCCGCCGAGGAGGCCAAGGCCTACGGCCTGATCGACGATGTCATGTCTTCCGCCACGGACGTTCCGGGCGGCGGCGGCACCGGGGCCTGACGCCCCCGAGCTTCCTCACCCAGCCCACCGAACGCCATCAGGATGGTGAACACGCAGATGAACAACAACGTCGGCAGTGGCCTCTACCAGGGCCCGGTCGCCGAGTCCAGGTATGTGATCCCGCGCTTCGTGGAGCGCACCTCGCAGGGCGTGCGCGAGTACGACCCCTACGCGAAGCTCTTCGAGGAGCGGGTCATCTTCCTCGGCGTCCAGATCGATGACGCCTCCGCCAACGACGTCATGGCGCAGCTGCTGTGCCTGGAGTCGATGGACCCCGACCGTGACATCTCGATCTACATCAACTCGCCCGGCGGCTCGTTCACCGCGCTGACGGCCATCTACGACACGATGCAGTTCGTGAAGCCCGACATCCAGACGGTCTGCATGGGCCAGGCGGCCTCCGCCGCCGCCGTGCTGCTCGCCGCCGGTACGGCCGGTAAGCGGATGGCGCTGCCGAACGCCCGGATTCTGATCCACCAGCCGTACAGCGAGACCGGCCGCGGCCAGGTCTCCGACCTGGAGATCGCGGCCAACGAGATCCTGCGGATGCGGTCGCAGTTGGAGGAGATGCTGGCCAAGCACTCCACCACACCGATCGAGAAGATCCGCGACGACATCGAGCGGGACAAGATCCTCACCGCCGAGGAGGCGCTGGCGTACGGTCTGATCGACCAGATCGTCTCGACGCGCAAGACATCCGTCGGCATGGGGTGACCTACCTTTGATGGGGCCCCCTTGGACTGAGTCGGTCCAAGGGGGGCCCGCACGGGGGTCCCGGCAAGGTACCGTCGATAGGCAAGCACCCGGGTCCGTGGAACAGGACGGATCCCAGGCGAAGGGGAAGCACCTCGTGGCACGCATCGGTGACGGCGGCGACCTGCTCAAGTGCTCGTTCTGCGGAAAGAGCCAGAAGCAGGTGAAGAAGCTCATCGCAGGCCCCGGTGTGTACATCTGCGACGAGTGCATCGATCTCTGCAACGAGATCATTGAGGAGGAGCTCGCTGAGACCTCCGAGGTGCGCTGGGAGGAACTTCCCAAGCCCCGCGAGATCTACGAGTTCCTTGAGGGATACGTCGTCGGCCAGGAGCCCGCCAAGAAGGCGCTGTCCGTGGCCGTCTACAACCACTACAAGCGGGTCCAGGCAGGCGAGGCGGCGGGCAACCGCGACGACGGCATCGAATTGTCGAAGTCCAACATCCTGCTGCTCGGCCCGACGGGCTCCGGCAAGACCCTGCTGGCCCAGACCCTGGCCCGGATGCTCAACGTCCCGTTCGCCATCGCCGACGCCACCGCCCTCACCGAGGCGGGCTATGTCGGCGAGGACGTCGAGAACATCCTGCTCAAGCTGATCCAGGCCGCCGACTACGACGTCAAAAAGGCCGAGACCGGCATCATCTACATCGATGAGATCGACAAGGTCGCCCGCAAGAGCGAGAACCCGTCGATCACCCGCGACGTCTCCGGCGAGGGCGTCCAGCAGGCGCTGCTGAAGATCCTGGAAGGCACGACGGCCTCGGTGCCGCCGCAGGGCGGGCGCAAGCACCCGCACCAGGAGTTCATCCAGATCGACACGACCAACGTGCTCTTCATCGTGGGCGGCGCGTTCGCCGGCCTTGAGAAGATCATCGAGTCCCGCGCGGGCGCCAAGGGCATCGGCTTCGGGGCCACCATCCGCTCCAAGCGGGAGATCGAGGCGAGCGACCAGTTCCAGGAGGTCATGCCGGAGGACCTGGTGAAGTTCGGGATGATCCCCGAGTTCATCGGCCGCCTCCCGGTCATCACCTCGGTCCACAACCTCGACCGCGAGGCCCTGCTCCAGATCCTCGTCGAGCCGCGGAACGCGCTCGTCAAGCAGTACGAGCGGCTGTTCGAACTCGACGGCGTGGAGCTGGAGTTCGACCGCCCGGCCCTTGAGGCCATCGCCGACCAGGCGATCCTGCGCGGTACCGGCGCGCGTGGCCTGCGGGCCATCATGGAAGAGGTCCTGCAGTCGGTGATGTACGAGGTGCCGTCCCGCAAGGACGTGGCCCGCGTCGTCATCACCGAAGAGGTCGTCCACTCCAACGTGAACCCGACCCTGGTCCCGCGCGAGCCGCGCATCGTCGGCAAGGACGACCGGCACGAGAAGAGCGCGTAGCCGCGTCAGCACGCCACACAGCAACGTGAAGGGGCGCCCGGCCAACTGGCCGGGCGCCCCTTCACGTTGAGCCGCGTCCTGGCTTACTTCGCCACGCGCGCGTCGCTGCGGATCTGAACGGTCGTCGCCGCGGCCTCGTCGATGGTGACCGCGTTGGGGTTGGTCACCGAGGCGGGGTCACCCATGATCGCCACGCCGACGGTGCTGGCGTCGCCCCACGAGCACACCATGATCGGGACCGACGAGGACTCCAGCACCTGGCACTTCATGACGGCGCCGGCCTCAAGCCCGGCCGGGGTGACCTTCTGCGGTTCGCCCTTGGGGGTAGCGCCGCTTGAGTCGGCCATCTGGTCGAAGACCCAGTCCACGCTGGCCTCGGGGTTCGAGGACTTGCCGTACGCGCCGCCGAGCGACAGGGACTTCTTGGTGGACGTCTCGTAGTCGGCCGACACCGAGCCCTCGGTCGTGAAACCCGTGGGCTCTTGGCCGTCAGAGCCCAGACCGCTGTCCGTCTTGCCCTCGCCCTTGCGCGTGTAGCTGCCCGCCACGGTCGCCGGGGTGGTGAGCTTGTACTTCAGGGCGTCCTGCACATCCGGCTTGTCCTTCTGGCCGCCGGTGCCCTTCTGGCCGCCGTTGTCGCCGGCGACGACGTCCTTCTTGCCCTTCTTCTTGCTGTCGTCGTCATCGCCGCCGTTCATGCCGATGACGACGCCGACGATGGCGGCGACGACCACGACGGCGCCGACGGCGATGGCGATGGTCTTGTTCTTGTTGTTGCCGCCCTGCGGCGGTATCGGCGGGCCCGGCTGCTGGCCGTACGGGGCCTGCGGCTGGCCGTAGGGCTGCGTCGGCTGCTGCTGCGGGTAGCCGTAGCCCTGCTGGGGCTGCTGCGGGTAGCCGTAACCGGGCTGCTGCGGCTGCTGGCCGTACGGACCGGGCTGCTGAGGCGCGCCGTACGGGCCGGGCTGCCCGCCGCTTCCGTACGGGCCGGGCGGCGGTGGTGGCTGGTTGAAACTCATCTGTCGTCCCCCTATGGGCTGGGCGTCGTGCTGGTTAGTTCGTGACCTCGACGCGGGTGTCCTTGTGGACCTTCGCGGTGAGCTCGGCCGTCTCGCTGAGGGACATGCCGGTGGGCGACGTCGCCGAGGGCATCGCCATGACCTCGCCGACGGTGCTGGAGTCGCCCCAGATGCACAGCGGGATCGGGGTCTCCCTCCCGGAGGTGGTGACGGCGAACTCCTGGCACTTCAGCACGACACCGGTGAAGCCGGCGGGGGTGAACTTCTGCGGTTCGCCCTTGACCTTGATCGGCTGGCCGGACTTCTCCGCGTTGGCCTTCTCGGCCTTGAACGCGGCCGCGACCGCCAACTCGGGATCGGAGACCTCGCCCCAGCTGCCGCTGACCTTCAGCTGGCCCGCGCCCTTGTACTGCGCGCCGACCGGGTGCGGGTCGGTGAGGCCCGGGATCGTCTGCTGCATGCCCTTCTGCGCTTCTGTCATGTTGCTCTCGTCGAGCTGCTCGCCGACGCGCGTGTAGCTGCCCGCGACCGTCTGCGGCATCGTCAGCTTGTACTTCTTGCCGTCTTCGGCGCCGTTGCCCCCACCGGTGCCGCCGGTGCCCTTCTGGCCGCCGTTGTCGCCGGCGACGACGTCCTTCTTGCCCTTCTTCTTGCTGTCGTCGTCATCGCCGCCGTTCATGCCGATGACGACGCCGACGATGGCGGCGACGACCACGACGGCGCCGACGGCGATGGCGATGGTCTTGTTCTTGTTGTTGCCGCCCTGCGGCGGCATCGGCGGACCGGGCTGGCCGTACGGGGCCTGCGGCTGCTGCGAGTAGCCGTAACCGGGCTGCTGCGGCTGCTGGCCGTACGGACCAGGCTGCGGCGGCTGCTGCGGGTAGCCGTAGCCGGGCTGCCCGGCCGTGCCGCCCTGCCCGTAGGGGCCGGGCTGGTGGGGGGACTGGCCGTAGGGGCCGGGCTGGTTGTGGCTCATGACGTTCCTTCGCTCTGACTGCACTGCGTCGTGGTGGTGCTGTGGGGGGTGGTGTTGCCTACGGTTCGTGAGTGGTGCTCGCTGTGTCCTGCGTGTCGCGTGTTCGGCCCCGGCTCACTCCGCCGCCTGGGGCAGCTGGTCACCCGGTCTCGACGCGAGCGTCGTCTCTGACCTTGGCCGACAGTGTGGCGGCCGCTTCCAGTTCCATTCCGCTGCCCGTGACGATGGCGGCGGGGTCGGCCATGACCGTCACACCGACGGTGCTCTCATCGCCCCAGACGCACGCGGGCGCCGTCATGGCTCCCTTGGCCGAGGTGAATTTCAGCTGCTGGCACTTGAGCACGTCCCCGTCGAAGCCCTCGGGTGTGAATTCCTGGGGCGTACCGACCGTTTCGGCCGTTCCGTCCTCCGCGAGGGCCTTGGTGATGACGGCGAGGGCGAGATCCGCCGCGCGGTCCGGGTCGGTGACCTCTCCCCACATCCCGCTGAACTGGAGCATCTTCGCGCCGGGTGTCTTGTAGTCGGCCGACACCGGGTGGGCGTCCTCCACGACGGGGATCTCCCGCAACTGCGCCTTGCCCTTGGGCGAGAGGTTGTTCTCGTCTTTGCCCTCGCCCTGCCGCTGGTAGTCACCGGCGACCGTCTGCGGCGTCGTCAGCTTGTGCGGCCCGTCGTCACCGCCCCCGCCGAGGAGCAGGTAGCCGCCCACGGCCGCCGCGACGACGGCAAGACCCACGCCGGCCGCGATGCCCGCCTTCTTGCGTGACCGCCCGGCGCCGGGCGGCGGCGTCGGCGGCTGCCCGTGGAAGCCGGGGCCGGGCTGCTGCGGCTGGGGCTGCCCGTACGGGCCGGGCGCCGCGTAGGGGCCCTGGCCGCCCTGCTGGTAGCCGCCCTGGCCGTAGGGCGACGGCTGCTGGCCGTAGGGGCCGGGCTGCTGGTACGGGCCCGGCTGCTGGTACGGGCCGGGGTGGCCGTACCCCTGGCCCTGCGCGGGCTGACCCGGCTGGCCCTGTGCCGGGTAGCCGTAACCCGGCTGAGGCGTGTACGGGTTGGGCGCCTGGGGTTGCCCCTGGGGCTGACCACCACCGTTGCCGTACGGTCCCGGCTGGCCGCCGTAGGGACCGGGCTGCGGCTGGGGGTGGCTCATAGGGCGTCTCCTCGGTGCGTCGACGGTCGCGCGCGTCAGTGCGCCTCATCCTGCATCCTCCCGGACGTCCCGTACGCGCCTCACCCCGGGGCGACAACGGGTTCGTAACAGAGTGCCCCGGGCCCGTAGACTTGCGGCCGTGACCGAGAAGCCCCAGCAGAGCCCGCAAGACGGGCCGAACAGCGTCCCTGAACTGCCGACCCAGTACGCGCCGGCCGAAGTAGAGGGGCAGCTGTACGAGCGCTGGGTGGACCGCGGTTACTTCGCCGCCGACGCGAAGAGCGACAAGCCTCCGTACACGGTCGTCATCCCGCCCCCCAACGTCACCGGCAGCCTCCACCTGGGCCACGCCTTCGAGCACACGCTGATCGACGCGCTCACCCGCCGCAAGCGGATGCAGGGCTACGAGACGCTGTGGCAGCCCGGCATGGACCACGCGGGCATCGCCACGCAGAACGTCGTCGAGCGTGAGCTGGCCAAGGAGGGCAAGTCCCGCCATGACCTGGGCCGCGAGGCGTTCGTCGAGCGTGTGTGGCAGTGGAAGGACGAGTCGGGCGGCCAGATCTCCGGCCAGATGCGGCGCCTGGGCGACGGCGTCGACTGGTCGCGTGAGCGCTTCACGATGGACGAGGGGCTGTCCCAGGCCGTCCAGACCATCTTCAAGAAGCTCTACGACGACGAGCTGATCTACCGCGCCGAGCGCATCATCAACTGGTGCCCGCGCTGTCTGACCGCCATCTCGGACATCGAGGTGGAGTACCAGGACGACGACGGCGAGCTGGTCTCCATCCGCTACGGCGAGGGGGACAACGCGATCGTCGTCGCGACGACGCGTGCCGAGACGATGCTCGGCGACACCGCCGTCGCCGTTCACCCGGACGACGAGCGCTACCGCCATCTGGTCGGCACCGAGATCGAGCTGCCGCTCACCGGCCGTCGCATCCCGGTCGTCGCCGACGAGCACGTCGACCCGGAGTTCGGTACCGGCGCGGTCAAGGTCACCCCGGCCCACGACCCGAACGACTTCGAGATCGGCCAGCGGCACGGCCTGCCCTCGCCCGCCGTGCTCGATGAGCGTGGCGTCATCACCGTCCACGGGCCGTTCGAGGGCCTTGACCGCTTCGAGGCGCGCAGCGCCATCGTCGGCGCGCTGCGCGCCGACGGCCGGATCGTCGCGGAGAAGCGCCCGTACACGCACTCCGTCGGGCACTGCTCGCGCTGCAAGACGACGATCGAGCCGCGGCTGTCCATGCAGTGGTGGGTCAAGGTCGCCCCGCTCGCGAAGAACGCGGCCGACGCGGTCCGCGACGGCAAGGTCGCCATCCACCCCAAGGAGATGGAGTCCCGCTACTTCGGCTGGGTGGACAACCTGCACGACTGGTGCATCTCGCGTCAGCTGTGGTGGGGCCACCGCATTCCGGTCTGGTACGGGCCCAACGGTGAGATGGTCTGCGTCGGCCCGGACGACGAGGCGCCGACCGGCGAGGGCTGGCACCAGGAGACCGACGTCCTGGACACCTGGTTCTCCTCGGGCCTGTGGCCGTTCTCCACGCTCGGCTGGCCCGGGCGGACCGAGAGCGTTGAGAAGTTCTACCCGAACTCCGTGCTGGTCACCGGCTACGACATCCTCTTCTTCTGGGTCGTCCGGATGATGATGTTCGGCCTGTACGCGATGGACGGCACCCCGCCGTTCCGCACCATCGCCCTGCACGGCATGGTCCGCGACCAGTTCGGCAAGAAGATGTCCAAGTCGTTCGGTAACGCGGTCGACCCGCTGGACTGGATGGACAAGTACGGCTCCGACGCCGTCCGCTTCACGCTCGCCCGGGGCGCCAACCCCGGCGTGGACGTGCCGATCGGTGAGGACTGGGTCCAGGGGTCCCGCAACTTCGCCAACAAGATCTGGAACGCGACGCGCTTCGCGATGATGAACGGCGCGACGATCGAGGGCGAGCTGCCCCCGGCCGACCAGCTCTCCGCGGCGGACCGCTGGATTCTGTCCCGGCTGAACTCGGTGGTCGCCGAGGTGGACGCGCTCTACGACGACTACCAGTTCGCGAAGCTGTCCGACACGCTCTTCCACTTCGCGTGGGACGAGGTCTTCGACTGGTACGTCGAGCTGTCGAAGACGACGTTCATGGCTGGCGGCCCGGCGGCCGACGCCTCGCGGCGGGTGCTCGGTGAGGTCCTGGACGTCACCCTGCGGCTGTTGCACCCGATTGTCCCGTTCGTCACCGAGACGCTGTGGACCACGCTCACCGGGCGCGAGTCCGTTGTGATCGCCGACTGGCCGTCCGACAGCGGCTTCCGGGACACGGCGGCCGAGCAGGAGATCACGGTCGTCCAGCAGCTGGTCACCGAGGTCCGCCGGTTCCGCGCCGACCAGGGGCTCCAGCCCGGCCAGAAGGTCCCGGCGCGGCTGGACCTGACCGGCACGGGTCTCGCGCCGCACGAGGCGGCGATCCGCTCGCTGCTGCGGCTCCAGCCCGCGGGTGACGATTTCACGGCCACGGCTTCGCTGCCCGTCGCCGGTGCGACCGTCGCGCTCGACCTGTCGGGCACCATCGACGTGGCGGCCGAGCGCAAGCGCCTCGCGAAGGACCTGGCGGCGGCCGAGAAGGAGAAGGCCCAGGCGCACGCGAAGCTCGGCAACGAGGCGTTCCTCGGCAAGGCGCCCGACCACGTGGTGGACAAGATCCGCAAGCGGCTGGAGACGGCTGAGGCGGACATCGCCCGCATCACCGCGCAGCTGGCGGCCCTGCCGGACGCCTGAAGCCGGACCCCCGGCCGACCGGGCATGACACGGCGGGCGGCCCCCGCGCCTACGGGACACTGTCCCTCGGGCGCGGGGGCCGCCCGCTGTTCGTACCGCGCGTGGGCGGAGCCCGCGGGCCGCCTGTGACTTTTCGTACGGAGTCCGCCTGCCGTGTGCCGTCCGCGGCCCGCTGTCCGGCGGGTGGGCCGGGCCCCTCACGGACACGGCACGTACGCGATCGCGCCTCTTCCCGTGCTCACCGGGCGAGCGGGCGAAGCGCTGTCACCGCGGCCTCGTAGACTGGGCGTCGTGAGCGAGCGCCCCCTGAATGATGACCCTGAGCCCAACGGGCTCGACGAATTCGACGAGATCATCGAGGCAGAAACCGACCGCGACCCTGACCTGGCGGTCATCGAGGCGGGGAGCCGCACTCTGCGCACCCAGGCAGGCCCTGCCCAGGGCGACGGTGTCCCGGGCCGGCCGCAGGACCCCGAGCTCGACCGCGCGCTGCGCGAGGTCGAGACGGAGCTGGCCGGGCGCTGGGCGGAGACCAAGCTCGACCCCTCGGTGCAGCGCATCGCCGCCGTGCTCGACATCCTGGGCGAGCCGCAGCACGCGTATCCGTCGATCCACATCACCGGCACCAACGGCAAGACCAGCACGGCCCGGATGATCGAGGCCCTGTTCGGCGCCTTCGAGCTGCGCACCGGCCGCTATACGAGCCCGCATGTCCAGTCGATCACGGAGCGGATCAGCCTCGACGGTGCGCCGATCTCCGCCGAGCGGTTTGTCGAGACGTACCGGGACATCCAGCCGTACGTGGAGATGACCGACGCCCAGCAGGAGCACCGGCTGTCGTTCTTCGAGGTGCTGACCACCATGGCGTTCGCGGCCTTCGCCGACGCGCCGGTGGATGTCGCCGTTGTCGAGGTCGGCATGGGCGGCACCTGGGACGCGACGAACGTGATCGACGCGACGGTCGCCGTGGTCACCCCGATCTCGCTGGACCACACCGACCGGCTGGGCAGCACGCCCGAACAGATCGCGGGCGAGAAGGCCGGGATCATCAAGGCGAGGGACACGACGGACGGCGGTGCCGGTTCGACGGTCGTCCTCGCCCAGCAGCCGGTGGACGCGGCCTCGGTGCTGCTGAAGCGGGCGGTCGAGGTGGATGCCACGGTCGCCAGGGAGGGCATGGAGTTCGGCGTGCTGAGCCGCGAGGTCGCGGTCGGCGGCCAGCTGCTGACGCTGCGCGGCCTCGGCGGCGAGTACCCGGAGGTCTTCCTGCCGCTGCACGGTGCGCACATGGCGCACAACGCGGCGGTGGCGCTCGCCGCGGTCGAGGCGTTCTTCGGCATCGGCTCGCAGCATGCCAGGACGCTGGACCTGGACACGGTGCGGACGGCCTTCGCCGCGGTCACCTCACCGGGGCGGCTTGAGGTCATGCGCCGCAGCCCGACGGTCGTGCTGGACGCCGCGCACAACCCGGCGGGCGCGCGGGCCGCGGCCGACGCGGTCACCGAGGCGTTCTCCTTCAGCAGGCTGATCGGCGTGGTCGGCACCAGCAAGGACAAGGACGCGCGCGGCATCCTCGAAGCCTTCGAGCCAATTTTCACCGAGATCGTGGTGACGCGTTACGCGCACGATCGAGCCATGGACGTGGACGAGCTGGCGGCCGTGGCCGTCGAGATCTTCGGGCCGGACCGGGTGCAGGTCGAACCGCGCCTGGACGAGGCCCTTGAGGTGGCCGTGACGCTCGCTGAGGAGGAGAGCGAGTTCTCGGGGGCGGGTGTCCTGGTCACCGGTTCCGTCATCACCGTAGGAGAAGCCCGGCTGCTGCTGGGGAGGGGCTGAGCGCGATGCGAATGCTGTGCGCGAGCACATTGATCAGTGAGTTCTTCGTCATCGGCTTCGCCGGTCTCGTCGCCATGAAGCTCTCCGATCTGTCGATGGGGACGGTGTGGACGGTCTGCGGCATCGCCATGGGGCTGTGCGTGCTGCTCGCCGGACTGCTCGGCAGGCCGTGGGCGCTGCACGTGGGCTGGGCGCTGCAAGGGGCGCTGGTCCTCAGCGGCTTCGTGGTCCCGGTGATGTTCATCCTCGGGCTGGCGTTCGCCGGGCTGTGGTGGGCGTCCATCCACTACGGCCGTCACATCGACGAAGCCAAGATCAGGTTCGCGGCGATGGACGCGGCGGCGCGGGAAGCCGCCGCGGCGGAAGCGGCCGCGGCGGGCGAGGACAGCGGCCCGGGCATGGCCCAGCCGGGCCCGGCGTGACGGCGACCTGACCGGTCGTCACGCCGCCGGATGTGGCGTGCGCCCGCCGCGGGCCGGTGCCGGCGGCGGGCGCACGGGGACCCGCGCGTATGTACGGGTATGTGGGCATACGGGGCTTACGGGCGCCGAGTCCGTACGGGGGGCGCCTGCACGGGGCGGCTTCAGCGGCGTCGTCCGTACGCTTCGTCTGTATGTCTCGTCCGTACGTCTCGTAGGTACGCCGCCTCGTAGGTACGCCGCCTCGTATGTACGCCGCCTCGTATGTACGCCTCGCACGTACGCGTCGTACATACGCCTCGCACTGGCGCACGCGCGGACGCCCGGGGCGGTGACGGCGGGCCCCGCGTCGGCACGGGGGGACGGTCCGGGGTCGCGGTGCGCCCGCCCGGGCGTCCGTCCCGGCGCCTGGGCTGCCGGCGCCGGACGGCCGGTGCGCCGGTGACCAGGTCCGGGATGCGGTGGCGGGTGCCGCCCCCGTGTTCGGCCCCTGTAGCCTCTGGCCCACTACTCCGTCATCCCTGTTTGCCCAAGGAGCCGCGATCATGAGCCAGCGCACCCTCGTCCTTCTCAAGCCTGACGCGGTGAGGCGCGGCTTGGTCGGCGAGATTCTGGGCCGTATCGAGAACAAGGCGGGCTGGACGATCGCCGCCCTGGAGCTGCGGACCCTGGAGCGTGACGTGCTGGAGCAGCACTACGCGGAGCACGTGGGCAAGCCGTTCTACCCGCCGCTGGTCGAGTTCATGTCCTCCGGGCCCGTGGTGGCGCTGGTGGTCGAGGGGGAGCGAGTGATCGAAGGGGTGCGGGCGCTGGCCGGTCCGACCGACCCGATCGCCGCCACGCCGGGCAGTATCCGTGGCGACTTCGGGACTATCGTTCGCGAGAACCTCATTCACGCCTCGGACTCCGAGGAGTCCGCCCAGCGTGAGATGAAGATTTTCTTTCCCGGGCTCGCCTGACGCGCTGCTCGTCTTTTGATCGGCTTGGCGGCCCTTCTGACCAGGGGCGACCGGTTTTTTCGGTCGCCTCTTGGCGTATGCCCTTCGTTCGAGGGAACGCATCACCGCGACACGACGTCACCATAAGCAGGGGGCGAGCGAGTGTTCCGCCGACAATGGCGAAGGAACCCTCGCGCCGTACCGTGGCGGGCGAGACTACGATGGAAGCTCCCGCGCATCGCAGCGCATCATCCTGCCGACCTCCAGTAAGCAATCGCTCCAGTTGGGAAGGCCTGACGCATCCTCATGGGGAACAACATGTCGTTCATCGGCCGTGACATGGCTGTCGACCTCGGGACCGCCAACACGCTGGTTTACGTCAGAGGCCGCGGGATCGTCCTCAACGAGCCGTCTGTTGTCGCGATCAACACCAACACCGGCGGCATTCTCGCGGTCGGCGCCGAGGCGAAGAAGATGATCGGCCGGACGCCGGGAAACATCGTCGCGGTCCGGCCACTGAAGGACGGCGTTATCGCCGACTTCGAGATCACCGAGCGGATGCTCCGCTATTTCATTCTGAAGATCCACAAGCGCCGCTATCTGGCCCGGCCGCGCGTCGTGGTCTGTGTTCCCAGCGGCATCACCGGCGTTGAGCGGCGCGCTGTCATCGAGGCGTCCACCCAGGCCGGTGCGCGGCAGGTGCACATCATCGAGGAGCCGATGGCGGCCGCGATCGGCTCCGGGCTCCCGGTCCACGAGGCGACCGGCAACATGGTCGTGGACATCGGTGGCGGCACCACGGAGGTCGCCGTCATCTCGCTTGGCGGAATCGTCACGGCACAGTCCATCCGCGTCGCCGGAGACGAGCTGGACAACGCGATCATCCAGCACATCAAGAAGGAGTACAGCCTGCTGCTCGGCGAGCGCACCGCCGAGAGCATCAAGATCACCATCGGCTCCGCGTACGAGGGCGACCAGGAGGAGCACACCGAGATTCGCGGCCGTGACCTGGTCAGTGGCCTGCCGAAGACGGTCGTCATCTCCGCCACCGAGGTACGCAAGGCGATTGAGGAACCGGTCAACTCGATCGTGGACGCAGTGAAGACCACGCTCGACAAGTGCCCGCCGGAACTCTCCGGTGACGTCATGGACCGGGGCATCGTGCTCACCGGCGGCGGCGCCCTGCTGCGCGGCCTTGATGAGCGGCTGCGCCGCGAGACCGGCATGCCGATCCACATCGCCGAGAACCCGCTCGACTCCGTGGCGCTGGGGTCGGGCAAGTGTGTGGAAGAGTTCGAGGCGCTTCAGCAGGTTCTCGACTCCCAGCCCCGGCGATGAATTCAGCGGCCGGGTGAACAGCGGCCGCCGCGTGAGTGACCGCCGTCTCACGCGGCGGATTGCTCGCATAATGGGTCGCGTAAGAGATCATCATCGTCATGTGCCGGGTACCGCGCACCTCGCGTAGCAACCACCGCGAACAGCGCACCACCCGTACCGGGAACTCGGCACGGTCACAAGAACCGCAGAAAACCCCAGAGCCAAGAAGACAGTGACGCCGTCCGCATGGACAGAGTCCACCTACAGGCAGGACGCCCCCGACCGGCCGCCGCCCGCAGCCGGCCGGTCCGACGAGGAAGGCACGGCCGCCGTACGTGAGGGACACCCGAGAGAGCCGGCTGCTATTGGTGCTGCTGGTCGCCATCGCGTTCGCATTGATCACTGTGGACATCCGAGGCGGTGAGGACTCCCCCCTCGACGCGCCACGGCACGCGGCGCAAACGGTCTTCGGACCCGTGGAGAACGGCATGGCGACCGCCGTCGACCCGGTCGCCAACGCCATAGCCGCCGTCCGGGACTCCGATGACCGGCACGACCGCATCAGCACCCTGGAACGAGAGAACGCCGCGCTCAAGCAGCGGCTCGGCAGCGACGACCGCAACCGTGCCCGCTCCCGCGAGCTCGACAAGATCCTCAAGACAGCCGGTGCCGGTCAGTACGGCATCAAGGGTGCCGAGGTCATCGCCATAGGAGCGGCCCAGGGTTTCTCCTGGACCGTGACCATCGACGCGGGCAGCAACGACGGCATCGCCCGCGACATGACCGTCATCAACGGTGACGGACTGGTCGGCCGCGTCACCACCGTCGGCCCGTCCACCTCCACCATCCTGCTGGCCAACGACCCGGACTTCACCGTCGGCACCCGGCTGGAGAAATCCAGCGAGATCGGGTTCGCCAACGGCCAGGGCGACCGGTCGCTGCGCGTCCAGCTGCTGAACGGCAAGGCCAAGGTGAAGAAGGGCGACCGGATGGTCACCTTCGGCTCCCGGGGCAACAAGCCGTTCGTGCCCGGCGTGCCCGTCGGCGAGGTCGTACGAGTCGATCCGTCCAACGGTGACCTCACCCGCACCGTCCAGGTGCGCCCCTACGTCGGCTTCAGCAAGCTCGACATCGTCGGCGTCGTCGTCCAGCCGCCGCGTACCAACCCGCGCGACATGGTCCTGCCGCCCAAGCCCAAGACCAAGCCCACCCCCACGGTCACCGTCACGGTCACCCCGAGCGCGACCGCCACTCCGGGAGGAACAGCTCAGTGAAACGCCTTGTTCTCTCGGGACTCCTCGTCGTCGTCGCGCTGATCGTCCAGGTCACCGTGCTCGCCCGGCTCCAGCTGCCGGGCGCCGTCCCCGACCTGCTGCTGCTCGTCGTGCTGGGCCTCGCCCTCGTCTACGGGCACACCAGCGGCGCCCTGATCGGCTTCGGCGCCGGTCTCCTCTCCGACATCGCGCCACCCGCCGACCACGCCGTAGGGCGCTACGCGCTGGTGCTGTGCGTCATCGGCTACCTCGCCGGTCTCGCGAAGCCGGAGAAGGGCCAGCTCCGCTCGGCCACCGGGCCGATGCTGGTCGTCGTCGGCGGCGCCATCGGCACCACGCTGCTGTACGCGGCCGTCGGCGCGCTCGTCGGAGACGACACGGCCCGCCACGTGGGTCTGGGGAAGCTGCTGTTCACCGCGGCCCTCTACGACCTGCTGCTGGCACCGTTCGTCGTACCGCTGATCATGGCGCTCGCCAAGCAGACGGAGAACCACCCGCTGTCCGACAGCGGGGGCACGTCCTCCGGCAGCCGCGACAGCACGCGCAACTGGGTCACCTCCGGCTCCGGCAGCGGCCTCGGCGGACGGATGGGCAAGGCCGCCCGGGTGGGCAGAACGACCCGTATCGGCAGGTCGGCCCGTATCGGCAGCCAGCGCGGGGGACTGCTGGCCAAGGCGGCGAAGAGCAAGGCGGGACGTATCAAGGGGGTCAAGAGGCTGTGAGGCGGCAATCGTCTGATCGCACCCGGACGCACCACCTCAGGGGGACACGGTGAGCAACATCCCGGAGACCGGGCGGTCCACACGGGTCACCATCCGGCTGGTGGCCATTCAGATCCTGGTGTTCTCGCTGCTGCTCACGCTCGGCGGACGGCTGTGGTACCTGCAGATCCGCAACGGCGACGAGTACACCGCTGAGGCCGCCAACAACCACGTGCAGCAGGTCGTCGACCCCGCCGTGCGCGGCTCGATCCTCGACGCGCGCGGCGTGGCGCTCGCCGACAACCAGACCCGCCTCGTGGTGTCGGCGAGCCGGACCGAGCTGATGAAGATGCCCGACGACGGCAAGGCCGTCCTCGGCCAGCTGGCCGAGGTCCTCGACATGAAGCCGGAGGAGGTCGAGGGCAAGGTCCGGCTGTGCGACTCCAAGACCCCCAAGCCGTGCTGGAACGGCTCCCCGTACCAGCCCATCCCGATCACCGACGAGGCCACCACCCAGCAGGCCCTCCAGATCCGCGAGCGGGCCGAGGACTTCCCCGGCATCAGCGCGGAGCCCACCGCCGTACGCCGCTACGCCGCACCCGGTGAGGCCAACACGGCGCAGGTGCTCGGCTACCTCTCGCCCGTCACCGACGACGAGATCAAGAAGGCCGAGGACAGCAAATCGCCGCTGCTGCGGGCCGACCAGATCGGCCGCTCGGGCCTTGAGCGCACGTACGACAGCGAGCTGCGCGGCAAGGCCGGAGTCACCCGCTACGAGGTCGACAACCTCGGGCGCGTCATCGGCAAGGCCAACAGTGACCGGGCACAGGCCGGTTCCAACGTCGTCACCAGCGTCGACGCCCGCGTGCAGGCCATAGCGGAGAAGGAACTGGACAAGGCCATGAAGGCCGCCCGCAAGGAGCACGACCGCAACACCAACCAGAACTACAAGGCCGACGCGGGCGCTGTCGTGGTCATGGAGTCCAAGACCGGCCGGGTCGTCTCGATGGCGTCCAACCCGACGTACGACCCGAACGCCTGGGTCGGCGGCATCTCGGGCAAGGACTACACGAAGCTGACCGGCAAGAAGTCCAACTACCCGCTGCTGAACCGGGCCATCCAGGGGCAGGCCGCCCCCGGCTCGATCTTCAAGGTCATCTCGGCGACCGCCGCCGTGAACGCGGGCTACGACTTCAACGACCTGTACAACTGCAGCAGCTCCTTCAACATCGGCGGCCAGGTCTTCAAGAACTTCGAGTCCAAGGGATACGGGCCGATCAACCTCGGCCGCGCCCTGGAGGTCTCCTGCGACACCGTCTTCTACGACCTCGCGTACAAGCAGTGGCAGAAGGACGGCGGGAACAACCCGAAGAAGAAGCCGGGCGACTACTTCTACAAGACGGCCCACCAGTTCGGTCTCGGCAAGGAGACCGGCATCGACCTCCCCAACGAGGTCGCGGGGCGCGTGCCCGACCGGCAGTGGAAGAAGGACTACTACAAGTCCAACAAGGACGTCTGGTGCAAGCAGGCGAAGTCGGGCAAGGACGACTACGCCACGCAGATCGCCAAGGAGAACTGCGCCGAGGGCATGAAGATGCGCGCCGGTGACTCCGTCAACTACTCCATCGGCCAGGGCGACACCCTCGTCACGCCGCTCCAGATGGCGACCATCTACAGCGCGATCAGCAACGGCGGCACCCTGTACGACCCCTCCGTCGGCAAGGCGATCGTCAGCCCCGACGGCAAGCACATCAAGGAGATCAAGCCGAAGTCGCACGGCAAGCTCCCGATGCACGGCGAGACCCGGGACCAGATCGACAACGCGCTCGCCGGGGTCGTCACCGGCGGCTCCGCCGCCTGGCGCTTCGGCGGCTGGCCGCAGAAGAAGATCCCCATGCACGCCAAGACCGGCACCGCCGAGGTCTACGGCAAGCAGACGACCTCATGGTTCGCCTCGTACACCGAGGACTACACGATCGTCATGACGATCTCGCAGGGCGGTACGGGCTCCGGTGCCTCGGGTCCCGCTGTACGCAACATCTACAGCGCTCTGTACGGCGTCGACAAGGACGGCAAGATCGACAAGAAGAAGGCGCTGCTGCCCAAGCCGCAGAAGACGCTGCCGAAGATCGAGAAGGACGGCTCGATCGAGGCCCCGTCCATCAAGCCGCCGGAGAAGGAAGCCCCCATCGAGGAAGCCCCCGTGGTGGCCCTCCCGCGCGTGGGCGAGTCACCGCTGGGCACCCCGGTCTCCACCCTGTCGGGCACACCCAGCTCATCCGAACACAAACCCGTCGTGGCGCTGCCACCCGTGGCAGGCGGAAGGCGGGGCCAGTGACCTCCTGGAACAACTACCCCATCCGCCGCTTCACCCCGGAGCCCGGGACCTGGGGCAAGCTCATGGCGCGCGACTCCATGGTGCGCCGCCTCGACTGGCCGCTGCTGTTCTCGGCGCTCGCGCTCTCCGGCATCGGCTCGATACTGGTCTACTCCGCCACCCGCAACCGCACCGACCTCAACGGTGGCGACCCGTACTCCTTCCTCTTCCGCCACCTGCTCAACACCGGCATCGGCTTCGGCTTCATGATCGCCACGATCTGGCTGGGCCACCGCACCCTGCGCGGCGCGGTGCCCGTGCTGTACGGCCTGTCGGTGATCCTCGTCCTCGCGGTGCTCACCCCGCTCGGCTCCACGGTCAACGGCGCGCACTCCTGGATTCAGCTCGGCGGCGGCTTTTCCCTCCAGCCCTCCGAGTTCACGAAGATCACCATCATCCTCGGCATGGCGATGCTGCTGGCCGCGAAGGTGGACGCGGGCGACCGGCTCCATCCGGACCACCGCACCGTCGTCCAGGCCCTCGGCCTGGCCGCCATCCCCATCGCGGTCGTCCTGATGATGCCGGACCTCGGCTCGGTGATGGTGATGGCCGTCATCGTCCTCGCCGTCCTCCTGTCCTCCGGCGCGTCCAACCGCTGGATTCTCGGCCTGATCGGCGCCGGCGTCACCGGCGTCATCCTGATCTGGCAGCTGAACATCCTGGACCAGTACCAGATCGACCGCTTCGCCGCCTTCGCCAACCCGGCCCTCGACCCGGCCGGAGTCGGCTACAACACCAACCAGGCCCGCATCGCCATCGGCTCCGGCCGCCTCACCGGCTCGGGCCTGTTCAACGGCAGCCAGACCACGGGCCAGTTCGTCCCGGAACAGCAGACGGACTTCGTGTTCACCGTCGCGGGCGAGGAACTCGGCTTCCTCGGCGGCGGCCTGATCATCCTGCTCCTCGGCATCCTGCTGTGGCGCGCCTGCCGCATCGCCCGCGACACCACCGAGCTCTACGGCACGGTCGTCGCCGCCGGAATCATCGCCTGGTTCTCCTTCCAGGCCTTCGAGAACATCGGCATGACCCTGGGCATCATGCCCGTCACCGGCCTCCCCCTGCCCTTCGTCTCCTACGGCGGCACGTCGATGTTCGCCACGTGGATAGCGGTCGGGCTGCTCCAGTCGATCCGGGTGCAGCGGCCTATTTCGGCGTAGTGACCTGCCGGTCGGTTTGGCGCCCTGGGAGCTGTCCGTTGTGGATGGGCTACCAGGGCGCCACGTTGTCTAGGCGACCTGCCTTGATGGTGCGTATGAGGCCGTGAAGGCTGGGGGCAGTGGTGGTCAGGACCGTGGCGGGGTGGTCGCTTTCGCGGAGGTGGATGGTGCCGTTGCGGGTGGTCAACTCGACGCAGTCGCCTTGCACCTCGGAGAAGGACGACTTCCGCCAAGGGGGCGTCGCGGCCATCTGTGAACCCTTCATAGCTCTTGCATGACGGAGTGGACGAAACTTCGTGACTCAGCGGTGGTGAGCGCGGAGGCTCCGAGCTTGGCGAAGAGGGAACAATAGTTCTTCAAATGTGTTTCCGTGTCCAGGAAGCTCACGCCATGATCGGTTTCGATCTGTACGGTGTCGAGCTGCGGAATGGGGCCGTGCGCGTAGAGCATGGTGCGACTGGCGCCGATGTACGCCTCCGAGGCGAACGGGATGACGCGGACCGTGATGCTCGGCTGTGCGGACAGTTCCAGCAGGTAGCCCAACTGTGCGCGGGTGACCTCTCGACCGCCGAACCTCATCCTCAAAGCTGCCTCGTGGACGATGGCCTCATACCTGGGTGCGCCGTCCCGTAGGAGAATCTCGCGGCGCGTCATGCGATGCGCGACCCGGGCCTCCGACTCCGCTCGCGGCAGCGGGGTCATGGAGTTACTGAACACGGTGCGGGCGTAATCCTCCGTCTGTAGCAGCCCGGGGATGTGGGTCACCTGGATGGTCTGGAGGCAGGTGGCGTGATGCTCCAGTTCTGCCAAGTCCAGCAGTGGTGCCGGAAGAATCCCCCGGTACTCCTCCCACCACCCCTCACCACGCTGTTCGTACGTCATGGCGGCGAGCGCGTCGATCAACGGGGTGTCACCGCACGAGTAGAACGCCGCGAGGCGGCGGAGCCGTTCCTCGCTGATGCCGTAGCGACCCGTCTCGATGTTGCTGATCTGTGGCTGTCCGCCGCCCAGCAGCGCACCCGCTTCGCGGGCAGGCATGCCCGCCGCCTCACGCATCTTGCGCAGCTCAACTCCCAGGCGCACTTGGCGCGCTGTGGGATTACTCCGAGGTGGCATGAGGTCCTTTCGCCGCTCCGCTGCCGGTTGATTCGCCCACCTTGCCATGACTCAGGGACACCACGGGGAGCCTGTGGAAAGCGTGGGAAATTGTTGCGCCGGTGCATCCATTGCCGCTACGGTCTGTGGCGAACCTCATACGCGAGGTAGTGGCGCTTCGGCTCGCGTCCAACTCCCTCGTGCTGTCCGCAAGTCGGAAGCGCACCCTTCACGGCCGGAGGGGCAAGGCCACCGCAGGGCAGAGTCGCCACTCACGAGAGAAGCCACGCATGGGCAACAGCGACCCCCGCTTCCCACACGCGTACACCCTCTACTGTCCACCCCTCGACACATCTCCGCGCATCGCCCGCGAGTTCGTGGCGCTGGTGCTGCGGTCGCTCAATCTTCACCGCACTGTCGACACCGTTCGGATGTGTACGTCCGAACTCGCCACCAATGCATACGTCCACGCCGGAGGCGTCGGATCGCTCCTGTGGCTCGCGATCGAGTCCGCACAGGTGCGGGTCACCGTCTACGACGGGGCGATTGGCGAGCCCGTCGTTCGCCCGCCCGGCTTCGATGATGAGCACGGCCGGGGGTTGCGCCTTGTTGACGCGCTCGCCGACGCGTGGGGCACAAGCCGCGGCGCACCGCTGGGCGTTGGTGGCCGGAAAGGGAAAGGGGTGTGGTTCACCTGCGCGATTGAGTAATCGGGGGGCGGCGTCGCCTGATAGTCCCGTGCGCGTGCCTCAAAGCGGCGGTTGGGCACATGTCCTATGCGGGCCCAGGTCCGCATAGGGCGCCCGTGAGGCACGTGTACGTGAAGGTGCTGTTCTGTTTTCAGAGGTTCTGGGGAATCCCGCTCTGCGGGGGCCTGTTTCTGTACGCTCATGCCCCGTGGCGCGCGGAGGCGTTGAGCAATTCCACTCCACTTCGAACGATGGCCGGCCGCCTGCCGCGCGGAGTCGGACAAGCGAACTGGAGCTGTTGCACCATGAACAAACGCACCGCCTGCGGCGCGATTTCAGCCGCTCTCGCCGCGACGCTGTTGCTCGGCGCCTGCGGGGGAGGTGACGACGACAGCGGCTCGGGCAAGATCAAGGGCGCGGAAAAGAGCGAGAGGCCCTCTTCGTCCCCGAAGTCAGCGAGTCGCCGGAGCCGGGTGCTCCGGAGTTCGACCTTCCGAGGGACATCAAGGTCAAGATCGACCCCGACAAGACGGGTGACAAGGTCAAGGACCAAGTCCTGCGCGATCACGGCTATGCCTTGCAAGCGATCCTCCTTGGCTTCGCCAAGCAGAACCCTGGGCTACCGCAACTTGGCGACCACCTCAGCGATTCGGCGCTGATGAGGTTTGCGGATGGCATCAACGTGATGAGGAAGCAAGGGAAGACGATCACTGGTTCGGTCCATTACTACGACCGCGAAGTGAAGCTCAAGAAGGTCAAGGGAACGCACACCGCTGTCGTCCGGTATTGCGAGGACCAGCGGTATGCGTACGACAAGGGTGCCAAGACATCCAAGATTTACAAGACCACCCCGAGTGCCAAGAGCTTTGTTTCTCATGAGGCGTTCATGAAGAAAACTGATGGCGGCACCTGGAAAGTCTCTGTGGAATCGTCAAAGCAGGGGGCGGCGGAATGCCGTCTCTGAGTCTTCGATCGATAGCAGTGACGGCCGTATGCACCGGGGCGGCTCTCTTGCTGGGCGCGATACCCGCTGAAGCCGACTGGGGTCCGTCGGACCTGCCGTCACCCGGTGGCGAACCCAGCGATGAGATTGGCTCGATGGTCAGCTATAAGAAGAGCCACCCAGCGGCAAAGGGCGTCCCCCTGGCCAGTCGATCAACCGCTGAACGGCTGCTCGGCACCGGCCCGGCCCGGCCCGTCACAGGGCCGGGCCGGTGCGTTGGGCGGTGTGCGCGTCTCGCCTGATGGGTGTGGCAGCGCGTAAATTCACGTTATGGCGCACACCGTGCGGGAGATCGAACGCAAGTATGAGGCCATCGACAGTGACAAGCCGCCGGACCTGGCGGGGCTGTCCGCGCTGACCGAGCTCTCCGGCATCGCGGCCCTGGCCGACGAGGGCACGGCCGAGCTCGACGCCACCTACTACGACACGGCTGACCAGCGGCTCGCCGCGGACGGTGTCACGTTGCGGCGGCGCACCGGTGGCAGCGACGAGGGCTGGCACCTGAAGCTCCCGGTGCGGCCCGAGGGGACGCCCCGTAAGAACGCCGCCGGGGACGTGGTCAGGGACCTGGTCAGGGACGAGATCCGGGCCCCGCTCGCGGACGCCGTGCCGCGGACGCTTGCCGACCTCATCCGTTCCCGCACCAGAGACGCCCCCGTCGCACCGCTCATCCGGCTCACGACCCTGCGCGACACACGACGTCTGGTGGACGCCAACGGAAACGCTCTCGCCGAGATCGCCATCGACCAGGTCACCGCGCGGCGGCTCACCGCAGGCGTGGGGAAGCCCTTCCGGTGGGCCGAGGTGGAGGTCGAGCTGTCCGACGGGCAACAGCGCGCGCTGCTCGACCGCATCGAACACCGGTTGACCGGCATGGGTCTGCGGCCCGCCACCGCCCGTTCCAAGCTCGCCCGCGCGCTGGCCGAGACGTCCGCAGCGCCGGACGGCCCCGCTCCGGCGCCCTCGCCTGAGCCGCGCCCGTCCAGCAAGAAGCCGCACTCGTCCCGCAAGCCGCACCCCTCCCGTAAGAAACAGCCGCACCCTTCCCGTAAGAAACAGGCGCGCCCTTCCCGTAAGAATCAGCAGAAGGTGGGTGCCGCCGCCATCGGAGGCGTCGAGCGGGGAGTGCTGACCGCCGGGGACGTGACGCTCGACTACGCGCGGCAGCAGGTCGCCGCGATCGTCGCGCTCGACCCCGCCGTTCGCCTCGACGTGCCCGACGCCGTCCATCGGATGCGGGTCGCCACCCGTCGGCTCCGCAGCGTCTTCCGCTCGTACAGCGCGTTGCTCGACCGGGCCGTCACCGACCCGGTCGGCGCCGAGCTGAAGTGGCTGGCCGCCGAGCTGGGGATCGACCGGGACCGGGAGGTGCTGGCCGCCCGCCTCAACGCCGGGCTCGACGGCGTTCCGGAGACGCTGCGCCTCGGCCCCGTACGGGCGAGAGTGCGCACCTGGTCGCACGCCCAGCGCGTCGGTTCGCGGGCCCGGCTGATCTTCGTGCTCGACGGGCAGCGCTATCTGGAGCTGCTGCGTTCCCTCGACGCGCTGCTCGCCGACCCTTCGGTCGGCGCCGGTGGGGCACCGTTGCTGCGACCCGCCGCCGACCGGCCCGCGGCCGGTGAGCTCCGTAAGGCCGTAACCCGGGACTTCGACCGGCTCGCCACCCGGATCGACGCGGCTCGCGCGCTGCCCGCCGGGACCGACCGCGATCTGGCCCTGCACGAAGCGCGCAAGGCGGCCAAGCGGCTCCGCTACGCGGCCGAGGTGGCCCGGCCCGGGATCGGGAAGCCCGCCGAGACGTTCGTCTCCCGGGTCGCCGACGTGCAGCGGCTCCTCGGTGAGTACCAGGACAGCGTGATGGTCAGGAGGACGCTGCGGGACATCGCGGTGGAGGCGAACGCGGCCGGTGAGAGCACCTTCGCGTTCGGGATGGTCTACGCGCATGAGGAGGCCCGGGCGGCGGAGCTGTACCGGGAGCTGCCGGAGGTGTGGAAGCGGGCCTCGGTGTGGGAGATGCGGGAGGTGCCGACCGCTGTGCGGGGGTGAGGGGGCGGGGCCGGGCCCCGGCCGACGTGGCTCGGCTGTGGCTCCCGCCGCGTTAGGCTTGATGGTCACCCTCCCTCGGCCTCTGGCCCGGGGTTGCCCCCTTCAGTCCACGAAAGATCGCCGAAATGCCTGCCGAATCGGTCTTCCCACAGCTCGAAGCCCTTCTCCCGCATGTGCAGAAGCCGATCCAGTACGTCGGCGGAGAGCTCAACTCCACGGTCAAGCCCTGGGAGAGTTGCGATGTCCGCTGGGCGCTGATGTATCCGGACGCGTACGAGGTCGGGCTGCCCAACCAGGGCGTCATGATCCTCTACGAGGTGCTCAACGAGCGTGACGGCGTCCTCGCCGAGCGCACGTACAGCGTGTGGCCGGACCTTGAGGAGCTGATGCGCGAGCACAAGGTCCCGCAGTTCACGGTGGACTCGCACCGGCCGGTCGGCGCCTTCGACGTCTTCGGGCTCTCCTTCTCCACCGAGCTCGGCTACACCAACATGCTCACCGCCCTCGACCTCGCCGGCATTCCGCTGGCGGCCAGGGACCGCGGTCTCGACGACCCGATCGTGCTCGCGGGCGGCCACGCGGCGTTCAACCCGGAGCCGGTCGCCGAGTTCGTCGACTGCGTCGTCATCGGCGACGGCGAGCAGGCCGTGCTGGAGATCACCGAGATCATCCGCGCCTGGAAGGCGGAGGGCCGGCCCGGCGGCCGGGACGAGGTGTTGCTGCGGCTGGCGAAGACCGGCTCGGTCTACGTTCCGGGCTTCTACGACGTCGAGTACCTGCCTGACGGCCGGATCGCCCGCGTCGTGCCGAACAGGTCGGGCGTGCCGTGGCGGGTGTCCAAGCACACGGTGATGGACCTCGACGAGTGGCCGTACCCGAAGCAGCCGCTCGTGCCGCTCGCCGAGACCGTGCATGAGCGGATGTCCGTGGAGATCTTCCGCGGCTGTACGCGTGGCTGCCGGTTCTGCCAGGCGGGCATGATCACGCGCCCGGTCCGGGAGCGGAGCATCACCGGCATCGGCGACATGGTGGAGAAGGGCCTGAAGGCGACCGGCTTCGAAGAGGTCGGCCTGCTCTCGCTCTCGTCCGCTGACCACAGCGAGATCGGTGACATCGCCAAGGGGCTCGCCGACCGGTACCAGGACGACAAGATCGGCCTTTCGCTGCCGTCGACCCGCGTGGACGCCTTCAACATCGACCTCGCGAACGAGCTGACCCGCAACGGCCGCCGGTCCGGTCTGACCTTCGCGCCTGAGGGCGGCAGCGAGCGCATTCGCAAGGTCATCAACAAGATGGTCTCCGAAGAGGACCTGATCCGGACCGTCTCCACGGCGTACGGGAACGGCTGGCGGCAGGTGAAGCTGTACTTCATGTGCGGTCTGCCGACCGAGACCGATGAGGACGTCCTCCAGATCGGCGACATGGCGGTCAAGGTCATCGCCGAGGGACGCAAGGTGTCGGGGCAGAACGACATCCGCTGCACCGTTTCGATCGGCGGGTTCGTGCCCAAGCCGCACACCCCGTTCCAGTGGGCGCCCCAGCTGTCCGTCGAGGACACCGACGCGCGGCTGGAGAAGCTGCGCGACAAGATCCGCGCCGACAAGAAGTACGGCCGCTCCATCGGCTTCCGCTACCACGACGGCAAGCCCGGCATCGTCGAGGGCCTGCTCTCGCGCGGTGACCGGCGGGTCGGCGCGGTCATTCGCGCCGTCTACGAGGACGGCGGCCGCTTCGACGGCTGGCGCGAGCACTTCAGCTACGAGCGGTGGATGCGCTGCGCTGAGAAGACGCTGCCGGAGTTCGGCGTGGACGTCGACTGGTACACGACGCGTGAGCGTACGTACGAGGAGGTCCTGCCCTGGGACCACCTGGACTCCGGTCTCGACAAGGACTGGCTCTGGGAGGACTGGCAGGACGCTCTCGACGAGACCGAGGTCGAGGACTGCCGCTGGACGCCGTGCTTCGACTGCGGCGTCTGTCCTCAGATGGACACGAGCATCCAGATCGGGCCGACGGGGAAGAAGCTGCTGCCGCTCACCGTGGTGAAGTGATCCGCGGGCGCGGGCGCTGGAGCGGGCGCGGCCGCAGAGTGCGCGCGGGCGTGTGCGCGGGCACGGGTGGGCTGTTGCTGGCGCGGCCTCGCCGCTGAAGCTGAAGGTCCGTCATGCAGGGCCCCCATTTCCCGAGGGAAATGGGGGCCCTGTCGGCTTCTGACCTGCAGAAATGTTTCTGCCGGGTTTCGCGCGGAGTATCCTGATACGGGCTTCATGTCTGTCCGGGGCGCTTGATTCGGGGGTGGTGGATGTGGCCAAGACCATGATCGACATCAATGAGAAGGCGCTGGCCTTCGCGGCCCAGGTGCTGGGCACCAAGACCAAGAAGGACACGGTCAACGCCGCTCTGGAGGAAATAGGAGCGCGTTGCCGGCGGGAGCGGGCCCTGGACGACCTGGTGCGGCTGGCCGAGGAAGGCGCCTTCGACAAGGCGCTTGAGCCGGGATTCAAGGAGGAGGTCGGCCGCACGTGGGGGGCGGAGCGGACGGCTTCCTGATCGACACCTCGGCCGCCGCACGCATGCAGAAGCCTTCCGCGCTCGGCGCATGGCGCGAGACGCTGCGGGAGGGTCGCGTCGGCATGTGCGAGGCGACCGAGACGGAGCTGCTGTACTCCGCCCGGACGCCCCAGGAGTACGAGGCGATGCGTGACCGGGTGGCCGCCCTCTACATCTGGCGGGCCGTGCCGGATGACGCCTGGTCGGAGGCGCGCGGATTGCAGGCGAGACTGGCGGCGGCCGGGTGTCACCGGGCCGCCGGTGCCGTGGAGTTGCTGGTCTCGGTCACGGCCATGTGGCATCGGCTGACCGTCCTGCACTACGACCGGCGGTTCGAGACCATCGCGCGGCACACCGAGCTGAAGACCCGCTGGCTCACCGAGCCCGGCACCCTGGACTGACGTCCCTCATCGGCCTTCCGTACTCCGACCGCGAACTCTGCCCGCGCTGCCCGCTCCGTTTCCGCTCGGTATCCGGCCTGCGCGTCTGGCCTGCGCTTCTGGTCTGCGCTTGTGGTCTGTGCTTCTTGTGGCGTCAACCAGCTTTCGACCAGGGTCAGTTGGCGTCGGTGCGCTGCCGACTGCTTGCTGATCGGGCTGCCAGCGGGCGTCGCTGCGCGCCCGGGCTGGCCGCCCTCCGGTGCGGCGCCGGGCGTCGGCTACGGTGCGGGCATGGACGACGACACGACACGTGCCGATCGGCCGAGGGGGATGTCCGACGCACACGGGATGACCAGCCCGGACGAGTCGGCGCGACCAGGGGCCTCGGCCGGAGAACGGCGACCGGCCGAAGCGGTGACAGCGGCCGAAGCGGTAGAACGGGGGTCGGCGGAGGTCGGCCCGGGCGCCCCCGCGCAGGCCGGTTACGCGCCGGGGGAGGGCTGCCTGACGCGCGCCGTCCGGCTGCCGGTGCGCATCGTCGTGCTGGTGCTCGTCGTGCCGGTGCGGATGGTGTGGGACGTGGTCGTCGGCTGCGCCAAGATGCTGGACCGGGCCGTGCTGCGCCCGGTGGGCCGCGCGCTGGACTGGTGCGTGGAGATCCTGATCGTCACCCCGCTGCGAGCCCTCGGCAGCGGGCTCGGCTGGCTCGGCCGCACCCTGGTCGTGGCGCCGCTGAGCTGGGTCTACCGGAGCGTGCTGACCCCGCTGGGGCGGGGGATCGGGTGGCTCGCGCGCGCCGTGGCCACCGGCGTGGGTGTGGCAGGGCGCGGGGTGCTCGGGGTTGTGGTGTGGGTGGCGCGCGCGGTGTTCGTCTGGCCGTGGGTGGCGCTGTGGCGCCATGTGCTGACGCCGGTCGGACGGGCCGCCGCCACGGCCGTGACCTGGTTGGCCCGCCATCTGGTGGTGCTGCCGCTGAGCTGGACGTACCGGAGCGTGCTGACCCCGGTCGGGCATGGCGTCAGCTGGCTGGTGCGTGGCGTGTGCGCCGTGATCGTCGCGGGCGCCCGCACTACCGGGTCCGGCTGCCAGTGGGTGCTGCGGCGGCTGTTCGTGGTGCCCGCCGGATGGGTCTACGGATCACTGCTGACCCCGGTGTGGCATGGCGTGAGCTGGCTGGTGCGCGGGCTCGGCGCCGGGGTGACGGCGATCGGCCGTGGCACCGTGGCCGGTCTCGGGTGGCTGGGCCGCACACTCATCGTCGTCCCGTGCTCGGCTGTCCACCGCTACGTGCTGACCCCGGCCGGGCACGCGATCGGCTGGCTGGCGCGGGGCATCGGAACCGGGTGCGCGGCCGCCGGCCGGGGCCTGTGGGCCGTCGTGACCGGCACCGTCCGCTACGTCCTCGTCGTACCGGCTGTCGCCCTGTGGCGGTTCGTGCTGCGGCCCGTAGGAACGCTGCTCGTCAGCGCCGTCACCGTCGTCGTACGCGAGGTCGGCTCGGCCCTCGGACACGCCTGGCGGGTCGCCGGATACGTCTCGCGCGCCGTCGGCCGCTTCCTGGCGCGGCTGCTGCGCTGGGTGTTCGTCGACCCGTTCGTATGGGCGTGGCGCGAGGTGCTGCGTCCGGCCGGTCATGCCGTACGGGACAACGTCTGGCGCCCGGTGGCACAGGCCGTACGGGATGCGGGCCGGGCCGGCCGGCAGGCGCTGGCCGCCGCCCGCGAAAGTGCGCGGCAGGCGCGCGCCGACATCCGGCGGGCGCTGTTCGGCGCGCCCCGGGAGCCCGCGCCGCAGGGGGCAGGACCTCGCGGGCCCGCGTCCGGGAAGGCCGTAGCGCGGGAGCCGCTCGGGCAGCCTCAGCCGGGCTCGCCCAGGAGTCCCGAGCCCGTGGAGCGCGGCGCGTCCGAGCCGGTCCCGGCCGCTCTGCCCGGGCTGGTCCGACCCCGTGATCCCGCGCTGGTCACGCCCCGTGATCCGGGGCTGGTCTCGCTGAGCAAGCCCCGGCGAGAACCGGACGCGCGCGAAACGCGTACCCTGGACAAGAGGTCTGGGCGCTGATCCGTTCCCGCTGACGCGGGGGCGTGCCGGACCGGACGGCGCCGGTCAGGCGCCAAGCCGGAACAGTCCCCGTTCGCGCGGGGACGGCGCCACGGAGCGCCCTATACGAGGAGAAGTACCACTGGGCAAGCGACAGCCCGAAGGCCCCCCGCCCGCACCCGCGGTGCAGCGCATCCGACTGCGTTACACCAAGCGCGGCCGCCTCCGGTTCACCAGTCACCGCGACTTCCAGCGCGCGTTCGAGCGCGCGCTGCGCCGCGCAGAGGTACCCATGGCGTACTCGGCGGGTTTCACCCCGCACCCCAAGGTGTCGTACGCCAACGCCGCCCCCACCGGCACCGGCAGTGAAGCCGAGTACCTGGAGATCCAGCTGGCCGAGCGGCGCGAGCCCGACCGGCTCCGCGAGCTCCTGAACGAGTCCCTTCCGGATGACCTCGACATCACCGACGCGGTGGAGGCCATGACGTCCGGGCTGGCCGACCGGCTCCAGGCGTCGATCTGGGAGATCCGCCTCGACGGGGTGGAACACGCCGACGCCGAGCGCGCCGCAGCGGCGTTCCTCGCGGCGGAGACCGTCGAGGTCCAGCGCCGCACAAAAAATGGGTTGCGTAACTTCGACGCCCGTGGGGCAGTCGCCGCACTTGAGGCATTCCCAGGTCAGGCCGATAGGCCGGGCGGCGGTGCCTGTGCGATACTGCGGCTGGTTGTTCGGCATTTGACACCTGCCGTTCGACCTGACGACGTCCTGTCCGGTCTTCGCGCCACGGCCGACCTGGCGCCGCCGGTCCCCGCTGCGGTGACCAGGCTGGCGCAGGGGCTGCTCGATGAGGAGTCCGGCACGGTGACCGATCCGCTCGCACCCGACCGCGAGGCAGTCCTGGCCGCCCCACCCACGGCCGCCGGGGCCACCGCCGCGATGGGGGTAACGCCCGCTCGCGGGGGAGCGCCGGAAGGTCCCGGATAGGGATGGTCGTCGACGCGCCGCCGTACACGGGAGTCACCCGGGTGAGGCAGGCGCACTGACCAGGAGACTTTCGCCGGTCCCGTCGATACGGACCCGGCGAGCGAGACGACAGCTCCCGTGCGGCGCCCGCGCCCCGGATGGCGGAACCGCGCACATGAAGCGGGACCGCGACCGGAAACAGGCGCGGCGCCCGGGAGCGTGACGGGAGAACTGCCCGCATGCTCGAACCAATTGAGCCCAATGAAGCCGTTGATCCGGCCGCGCAGCGCGCCGCCGGAGACCCTGCTGAGAACAGCCCGAGTGGCACTTTGCCGCCGCGCCGACGGCGCCGCGCCGCTTCCCGCCCTGCCGGGCCGCCGGTCGCGAAGGGCGCGCTGAGCAGCGAAGACGCCGTGACGTCGGCGAACCCTGAGGGCCTGTCCGGCGCCGCGGAAGCGCCGCAGGCCGCCCCGGTGAGTGACCGGTCGGCTGGCCGTTCCGCGCCGGTTGCCGCAGCCACCGGTGCCCAGGACAGCCCAGCCGCCGCCGCGCCCGCCGTCACGGACGCCGCCGCCGACGACACCGAAGCCGAGGGGGCGCCGCGCACCCGTGGGCGGCGTCGTGCGACCCGTAAGGCCACCGCCCCGGCCGGTGCTCCGCAGGCGAGCGCCCCGGAAGCCGCCGCGCAGACCGTTCCCGCCAGCGCCGCCCCCGTCGTCGAGTCCGGCGCTGAGGAGGCCGCTGCTCCCGCCGCCGAGGCTGAGGCTGAGAGCGCGCCGCGTGGGCGTACCCGCCGTCGCGCCACACGTAAGGCGACCGCCCCGAGCGTTCCGGAGCCCGTCGCCCTCGATGAGGAAGCGGAAGAGGCGGAGGAAGAAACCGCGGCCGTGGCTGAGCCGATCGTGGCTGAGCCCGAGGCCGCGCCCGCCGCCGAGGAGGCGCCGCGCACCCGCCCGCGTCGTCGTGCGACCCGTAAGGCCACCGCCCCGCAGGCGGAGGCCGCACCCCAGGACGAGGCAGCGAGCACGGCCGCCGTCGCCGACAGTGGCGCCCCGGCCCCGGCTGCGGCCACCGAGCCGGAGAGTGCCCCCAGCGTCGCGGAGAGCGCCCCGGCCGAGGCCGAGGCGGCCCCGCGTGGCCGTACGCGCCGTCGCGCCGTCCGCAAGACGACGTCCGCCGCCGCCGAGGAGGCGCGCGACGAGACCGTGACCGCTGGTGACACCGCTGAGACGGCCGAGGCGCCGGAGGCACCGGTGTCGCGGCGTACCCGTAAGCGGGCGGTCAGCGAGAGCGCCGCGCCGAGCACCGCCGACGCCGTGAGCGAGCGGGCCGAGGCCGCGCCGGAGACCACCGAGACGGCCGAGCCGCAGGCGGCGCCGCGTGGGCGGCGCCGGGCTGTGCGGCCGCCGACCGCCGTGTTCCAGGCACCGGTGTTCGCCGAGCCGATGTTCCAGACACCGGAGACGGCAGCGGCGGCAGCCGCGGCCGCCGGGCGTGCCGAGGACGAGCTGGACGAGGACGAGGACGTCCCGTCCGCCCCGGAGACCGCCGAGCGTGCTGAGCGCACCGAGCGTGCCGACCGCGCCGAGCGTGGCACCGGCGGCCGTCGTCGGCGGCGCCGCCGGGGCGAGCCGGCCGACGAGAGCGAGCAGGCGGCGGAGAGCGGCAGGACCGCCGAGCCGCGCGGGGACGAGGCGCCGGAGCGCGCCGCGGAGGTACCGGTCGAGGCCGGTCCGGAAGCCGACACCGACGACACCGAGGCGGGGGACGACGAGTCGGGCGACCGCCCGTCGCGGCGCCGCCGCCGGGGTGGCCGTCGCCGCCGCCGGGGTGAAGCGCTGGACGCCGAGAACGGCGACGAGCAGTCCGAGGGCGAGCAGGCCGAGTCCGAGGACGAGACGTCCGGCTCCGCCGAGGACGTGGACGAGGAGCAGTCCGAGGAAGACGACGCGGCCGGTGGCTCCGCCAGCAGCCGGCGCCGCCGTCGCCGGCGCCGTCGTAGCGGTGACGGCTCCGAGGCCGCGGCCGAGGGCGACGACCCGGAGCGTACGGTCGTCAAGATCCGTGAGCCGAGGGAGCGGCGCCAGAAGGACACCGAGCCGTCCGACGAGGTGCAGTCCATCAAGGGCTCGACCCGTCTTGAGGCGAAGAAGCAGCGCCGCCGTGAGGGCCGCGAGCAGGGCCGCCGCCGGGTGCCGATCATCACCGAGGCCGAGTTCCTGGCGCGCCGTGAGGCCGTCGAGCGCGTGATGGTGGTGCGGCAGAGCGGTGAGCGCACCCAGATCGGTGTGCTGGAGGACAACGTCCTTGTCGAGCACTTCGTCAACAAGGAGCAGGCCACCAGCTACGTCGGCAACGTCTACCTGGGCAAGGTCCAGAACGTGCTGCCGTCGATGGAGGCCGCCTTCGTCGACATCGGCAAGGGCCGCAACGCGGTGCTGTACGCCGGTGAGGTCAACTTCGAGGCGCTCGGCATGGGCCACGGCCCGCGCCGGATCGAGACGGCCCTGAAGTCGGGGCAGTCCGTCCTGGTGCAGGTCACGAAGGACCCGATCGGCCACAAGGGCGCCCGGCTCACCAGCCAGGTCTCGCTGCCCGGGCGCTACCTCGTGTACGTGCCCGAGGGCTCGATGACCGGCATCAGCCGCAAGCTCCCCGACACCGAGCGGGCCCGGCTCAAGCAGATCCTCAAGAAGATCGTCCCCGAGGACGCGGGCGTCATCGTCCGTACGGCCGCCGAGGGCGCGAGCGAGGACGAGCTGGCGCGCGACGTCACCCGGCTGCAGGCGCAGTGGGAAGAGATCCAGCAGAAGGCGAAGGGCGGCAGCAGCTCGCACGCGCCGACGCTGCTGTACGGCGAGCCGGACATGACCGTCCGCGTGGTGCGCGACATCTTCAACGAGGACTTCTCGAAGGTCATCGTCAGCGGTGACGGCGCGTGGGAGACCATCCACGGATACGTCGCGCACGTCGCCCCCGACCTCGCCGACCGGCTGCAGAAGTGGACGTCGGACGTCGACGTCTTCGCCACGTACCGGATCGACGAGCAGCTGATGAAGGCGCTCGACCGCAAGGTCTGGCTGCCCAGCGGCGGCTCGCTGGTGATCGACAGGACCGAGGCGATGGTCGTCGTCGACGTCAACACCGGCAAGTTCACCGGCCAGGGCGGCAACCTGGAGGAGACGGTCACCAGGAACAACCTGGAGGCGGCCGAGGAGATCGTGCGCCAGCTGCGGCTGCGCGACCTCGGCGGCATCATCGTGATCGACTTCATCGACATGGTGCTGGAGTCCAACAGGGACCTGGTGCTGCGTCGGCTGCTTGAGTGTCTCGGCCGGGACCGGACGAAGCACCAGGTCGCCGAGGTCACCTCGCTCGGCCTCGTGCAGATGACCCGTAAGCGGGTCGGCCAGGGCCTGCTGGAGTCGTTCTCCGAGGGCTGTGTGCACTGCAACGGGCGCGGCGTCATCGTCCACATGGACCAGCCGTCCTCGATCGGCGGCGGTGGCGGCGGCAAGCGCGGCAAGAAGAAGAAGGCCGGTGCCGATCAGCAGCTGGCCGACGGTGCCGTCGAGCACGAGCGGGCGGCCGAGCCGTCCGACGAGGAGCCCGAGCTGGAGCCCGCCGCGGTCACCGAGGCGGAGCTGCAGCCGACGGTCGGAGCGGACGAGGAGTGGTACGGCAGCGCCGCTGAGGCGCAGGCCGCCGCCGGTCCTTCGCGCGGTGCGGACTCGCGCCGTGGCCGCCGCCGGGCGAGCCGCAAGGCGTCCGCCCCGGCGGGTTCGCCCAAGACCGCCGAGGAGGCCGTGAGCACCGTGGTCGCCCCGGCGGAGGTGCCCGCCCAGGCGGAGCCCGTGCGGGAGCCCGTAGCGGCCCCTGAGCCGGTGGCGCAGGCCCCGGCCGAGCCGGTCGCCCCGGCGGAAGCGGTGGAAGCCGCCGCTCCGGCTGAGGCGGTGGAGCCCGTGGTGAGCGCACCGCGTGCCCGGCGCCGGGTGACGCGTAAGGCGACGGCCCCGGCCGGTCCGCCCGCCGAGTCGGCTGAGGCGGCCGTGGTGGTCGTCAGCTCGTCGACCGCGCAGCAGCCGAAGGGCGAGCCCGAGCCGCGGCAGGCGGCCGAAGCCGAGGCGCCGAGCGCGCCGCGGGCCGAGGAGCCGGCGGCGGAGCCCGACCCGGTGGTCGCCGAGGCCGTCGCCGCCGAGGACGAGGCGGAGGTCACGCCTCCGGCCAAGAAGACGGCGAAGAAGGCCGCGAAGAAGGCGACGGGCACGAAGGCCACCGCTGCCAAGACGGCGGCCAAGAAGACGGCGACGAAGGCCGCCGCCAAGAAGACGGCGACCAAGACAGCCGCCAAGAAGGCCACCACGAAGAAGGCGGCGGCCAAGAAGACGACGGCGAAGAAGGCCGCTTCGAAGACGACGACGGCGGCGGCGGAGCAGACGACCGCCACCGTGTCGGCCTCGACGGAGGACTGATTCCCGGTCCGTAGCACGACGGTGTCCGTCCCGCAGTGACCGACCGCGCCCCTGGCTCGCATGAGCCCGGGGCGCGGTCGGTGCGTGGCGGTCGGTGCGCAGCCGGTGTGGGCCGTCCGCCTTCTGGGCGGGGCCGTGGGCCGCTGCGGACGGCCTGAGCGCCCGGGGAGCCCGGTGCGGACCTGGCAGGCTCAGGCGGGCTCGTACGGGCGCGGGGCGGGGCGGGCGCCGGGGGCCGGTTTGACCCTCCGGTCGCGGCGCCGTAATCTTGACCGTCGGCGTCTGTACGCCAACCCCCTGAGCAAATACCTCCCGGTTTCGCCGGGAGAGGCCGCTCGTCCATTCGGATTTTCACAGGCTCCGGCCTGTGTGAGCGGCTGGCATCAGAGGTCCCGTTTCCTAGCGAGAGAGCGAGAACCGCGTGTACGCAATCGTGCGTAGCGGCGGCCGCCAGCACAAAGTTGCTGTTGGTGACGTCCTTGAGGTTGACAAGATTTCCACCGGCAAGGTGGGCGACGCGGTCGAGCTCTCGACGCTGCTCGTCGTCGACGGCGATGCCGTGACCAGCGACCCGTGGGTGCTGGCCGGTATCAAGGTCCAGGCTGAGATCGTGGACCACCACAAGGGTGCGAAGATCGACATCCTGAAGTACAAGAACAAGACTGGTTACCGCAAGCGGATCGGTCACCGCCAGCAGTACACGGCGATCAAGGTCACCGGCATCCCGACGGCTGCGAAGTAAGGGACTGAGAACAGATGGCACATAAGAAGGGCGCATCGTCCACCCGGAACGGTCGCGACTCCAATGCTCAGCGGCTCGGCGTGAAGCGCTTCGGCGGTCAGCTCGTCAACGCCGGTGAAATCCTGGTCCGCCAGCGCGGCACCCACTTCCACCCGGGCTCGGGCGTCGGTCGCGGTGGCGACGACACCCTGTTCGCGCTGGGCGCCGGTGCGGTGCAGTTCGGCACCCACCGTGGCCGCAAGGTCGTGAACATCGTCCCGGTCGCCGAGTAATCTCGCGCCGGACGATCCACAGCACCTCTCCGAGGGCGGACCGCTCTTTCCCGGTGAACGGGGAAGCGGGTCCGCCCTCGGTTTGTTGTCAATGTTTGCGGCGTTCGCGGCGAGAGCGGCAGCGCAGCGACAGATTCATACTTTTGCCCCGCGCACGGCGGGGAGATTCATCCTGGAGGCACCGTCATGACCACCTTCGTGGACCGCGTCGAACTGCACGTCGCCGCGGGTAGCGGAGGCCACGGCTGCGCCTCCGTCCATCGTGAGAAGTTCAAGCCGCTCGGTGGCCCGGACGGCGGCAACGGCGGCCGGGGCGGCGATGTGACCCTCGTCGTCGACCAGTCGGTCACCACCCTGCTCGACTACCACCACTCGCCGCACCGCAAGGCCACCAACGGCAAGCCGGGCGAGGGCGCCAACCGCTCCGGCAAGGACGGCGGCGACCTGGTCCTGCCGGTCCCGGACGGCACCGTCGTGCTCGACAAGAACGGCGAGGTGCTGGCTGACCTCGTGGGCCATGGCACCACGTATGTGGCGGCCCAGGGCGGCCGCGGCGGCCTCGGCAACGCGGCGCTCGCCTCCGCCCGCCGCAAGGCTCCCGGCTTCGCGCTGCTCGGCGAGCCCGGCCACGCCGGTGACGTCGTCCTTGAGCTGAAGACCGTCGCCGACGTGGCGCTCGTCGGCTACCCGAGCGCGGGCAAGTCCTCGCTCATCTCCGTCCTGTCCGCCGCCAAGCCGAAGATCGCAGACTACCCGTTCACGACGCTGGTGCCGAACCTGGGCGTGGTGACGGCCGGCTCGACCGTCTACACCATCGCGGACGTGCCCGGCCTGATCCCCGGCGCCAGCCAGGGCAAGGGGCTCGGCCTGGAGTTCCTGCGGCACGTCGAGCGCTGCTCGGTGCTCGTGCATGTGCTGGACACCGCGACGCTGGAGTCCGAGCGTGACCCGCTGAGCGACCTGGACACCATCGAGGCGGAGCTGGCCGAGTACGGCGGTCTGGGAGACCGGCCCCGGCTCATCGTCCTCAACAAGATCGACATCCCGGACGGCAAGGACCTCGCCGACATCATCCGCCCCGACCTGGAGGCCCGCGGCTACCAGGTCTACGAGGCGTCCGCGGTCTCCCGCGCGGGGCTGAAGGAGCTGTCCTTCGCGCTCGCGGGCATCGTCGCCGAGGCGCGTGCGGCCAAGCCGAAGCAGGAGGCGACGCGGATCGTCATCAGGCCGAAGGCCGTGGACGACACCGGGTTCACCGTCACCGTCGAGGAAGAGGGCCTGTACCGGGTGCGGGGCGAGAAGCCCGAGCGCTGGGTGAACCAGACCGACTTCAGCAACGACGAGGCCGTGGGCTACCTCGCCGACCGGCTCAGCCGGCTCGGCGTCGAGGAGGCCCTCCTCAAGGCGGGTGCCAGGGCCGGAGTCGGCGTCGCGATCGGCGCCGAGGACGACGCGGTCGTCTTCGACTGGGAGCCGGCGATGGCCGCCGGTGCGGAGATGCTGGGCCGTCGTGGCGAGGACCACCGCCTCGAAGAGCCCCGGCCCGCCACCCAGCGCCGCCGTGACCGCGACGCGGCCCGGGACGACGCGGATGAGGCGTACGAGGAGTTCAAGCCCTTCTAGCCCACTGCGCCGGCGCGCGGCCCGGCGCGGGCCCTGCCTGTGTGCCGGGCGCCCGCAGGGCGCGTGACGGCCGGACGGCCCCCTGGAAGCGATGTGCTTCCGGGGGGCCGTCGCGTTGGGTGTGGGGTACGGGGCGATGCTGGGGCGGTGGTGCTCGCTCGGGCGGTCGGACGGTCACGCTGGTCGCACGGTGGCGTTCACCGCGATGCCGTCGCCTTGGACGCCTTGGACGCCTTGGACGCCTTGGACGCCTTGGACACCCGGGATGCCTTGGACGTCTCGGAAGCGGCGCGCGGCGCGCGGCCCGGCGCGGGCCCGCTGCCTGCCCGCTACCGCCCGCCGGGTGCCCGCGCGGTCCGCCCGAACGCCGATCGGCCCCCTGGAAGCGATGTGCTTCCGGGGGGCCGATGCGTTCGGTGCGGCCTGCGGGCCGTGCCGAGGCAGTCGTGTCACTCGCCTGGTCAGGCGGTCGCCTCGGTCAGACGGCCGCGTTCGCCTCGGACGCGTCTGAGGCGTCGGCCTCCATCTCCATCTCCTCGGCGGCGTCGGTGGCCTCTCGCTGGCCGGGGAACTCGTCGGAGGAACGGGCCTCCATCCGTGCCTGCCGCTCCTCCGCCTTGGCGGCCAGCGCCAGCGCCGCCTGGTTGAAGCGCACGAGCGACGGCGGGTCGGACGGACCGAGCAGGTGCACCTTGAGCCGGGCGCGGTCCGCGGCGTGCGGGTCCCGCTCGGGGTGCCGGACGGTGTCCAGCAGGGCCGGGACACCCTCCGCGTCGGGGGAGAGGATCGCCGCCGCGCTCACCGTCGGGAACCCGGCCCTGAACTCCGGCTCGGACAGCCCGCTGGTGTTCGCCACCGCGTACGGCTTCTCGCTGCTCAGGTAGTCGGACACGACGCTGGACACATCGCTGATCAGCAGGTCGGAGTGGTTGAAGCAGGAGAAGATCGCCGGGCGGGGCCCGGTGATGATCTGGTGCTCCCACTCCGGCAGCGACGACCAGAACGCGGACTCCCAGGCGGCGATGGCCGCCGCGACGGCCGCCGCGCGGTCGCTCGCGGGGGCGCCCTGGAGCAGCATCCGCTCGATCTCGTCGGTGTTGCGCCGGAAGGCGGTCGTGGTGACCTTTTCCAGCTCCTCGGTGCGCCGCGCGAGCTCCGCCATGGCTTCGGGGCCCGGGCGCTCGCCACCGCGCCGCGCGCTGGCCTCGGCGATCATGTTCTGGATGCGCTGGTTGGCCACGCCCGCACGGGGGTCCACCGAGCCGGTCATGGGGTGCGGCTTGTACAGCAGCCGCACGCCGGGGTCGGCGAGGAGCTCGCGGACGATGTTCTCGCCCGCCAGGATGACCGAGGTGTTGCCCGGGTTGCCGTCCCAGCCCTCCCAGGTGGGGGCGTACAGCACGTTCGTGTACGGGCCGGTCGGGGCGCCGGTGTACGGGGCGATCGGCGCGAGCTGCGGGCGGCCGACCTCGACGACGTCCTTGTCGTCGACGCCGATGTCGGCGAGCTGGTAGCGCTCGCGCGCGGCCGGTCCCGCCACCCACACCTCGTCGTACGCCTTCGCGTACGGGTTGCAGCTGGAGAGCTTGTCGCTCTCGCCGTGGTTGGTGAAGGCGTGCTTGATCGAGGGGATGCGCAGGATCTGCGAGGTCTTGCCGGAGTTCGCCGGGTGCAGGAGCACCTTGAGCGCCGAGTGCTCCAGCCGCATCAGGTGCGCGACCTTCGGGATGCACACGATCGGGATGTCGGTGGCGTCGATCTTCTGCACCATGAAGCGCTCACGGAGCACGATGACCGGGTTGCCGTCGAGCGCGTCGAGCGTGGAGAGCCACATGTTCGCCTGGTACGCGGAGGACGTGCCGCCGGAGAAGTACATGCCGACCGTGGGCTGGTAGCCGGCGAGCCAGCGGTCCAGCCACGCCAGGGCCTGCTGCTCGTTGGCCACCCGCTTGGCGGGCAGCAGCCAGGAGCCGAGCCACACGGTCCCACCGAGGGACAGGGCGACCGCGATGCCGAGACCGATGCCGCCCCAGAGGGCGTCCTCGGTCGCCGCGGTGATCAGCAGACCCGCGGTGGCGGGTGCGGCGAAGCGCAGCAGCCGCCGGGCGGGCTGGCGGGCCAGCAGGCGCGGCGGGGCCTCGGTCAGCCGCAGTGCGGAGGCGTCGATGTTCCGGGTGACGAACGGCAGCGAACGCCGCCGCTTGACCAGCACCGCCACCGCCTGGCAGAGGAAGTGCAGGATGTAGAAGAGGAGCAGGCCGACGGTCAGCGGCGCCTGCTCGTGCAGCGGGTTGATGCCGTCAATGCGCAGCAGACCGACCACGATCAGCATGTCGCGGAACAGCTGGCGAACCGTGACATCGAAACGGATCTTGCCCAGCAGGGACAGCAGACCTGGCTGTTTGTGCTGGAGATAGAGGTCGAGTGCGAGACCCGCCGCCGACGCGGTGATCAGGAGTGGCACATTGGGCAGCAGGGCGCCGACAAGCTGAGTGGTGAAGAACACCATCATCGCGAGTAGTGCCGCCAGCTGTACGACTCGGCGGGGGGCGATTCCGGCAGAGGGCACGGGGTGGGCTCCTGGCAGGAGAGCGACGGAAAAGGAGAGGGCTGGCCATGCGTGTCGGCCATCCGTTCCCTACGCGGTCACCTGGGTGACAGCGTGTGGATACGGGTCGACCACCGACCGTATGCCGAGGCCAGGCCCGGTGACAATCTGCCGCGGCGCCAATCGCCGCGAATCGGGGTCAAACGATTACAGCCTTTACGGTAAGCCGTCGTCGCCCGGCGGGCGAACGGGCGCTGGGCCGCCGCCGGGGAGGGCCCGGGAGGCGGCGTCAAGGCCGCTGCGTGCCGTAGGGCGGGCGTCGGCGCGTGCCTGCCGACCCCCGCACACCTGTCCGCTGGGGTCCACGCGCGTACGCGGGCGCCCGTGCCGCCGCGTCCACGGGGCGAACGCGCGGGCGATCGCACGCACGGCTGTCGTACATTGCCCAGTGCGCACGAGCACGCACCCGTACGGGCGCGCGTGAGCATCCATGGGTGATGGCGACGAGGTACGAAGTTGGGAACGGCCGTGACAGGGCAGGACGCGTCGGCGGAGCGGGATGCGGAACGAAGCGCACGACGGGCGACCGCGCGGCCGGTCGCGACGGACGCCCCCGCGCGGGGAGCCGGGCCGCGGGAAGCCGCCGGGCCTGAGGGCGCCAGGCACGAGGTGACAGCGGCCCGCAGGGTCGTGGTGAAGGTCGGCTCGTCCTCGCTGACCACGGCGGCGGGCGGCCTGGACGCCGACCGGGTGGACGCGCTCGTCGACGTGCTCGCCAAGGCGCACGGCGACAGCCGGGAGATCGTCCTCGTCTCCTCCGGTGCCATCGCCGCCGGGCTCGCGCCCCTCGGCCTCGCCAAGCGCCCCAGGGACCTCGCCAGGCAGCAGGCGGCGGCGAGCGTGGGCCAGGGGCTGCTGGTCGCCCGCTACACCGCCTCCTTCGCGCGCTACGGGCGCCGGGTCGGCCAGGTGCTGCTCACCACCGACGACACCAGCCGCCGCGCCCACTACCGCAACGCGTACCGCACGCTGGACCAGCTCCTGTCCATGGGCGCCGTACCGGTCGTCAACGAGAACGACACCGTCGCCACCGACGAGATCCGGTTCGGCGACAACGACCGGCTCGCCGCGCTCGTCGCCCACCTCGTACGCGCCGACCTGCTGGTGCTGCTCTCCGACGTGGACGGCCTGTACGACGGCGACCCCAGGACACCGGGCACCTCCCGGATCACCGAGGTCGCCGGGCCCGCCGACCTCGACGGCGTGACGATCGGCAGCGCGGGCCGGGCCGGAGTCGGCACCGGCGGCATGGTCACCAAGGTGGAGGCGGCCAGGATCGCCGCCGCCGCGGGCATCCCCGTCGTGCTCACCTCCGCCAGCCAGGCGGCCGACGCTCTCCTCGGCCGCCCCACGGGCACCTACTTCCACCGCACGGGCCGCCGCTCCGCCGACCGGCTGCTGTGGCTCGCGCACGCCTCAGCGCCGCGCGGCGCCCTCATCCTGGACGACGGCGCCGTGCGGGCCGTCGTCGAGCGGCGCACGTCGCTGCTCCCGGCGGGCATCTCGCAGGTCGTGGGCGATTTCATCGCGGGCGACCCCGTCGAGCTGCGCGACAGCGCGGGACGGCCGGTCGCCCGCGGGCTGGTCAACTTCGACGCGAAGGAGGTGCCCCAGCTGATCGGCCGGTCAACCAGGGACCTCGCACGCGAACTCGGCCCCGCGTACGAGCGTGAGGTCGTGCACCGCGATGACCTGGTCGTGCTGCACCCCTGACGGGCGTCACCCAAGTGTCAGCAGGGTGAGGGAAAACGCGCGAACTCCCACCTTTCCAAGGAGACCTTCCTGAAAACCGCCACACGGGTGGCTTCGGGCTGGTCAACTTTGTTGCACGGCGCCGCACGGGGAGCGGTTGCCGGAGCGAGAGAGCAGTACACAGCTCCGCCCGAGGGTGAGCGGAGCGGCGATCAACAGGAGGCCGCCGGTGACACGAGGGCGCCCAGGGCCGCAGCCTCGCAATGGGGGTGCGCCCACCCACACCCGTAGGACTGTCGGCGAGGAACGCGCGCTGACCAGCGTCGGAGCGAGCAGCCAGAGCGGGAGCCTGGCGGAGACCGGTTCCATGGCGCCGGAGGCGGCGGGCCAGGAAGAGGAAGGTTCCCGGCTGTGGCACATCACGCTCAGCGTCTCGGGGGCCGAGGCGCCGCTGAAGGAGGTCAGACGAGCGCTTGAGCAGCTCGCTCACGACCATCCGTTCCTGCTGACCAGCCGCTACGCCAACGACCACGCCGAGATCCGCTACTGGGAAGAGGCCCGGGACCTGCACGACGCGGCGGCGGTCGCGCTGCGGCTGTGGGGCGAGCACCGCTCGACGGCGAAGCTCCCGCCGTGGGAGATCGTCGGGCTTGAGGTCATCGACCGGGAGACGTACCACCAGCGCGTGGCGGAGGGCTACGGCCCGGCCCCGGCGACCCCGGTCGGCGTCCACCCGTATTAGGGGGCTGTCAGCCTTCGCGCAGGGGAGGGACGTGCCCCGTCAGGGACGCGGGGAACGCGCGCGACCAGCCACGACGCACCCGCGGTCCGTGAACCACGGACATACGCACGGGCATACGCACGGACAGGGCCTCCAGCACGACGCGTCGGCCACGGCTCAGGCCGCGCCCCCGACCGCCACGGAGCCGCGCCCCCGCCGCCGTGGCGTGGCGTCGCTCACAGGGAAGCGGTGGCGTGCCGCACGCCGGGCCGGGCGTGCTCCGCGCCACGCTGGGACGCCGCACGGCGGGGGAGCGCCCAGGAACGTCCCAGGAAGCGTCCCGGGGAGTGAAACACCCGCTGGCCGGGCGGCGTCGCCCGGCTAGGCTGCGCGCCATGAGCAGCAGCGAATCCGCCCCCTCGCCCGTCATCCAGTCAGCCCGCCGCGCGCGGGAAGCCGCCGCTGAGCTGGCTCCGCTGCCACGCGCGGCGAAGGACGCCGCTCTGCTCGCCATCGCCGACGCGCTGGAGGCCAGGACGGCGGAGATCGTCGAGGCCAACGCCGAGGACGTCGAGCGGGCGCGGGCGGCCGGCACCAGCGAGTCGATCATCGACCGGCTCACACTCACCGAGGAGCGGGTACGGGCCATCGCCTCCGACGTGCGGGACGTGGTCGGGCTGCCCGACCCCGTCGGCGAGGTCGTCCGCGGCTCCACGCTGCCCAACGGCATCGACCTGCGCCAGGTCCGGGTGCCGCTCGGGGTCGTCGGGATCATCTACGAGGCCCGCCCGAACGTGACCGTGGACGCCGCCGCGCTGTGCCTGAAGTCGGGCAACGCGGTGCTGCTGCGCGGCTCTTCCTCCGCGTACTCCTCCAACACCGCGCTGGTGCGGGTGGTCCGCGACGCCGTCGGTGGTGCCGGACTGCCGGTGGACGCCGTGCAGTTGGTGCCGGGCGAGAGCCGCGAGTCCGTGCGCGAGTTGATGCGCGCCCGCGGTCTGGTCGACGTGCTGATCCCGCGCGGCGGAGCGTCGCTGATCCGTACGGTCGTCGAGGAGTCCACCGTGCCCGTGATCGAGACCGGCACCGGCAACTGCCATGTGTACGTGGACGCGCGGGCCGACCTGGACATGGCGGTGGAGATCCTGGTCAACTCCAAGGCGCAGCGGCCGAGCGTCTGCAACGCGGCCGAGACGCTGCTGGTGCACCAGGACATCGCCGAGGCGTTCCTGCCTAAGGCGCTCGCCGCGCTCGCCGAGTCCGGGGTGACGGTGCACGGTGACGAGGCGGTGCTCGCGGGCGCTGAGCGCGCCGGGTCCAAGACGGCTGTGGTCGCCGTGACCGACGAGGACTGGGCGGCGGAGTACCTGTCGTACGACATCGCCGCCGGGGTCGTGGACTCCCTTGAGGGAGCGGTGGCGCACATCCGCCGCTGGTCCTCCGGGCACACCGAGGCGATCGTCACCACCTCGCAGGCCGCCGCCCGCCGGTTCACCCAGTTGGTGGACTCGACCACGGTCGCTGTGAACGCCTCGACGCGCTTCACGGACGGCAGCCAGTTCGGGTTCGGTGCCGAGATCGGCATTTCCACGCAGAAACTGCACGCCAGGGGCCCGATGGGGCTGCCAGAGCTGACGTCGACGAAGTACATCGTGACGGGCGACGGACACGTCAGGTAGCCGCGTGATGTCCGAGGGGCACGTGGCCGGTGAGCTGGGGCGAGGCGGCCGGTGGAGGCCGTCGGCGGGCCGTCGGCCGCCGGGGCGGGGCAGGTTTCCGGCGCCGGAGCGGGCCGCCGCCCGCCGCGTACCGGCCCGTATGGCGCCGCTGGGGGCCCGGCGGTCCCCGCTGACCCGCGCCGCCGCCGGTCCGGTGGCGGCGCGGCCCAGCCGGTGGGGGTCCGGCGCCGGGCCCGTCGGTCGCGTGCCCGGGAATCTCCTCACGCCCTGCCCAAAACGAACGCTCAGGGCTAACCTGGACGGGTGCCGGACGACGTGGGGGGCAGGCCGTTCCTTGACGGCGACGAGCCCGACGACCACCGCCGCGGGGCAGCGGACGAAGAGTTCGCCTCCGTGGTCTTCGACGAGGACTTCGTGCGGTCCGCCGAGGTCCATGAGCCAACCGCCGTCGAGCGGATGCTGGCGGCGGCGCAGGCGCGCGCCGATGCCGAGGCCGCTCGGGCCAGATCGCGCGGCGGCCCGACCGAGGACGACCTCTACGACGACGGGTACGGGCCTGACGGTGAGTTCGGCTACGACCCGGACGAAGCGGGGGGCAGTGCCCGGTACGGCCGCGTCGGCGACGACGACGACCCTGACGACGTGTTCGGCCCGTATGGCAGATACGGCCAGGCGGGACGCCCCTACCGGGGCCATACGCACTGGCAGCGGCCCGTGGCGTGGGTGCTCGCCGTGCTCATGGGCATCGGCGTGGTGGCCCTGGCCTTCACCGCTGTGTACCGGGGGGCTTCCGGTGACCGGGAGGAGCCCAGCCCGCCGCCCGCGAGCAGCGGTGTGGACGGCGCGCCCGGCAGCCGGCCGAGCCCGCTGCCTTCCGTCTCGGCCGACTCCCCGGTGCCCACCGCGTCCGCTGTGCCCCGGTCTCCGTGACCGCGTGAGCTTTCGTCTGAACTTGTCGAGCCCTGAGGACGTTTATGTTCGTCCCTACCGACCTACTCTGGTGATATGACCGGGCCTGGAGATCCTCCCGAGGGTGCACCCGAAAGCATCCCGGGAGGCGGCGACGACGAGTACCGCTCCCTGGTGTTCGATGAGCAGTTCATCCGTGCTGCCCGGTTGCAGGAGTTCTCCGCGCAGGAGCGGATCGTCGAACACGCCCCGGCGGTGCGCAGCCGGCGTGTGTGGAAGCGGACGGCCGGGTCCTCCCGGCAGGCGGTCATCCTCGTCCTGCTGATCGCCATCGCCTTCACCGCCGCCGTCTACATGGGCGTACAACACCCGTACCAAAAGCCCCAGGCCACCCCCGCCGAACCGCTGCGCAGCGCCGTCGTGCCGCTGACCCCGCGCGGTGAGGTGCCGGGCGGACCGGCGAAGGAGCTGTACGAACGCAGCCCGGCGAAGAAGTTCCGGATCGGCGCGGAAGGCATCACGCTGCCCAGGGCCAAGGGCACGGCGCACTTCTCCGAGGGACAGGTCGCCAAGGCGCTCACCACCACCAAGGAGTTCCTGGTCAACTCCGCGCTCGACCCGGCGACGCTCGCCGGGGGCGAGGCGCGTGCCGTACGGCTGCTGATCGACCCCGACCAGATCGGCCAGTTCGACGAGAGCCTCGCGCACCCGGTCGACGACGGGCGGCATGCCGCGACCGGCTGGGTGATGCGCTTCGACCCCAGGCGGGTCTCCCTGGCCAAGGAGCCGGTGCGGGTGCACGGGCGGATCACGGTGAGCGAGGTGGGCTCGACCGCCCTTGAGGTCATCGCCGACCACACCTACGTCTATGCCGTACGGCCCGCGGCCAAGGGTGCCGCGCGAGCCGAAGCGGAGAAGGGTGCCAAGGGCACCCCGGGCGCCCAGGGGTCCGAGGCGCCCGCCAAGGACTCCCAGGGCGCCGACGACGGCGCTACGACCCCCGGGAGCGGCGCCGCGCCCCCCGGCGCCGACAGCCGCGACCAGGTGGCTCCGGTGACCGTGCCGGGCACGGGCCCGCACTCGCTGTTCACCGTGCGGCGCGAAGCACGCTTCCGCTTCGACCGCGACGATCTGCGCGACCACCACGTCGAGGTCGTCGAGAGTGCGCTCCAGGCGGGGCCGCAGGCATGCGCGCCGGACTCCGCCGCCTACCTGCGGCCGCTGTTCGCCGGGCAGAGCGCGCCGTCGGACACCTCGGCCGGTACGAACCCGTACACGACCGGGCGCCCGACGGACTCACTCTGCGGCGTCCTCGCGCCTAATGCGCAGCCGTCCCCCCGGGGCCACCACTAGCGCCGCCGCCGGGCCCTTCACCGGGCCCCTCGCCCGGGCCGTCGCCGGGCGGCGTCCCGTCGGCGGGCCCGTCGCCGCCATCGCCGCCACTGCCACCGTTGCCGCCGCTGTTGCCACTGCCGTTGCCGCCGCCGTTGGCGCCCGTGAACCTGTCGCGCAGCTTGCCGCCGAGGTCCCCGGCGCCGCCCGCGATGTCCCGTACGAGGCCCATCAGCGGGTCCTTGCTGCTGCGGACCGAGCTGGCGTAGTGGCTCGCCGACTCCCTGAAGGAGTCGGAGACGGAGGTGTCCTTGTCCGTGTCGCGGCGCGGGTAGTGGCCATCCATGATCCGCTGGTAGTCGCGGGAGGCCGCCCACTTCTTCAGCTCGGCGGCGCGCACGGTGGCGAACGGATGCGTGCGCGGCAGCACGTTCATGATCTTCAGTACGGAGTCGCGGAGGTCGCCGCCCGCCTCGTACTCGTCGGCCTGCTCAAGGAAGGCGTCCACGTTCATCTCGTGCAGATGGTTGCCGCCCGCCAGCTTCATCAGGCCGCGCATCGACGCCTGGAGGTCCTGACCCGCCAGCAGCCCCGCCCGGTCCGCCGACAGTTCCGACTTGCGGAACCACTCGCGCAGCGCCGTCACGATCGCCATCACCGCCACGTTGCCCAGCGGAATCCAGGCGATCTTCAAGGCGAAGTTGGTGAGGAAGAGCAGTATCGTCCGGTAGACGGCGTGCCCGGACAGGGCGTGGCCCACCTCGTGGCCGATGACCGCCCGCATCTCCTCCTCGTCGAGCAGCTCGACGAGCCCGGTGGTCACCACGATGATCGGCTCGTCCAGGCCGATGCACATCGCGTTGGGCTGCGGGTCCTGGTTGACGTACATCGTCGGGACCTTCTCCAGGTCCAGTACGTAACAGGCGTCCCGCAACATGTCGTTGAGGTGTGCGAACTGCCGGTCGCTCACCCGTACCGAGTCGGACAGGAACAGCAGCCTCAGGCTGCGCTCGGGCAGCAGTCCGCTCAACGCCTTGAAGACGGTGTCGAAGCCGCTCAGCTTCCGCAGCGCCACCAGCGCCGACCGGTCCGCCGGATGTTCGTACGCGCGCGAGGAGATCCCGGGGAATCGCCTCCGCTCGCGGCTCGGCACGTGCTCGTGCCCGTGAGTGTTGCCTTCGCTCATCGTGCCCCCTCGTTGGGCTGCTGTGTCGTTGCCCCTCGTCCCCTTCGGCAGACCCCACCCTAGGTCGTCCGGGTGGCATGGCTACCGTGGAGGAATGCCTCACCTGACTGGTTTGACCGAAGTGCTCGCCGCCTCCCACGGCAACGGCGCCGGGCCGGTACTGCGTACCGTCATCGTCGTCGGCGTCGTGGGCGCGGCCCTGCTCGCCTGGTTCCTGCTGCGCGGTTACAGCCGGCAGGACTGATCCCGTGCCCGCCCACCCCGGCCTCGGTCGCGCGCCCGCTTCCGAGCCCGCAAAAGGCTGGGAACGGCTCATACCCCGCGCCGGGAGCCGGTTCCGGTGACCGCCTCCGAGGCCGCCTCGGTGCCGGTCCCTGGACCGGGCCCTGGACCGGGTCCGGCGCTCGTCGCCGTGCTGGTTCCGGTGCCGCCGGAAGGACCGTTTCCGCGCTGCGGGCCCGGCGGGGGCCCGCATAGATCCGTAGACGTGCGGAGTCGGCGTGAGGTTGCGCGGCGACCCCGCATACGATGTGGCCGAAGTCCTCTGCCCGTCTTCCCCTAGCCTCCGGCGTGGGGACCTCCGGATAGGTCCTGCCGACCATGACCGCATTCAGCACCGCCCACACCAATCTCGTCACACTCGCCTCCAAGGGCGGCGAGCACGACAGCCTCAACCCCTACCTGACCGGTGGTGGCGCGCTGTTCGTCCTGCTGCTCCTGCTGTGGATCACCACCCGCTTCAACCGGGACCGCTGACCTCGGCCCCGGAGCTCGGCCTCGCTTAGTAGGGTCTGCACGCATGGAAGAACAGACAGCGTCCGTGAAGCGGCGACTCGGCGTGATGGGCGGGACCTTCGACCCGATCCACCACGGACACCTGGTCGCCGCCAGCGAGGTGGCCGCGCAGTTCCACCTGGACGAGGTGATGTTCGTGCCGACGGGGCAGCCGTGGCAGAAGAGCCACCGGACCGTCTCCCCGGCCGAAGACCGCTACCTGATGACGGTGATCGCCACCGCGTCCAATCCGCAGTTCTCCGTCAGCCGCATCGACATCGACCGGGGCGGCAAGACCTACACCACCGACACACTGCGGGACCTGCGGGCCGACAACAGTGACGCTGATCTGTTCTTCATCACCGGTGCTGACGCGCTCGCGCAGATTCTGACGTGGCGCAACGCCGAGGAATTGTTTTCCCTCGCGCACTTCATCGGGGTGACCAGGCCAGGGCACATACTGACGGACCCCGGGCTGCCCGAAGGCGGTGTCTCGCTGATCGAGGTTCCGGCGCTGGCGATCTCCTCGACCGACTGCCGGACGCGCGTCGCCCAGGGCGACCCGGTCTGGTATCTGGTCCCGGACGGCGTCGTGCGCTACATCGACAAGCGCGAGCTGTACCGGGACGACGGCTGAAGGGGCACCGGTGAACGACCGACAGGAGCCATCCCCAGAGTTCTGGCCCGGGGACCCGCAGCACGACCCGTACGCCCAGGACTCCGGCGGTCACTACCCGCAGAACCCGGCGTACCAGGGAGATCCGCAGGTCTACGGCTACGACGCGTACGGGCAGCCGGTCTACCAGCCGCAGCCCGGTCAGTCAGGCCAGCCCGGTCAAGCCGGTCAGCCCGGTCAGCCCGGTCAGCCCGGTCAGAACGACGCCTCGCAGGGCATGTCCCAGGGCGGGCAGGGCTACGACCCGTACGGGCAGCAGGCGCAGCAGCCGTACGACACCTATGACGCCTATGGCGGCTACGACCCGTACGCGGCACAGCCGGGCGGCCAGCAGCAGGCGCCGCAGGGCCAGCAGCCTCAGCAGCAACACCAGTCTCAGCAGCAACAGGGAAACTACCCGCCCCAGCAGTACCAGGGGCAGCCGCCACAGCAGCCGCAGCAGTACCAAGCGCAGCAGGGTTTCCCCGCACAGCAGCAGGCCCCGCAGTCGCCACAGGCCCCGGGCGACTACGGCTATGACCCGTACACCCAGCAGCCCTCGCAGGCCCAGCAAGCTCAGCAGACCCAGCAGGCGACATCTCCTCAGGTGCCCCAGCAGGCGCGACAGACTCGGCCTCGCTCTCAGCAGCAGCCCCAGCAGTTTCATCCGCAGCAGGGCGGCCAGGCCGCGCCGGGGGAGTGGCTGCCGCGACAGGCCAGCCAGCCGCGCTACGAGGAGCCGGGCTACCCGGACCAGCGGCAGCGGCCCGACCAGCTGCCCGACCAGCGCCGAGCCGAACCGTCGTACGGGGAGACCCGCCGCGCTGCGGGGCCGTCCGAGGGACGGCCGCCTCGCGAGTCCCGGGAATCCCAGGAGGCGCGGGAACAGGCGGCGGACGAAGAGGAGTACCGCACCGAGCAGTTCTCCTTCATCGAGGAGCCGGACGAAGAGTCCGAAGACGTCATCGACTGGCTGAAGTTCGCCGAGACCCGCTCCGAGCGGCGCGACGAACGCAAGCGCAAGGTGCGCACCCGCGTCATCGTGCTGGTCGTCGTGCTGGCCCTCGCCCTCACCGGCGGCGTCGGCTACCTCTGGTACGCGGAGAAGCTGCCCGGTATGTCCGGCGGCGGGGACAGCGCTTCCGAAGCGAGCGGCCCGCAGCAGCGCCAGGCGATCGTCGTCCATCTGCGCGAGACCAAGGGCGGCGGTAGCTCCACCGCCCTACTCGTGGACAACGAGACCACGAAGAAGGGCAGCACGGTCCTGTTGCCCAACGCGCTCGCGGTCTCCGCCGAGGAGGGCGGCACCACCACCCTCGGCAACGCCGTCGAGGACGAGGGCGCGGGCGGCACCAGGGACTCCCTGACCGCGCTGCTCGGCTCCGAGATCCAGGGGACCTGGCGGCTGGACACCCCGTATCTGGAAAACCTCGTCGAGCTCGTCGGCGGGATCTCCGTCGACACCGACGTCACCGTCCCCGCCGCCAAGAAGGGCGACGACCCGCTGGTCGAGCGCGGCAAGGGGCAGCGGCTCAACGGGCAGGGCGCGGTCGCCTACGCCACCCACCGGGAGCCCGGCGAGGATCAGTCCAAGCAGCTGACGCGCTTCGGCGAGGTGATGCGGGCCGTGCTGGGGAAGATCTCCACCGACGAGGCCAAGGCGACCACCACCGTGGAGACGCTGGCGCAGATCCCCGACCCGTCGCTGACCGAGAAGCAGCTCGGCGCGTCGCTGGCACGGCTGGCGCAGCGGGCGCAGGACGGCGCGTACGACACCGAGCTGCTCCCCGTGCGGCCCGACGGCACGCTGAGTGCCGGGGCCACCGAGAAGGTGGTGAAGGACATCCTCGGCGGATCGGTCAAGAACCCGGACAAGGACGCCACGCCACGGGTGAGCGTCCAGAACGCCACCGGTGACGAACGCAAGGCCAGCACCGCGCAGGTCACCCTGGTCAACGGCGGTTTCACGGTCGTCGGCGGCGGCAACGGCTCGACCCAGGCCGCGACGTCCCGGGTGACCTACGCGGACGCCCAGCAGGCGGAGCAGGCCAAGGAGGTCGCGGCGACGCTCGGCCTTCCGAAGAGCGCCGTACGCGAGGGCAAGGGCGCGGCCAACGCGGACGTCACCGTCGTCCTGGGCCGCGACTTCACCGGCCCGAAGACCTGACCGCCCCGGGTCCCGCCCGCGGCGACCGGCCCGGCCGGTCGCCGCGGGCGGAGCCGGGGCGCGTCGGCCCGGCTGCGACGGCCGACCGGGGGAGCCGGGGGCGGGCAGCGCGGACTTCGTGGCTACGGCGGGCGGGGCGGGGCGGGTCTCGCCTGGCCCCGACGGGGCGGTCCGGCCCGGCGTACTGGCTCAGGAAACGGCTGGCGGAAGTGTGTGTGGGGCGTGAGACCCTTAAGTCATCACGCCCCCAGCCACCGCATGGGGCAGCCATCGACCGGAAAGCCCTGCTTGTGACCGCCACGGACCGCTCCACCGAGCTCATCAAGACCGCCGCTCAGGCGGCCGCAGACAAGCTCGCGCACGACATCATCGCCTACGACGTCAGCGACGTGCTCGCCATCACTGACGCCTTCCTGCTCGCCTCGGCGCCGAACGACCGCCAGGTCAAGTCGATCGTCGACGAGATCGAGGAGCGGCTGAACAAGGAGCTCGACGCCAAGCCGGTGCGCCGCGAGGGCGACCGGGACGCCCGCTGGGTGCTGCTCGACTACGTGGACATCGTGGTCCACGTGCAGCACAGCGAGGAGCGCGTCTTCTACGCCCTTGAGCGGCTGTGGAAGGACTGCCCGCAGCTTGAGCTGCCCGCCGACGCGCTGGCCACCCAGGGCAAGGGCGCGGAGTACGCCAGGGCCAAGGCCGTGGAGGACGAGGGTGACGACCGGCAGGACGGTGAGTTCCACTGAGCGGCACCACGGGCGGCCAGGGCCGCCGCATCGTCCTGTGGCGCCATGGCCAGACAGCCTGGAACCTTGAGCGCCGCTTCCAGGGCTCCACGGACATCGAGCTGACCGAGACCGGCGTCGCCCAGGCCCGCCGCTCCGCCCGGCTGCTGGCCGCGCTGAAGCCGGACGCGATCATCGCCTCCGACCTGAAGCGGGCGTCGGCGACGGCCGGGGAGCTCGCGGCGATCACCGGCCTCGACGTGTCGTACGACGCGGCGCTGCGCGAGACGTACGCGGGCGAGTGGCAGGGGCTCACCCACCAGGTGATCGTCGAACGGTTCGGCGAGCAGTACGCGGCGTGGAAGCGCGGCGAGCCCGTGCGGCGCGGCGGCGGCGAGCTGGAAACCGAGGTCGCCGACCGGGCCGCTCCCGTGGTCCTGGACGCCGCCGAGAAGCTGCCAGAGGACGGCACGCTCGTCGTCGTCAGCCACGGCGGCACCATCCGCACCACCATCGGCCGCCTGCTCGGCCTCGACTCGCGCACCTGGGAGTCGCTGGGCGGCCTGACCAACTGCTGCTGGTCGGTGCTCGGCGAGGGCGCGCGCGGCTGGCGGCTGCTTGAGCACAACGCCGGGACGCTGCCGGAGCCGGTCCTCGGCGACGACGACTGACCGAAGCCGGTCCCACGCTGGTCCCGCCCTGGTCCCCGCCGGTCGTCGCAGCACAGTCGTCCCGTACCGGGTCGGCGCGGCGGAGGCCGTGCCAGACCCGAGAGCGCCCGAGCGGTCGGCCCCCTGTGGGCCGCCGCCGACCGGATTTCGCATCTGGGCTGGTCACCGGTTAAGCTTCTTCTCGTTCCCGGCACGGAAGGGACCGCCACCAGGTGGTTCACCTCCAAGGGGAACAGCGGGGCTATAGCTCAGTTGGTAGAGCGCCTGCATGGCATGCAGGAGGTCAGGAGTTCAATTCTCCTTAGCTCCACGAG